>NEUS01000027.1 GCA_002288455.1 Opitutia bacterium Tous-C1TDCM
ACCACCACTCAGCCCCGTTTTGACCGCTTCGCCCTCTTCTTTGCTCTCTGGCTTCCGAAAAAAAACGCCGCCGCTCCCACGCGGGGACCAGCGGCGCGTTTTTCAGAGGCTCCTCAACTTTCAGCTCTCAACTCGGCTTTCGCATCAGGCTTTGCCGATGCCGGAGACCCGGAATCCGATGGCCTTGAGCTTCGCCAGATCGAGGATGTTGCGGCCGTCGAAGACGAACGCCGGCTGGTGCATGCCGGCGTAGATCCGGTTGAAATCGAGTTGCTTGAACTCGTCCCACTCCGTGACGACGGCGAGCGCATGGGCGCCGGCCGCGGCCTCGTAGGCGGACGTCACGATCTTCAGCCGGGGGTCGTACTTGCCCTTGCCGAGAATGTCGGCGCGGATCTCGTCGGCCGGGACCTTGGGATCGTAGACAATGACGTTGGCCTGTTCGGCGAGCAGGTCGCGGCAAACGGCGATCGCGGCGGACTCGCGGGTGTCGTTGGTGTCTTTCTTGAAGGCGAAGCCGAGGACCGCGATGCGCTTGTCGGCGACGGTGTTGAAGAGGGAGCGGACGATCTTCGCGGCGAAGCGATGCTTCTGCCAGTCGTTCATCTTCACGACATGCTCCCAGTAGGCGGCGACTTCCGGCAGGCCGAAGTGTTCGCAGAGATAGACCAGATTCAGGATGTCCTTCTGGAAGCAGGAACCGCCGAAACCCACGGACGCCTTCAGGAACTTCGGGCCGATGCGCGAATCCTTGCCGATCGCGTTGGCGACTTCGTCGACATCGGCGCCGGTCGCCTCGCACAACGCGGAAATGGAATTGATGGAGGAGATGCGCTGCGCGAGGAACGCGTTCGCGACCAGTTTCGAAAGCTCCGACGACCACAGGTTGGTCGTGATGATCCGGTCGCGCGGCACCCAGTGCGCATAGACGGAAACGAGCGTCTCGAGCGCGCGCTGGCCGCCCTCGGTGCGCTCGCCGCCGATCAGAACGCGGTCGGGCGAGATCAGGTCGGCGACGGCGGTGCCCTCGGCGAGGAACTCCGGATTCGACAGCACCTCGAAGGTATGCCCGCGGGAATTGGCGGCGAGGATATCCTTGATCGTCTCCGCGGTCTTCACCGGGATCGTCGATTTTTCGACGATGATCTTGGGCCCGTTGGCATGCTCGGCGATCGTGCGCGCGACCGACTCGATAAAGCGCAGATCGGCGGCGCGCCCGGCGCCGACGCCGTAGCTCTTGGTCGGGGTGTTCACCGCGACAAAAATGATATCCGCCGCCTTGATGCCACCGACGACATCGGTCGAGAAAAAGAGATTCCGGCCGCGGGTCTGGCGCACGACGTCGTCGAGCCCGGGTTCGTAGATCGGCAGCGTATCGGAGTTCCAGGCCGCGATGCGGGCGGTGTTCATGTCGACGACCCGCACCTCGATCGACGGGGCCTTGAGAGCGATCATCGCCATCGTCGGACCACCCACATACCCGGCGCCAATGCAGCAAATCTTCATATTCGCGGGAGAGTTGAAGTCGGCGGCGGAAAAACCAAGTCCGATTTCAGGGGTAGAAACCGGTAGCGTTCACCCACTTCCGCCAATTCGAATCCTGTTTGCCTTGCGGCCGACATCCGGCGCGCCCGCACCGCGAACGGAAAAAACAAAGGGAGCCCGGTTCGCACGCCAATGCCTACCGGGCTCCCAGAGATGGTTGATTCGCTCGTCGTGTCAGGCGCCGAGCAGGTAACCAGCTGACGAATTAAGAAAACTTCGGCGCCGCAGTCTCAATGAAAATGCGAACGCAACCGTAACAATTCCGGTCCCTGCCACGCTCCGGGCCGGGCACCGTCCCCGGCCCGCCGCGTCCAACCGGCCACCAAACCGCTTGCCGCCAAATGCCTAGCCTTCCGCCCGACCCTTGGCTTCCGCCTCGATCAACCCGCTCAAGGCGGCGAGCGATTCTTTCACCCGGGCTTTCACGACCGGAAGATCGGCGGCCGCCGCGACCGCGGCCTGCGCGAAAAGGTAGAACTTCATTTTCGGCTCGGTGCCGCTGCCCCGGGCCGCGAACGAATAGCCGTTCGATAGCGTGACAATATACAGATCCTGCGCGGGAATGAGTTCGCCGTCCGCATCGTACACTTGCTCCCGGCCGAAGTCCTGGAACTTCACCACCTGCACGTCGCCGAAGGCCGCCGGCGGATTCGACCGGTAGGTGTCGAGGATGCGCTTGATCTTCGCGTCCCCGCTCGCGCCCTCGTAATAGATATTGATCACGCCCTCGAGGTAGAACCCGTAGCGGAGATAGATCTCGTCGAGATACTCCGGGACCGTGAGGCCGCGGCTCTTCACCCAGGCGCACACTTCGGCGAACATCAGGCACGCGGAATTGCCGTCCTTGTCGCGCAGGTAGTCGTTGGGCAGGTAACCGTAGCTCTCTTCCGTGCCGAACGCGTAGAACGTGCTGTGCTGCTGGAGCAGGCGGGCGCGTTCCGCGAAGGATGCGCCGTCGTAATCGAAGCCGGCCCCGAGCGCCGCCCGCACCTTGTTCTCGTAGCCGCGCATCTTGGCCGCGATCCACTTGAAGCCGGTGAGCGTGTTGATGACCTTCACGCCGTGGCCGCGGCCGATGGCGTCCTGCAGCTGCGTCGTGACGAAGGTCTTCACGATGCACACCGCGGGGGAACCGGCGGCCGGGATCCAGCCGAGTTCCTTGTACTTGGTCAGCCGATACTCGGCGAGGAGCGAACCGATCTGGTTGCCCGTGAGCAGTTCCATCCCGCCCGCGCGGTGGCGCACCGCGCAGCCCATGCGGTCGGCGTCGGGATCGGTGGCGAGGACGACGTCGCAGCCTTCGCGTTCCGCCAGCGCGACGGCGCAGGCGAGAGCCTCGGCATTCTCGGGGTTGGGCGACTTGACGGTCGGGAACCGGCCGTCGAACTCGAACTGCTCGGCCACCGGGTGGACGTCGCAGCCGGCATGGATCAGGAGCGGGACCGAATGCACCGCGCCCGTGCCGTGGATGTTGGTGAAGGCGACCTTGAGCTTGGTCCGGCGGAAAACCTCGGGATCGAGCGCGGCCTTCGCCGCCACGGCGAGATAGGCATCGTCCGCGTCGCGGCCGAGCGCGGTCACGCCGGCCAGCTGCGGGACGAGGAAGGCGCCGATCTCCGCCAGCGGCACCGCGTTGACCTCCGCCACGATGCCCGTGTCGTGCGGCGGCACCACCTGGGCGCCGTCGTCGAAGTAGGCCTTGAAGCCGTTGTCATGGGGCGGATTGTGGCTGGCGGTGATGACGATACCGGCCTGCGCCTTGAGCCAACGGACCGAGTAACTCAGCTGCGGCGTCGGCCGCGGGCCGTCGAACACGAAAGCCTCGCCGCCGAGCTGCGTCCACGTCGACGCGGCCAAGTCCGAAAAGTGCCGGGAAAAATGCCGCACATCGCAGGCGATCACGAGTTTCACGCGGCCCCGGCCGCCCTGCTGCGCGGTGTACTTGGCGGTGTAACGGTAGAGCCCGACGACCGCCCGGATGAGCGTGAAATCGTTGAGCAAATTGCTGCCGATCGCCGCGTGCGCGGGGGAACCGCGTTCGTCGGGCGTGCCGGTTTCGGCCCGGGCCGGGACCGTGCCGATGGTCCGGCCGCGCATGCCGCCGGTGCCGAACTCCAGGAAGCGGTAGAAGCGGTCGTTCAGTTCGCCCCAAGCGCCCCGCTCGGCGAGTTCCGCGATGCTGTCGGCCGCCCACGCCGGCAGGCGGACGGCGAGGAACGCGGCGATATTCTCGGCCGCGGACGGCATGAGGTGCCCGGCTTGGGCGGCTTGGCGGATACGTTCGAGCGTGGTCATGGATGGCGGTGCGGAGTACAGGTAAGGAAAGTGCGGATACGGAGCCGGCTCACTCCAGATACAGCCCGTCACGGATCGACGGGGCCGGCGGCAGTTTTTTCCAGGCCTCGGCAAACGAGTCCTCGTCGTAACCGAAAAGCGGCGACACCTCGATCCCGGCGGCGGGCAACCCGGTGGCATCGGTCGCCACCGCGGCGCCCTGGGCGCGCAGCCAGCGCCCGAATTGCCGGCGCTGGTCGTCGCGGCAGGTCTGCGGGGAATCGACGCCGTCGGCGTTCTTGACCGGGGAGAAATCGTCCTCGCGGCGCGTCTCGATCACGACCGGATTCCGGGCAAACGGCAGGGCGTCGAAAACGAAGAGCTCGAATTTCACGCCGTTGGGTTTTTCGGGTTTCACCGGCCGGCCCGCGGCATCGACGGTGGGGATTTTCTTGTCGGCCCGGTGGAACGGCAACGCGACACCCTCGCCGCCCGCCGCCATCCGGCGGATGAAATCGCGGTCGAGCAGGTGGATCGCGATGCTGCCGGCCAGGTAGCGGAGTTGGCCCGCGGCGTCGCGTTCCTGCTGCATCGCCATCGGCAGGTCGGAATACTCCACCACCACCGTCTTGCCGCCTTGGGCGCAAAACAGACCGACCTTTTCCTCGGGATAGGCTTTGGGGACCATCTTGCTCGACATCTCCGAACCCTGCAGCGCGTGCCAACCGAGGAAGGTCGGGTCGATCGCGCGCACGAGCGGGTTGTCCACCTGGAAATAGCTCAGCGTATCGATGCCCTCGCGCTGCATCAGATCGAGCGCCCCGCTGCGCTCCAGCGCGCGGAGCGAGCCGCCGTGGCCGTCGGGCGACATCGCGATCGAGCCGGGCGTCTCGAGCAGAATCCGCCCCTGCAGGTCGACCGCCGGCATCCGGCCCTGGCGGAAGAAATGCACCCGCGCCTGCTCCAGGCCGAAATAACCGTGGGCGGCGAAAAACGCCTCGGTGGCGGCGTGGTTCGCGTGGCTCGTCATGATGAACCAGTGCAGCGGGCGGCCGTAGCGGACGCCGGCGGCGCGGATCTTTTCCGCGAACACCTGGAAGAGCGTTTTCTGTTTCAGGGGCGTCACCGGAAACGTGCCCTTCGGGCCGTCGTAACCGAGCCGCGTGCCCTGCCCGCCCGCGACGGTGAAGGCCGCCACGCGGCCGGCGCGGAGCATGGCCTCGCCGGCGGCCTTCGCCCGGTCCCAAGCGGCGGCGTCGCCGCCGTTTTCCGGCCGCCGCTCGTAGGGCGCGGGCGCAAGCCCGCCGAGGTCGATCCCCGCGGCGCCGCCCGGCGCGAGCAGGGTCCGGGTGAGCCGCGCGATTTCCGCGAGGTCGATTTCGGCCGCCTCGTCGAGCAGGCGGCGCTGTTCCGCCGGCGGCAAAGTCGCGAAAAACGCGAACACGTGGCCCTGGCCGGCCTGTTGGAATTTCTCGATCAGCGGGTCGGTCGTCATGAAAGTGAGGATACGAAAACGGGGCGAACCCCGCCCGGCAGGTCCCGGCCCGCGGCGGGCGGCGTCAGTCTTCGAAACGGAACACCACTTCGCCGGGCTTGGCTTGGCTGAGCCGCCGGCGGATGGCGCTTTCGACGAAGCCCGGGTCGTTGCGCAGCCGCTGCAGGATCCGGTCCTGTTCCTTGAGGCGAAGTTCCGCCGCGGCGAGTTTGAGCCGGATCGCCGCCTCGGTCTGCTTGAGCTGGCGGTACTCGGCCCGGGCATCCACGAACCAAGCCCCGGCGGCGAGGGCGAGGAGCGCCATGGCGAGCGCGTAGAGCGGGATGACGAGACGGTGCGGATTCACAAAACGCGCCGCGATCAACGGCACCGGAGCCGCGGGAGTAAAGGAGAATTCAATCTTCGGCCGCGCCCCCGGGTCGCCGCAGAATTTGGCGTGCGTTTTCGGCCCCGTCCGGCCACGGTGCCGCTCCGCATGTATCAGAGCTTTTACGGGTTCCGGGAGATGCCGTTCAACATCACCCCGGATCCGCGCTTCCTCTACCTCAGCCCGACCCATCAGGAAGCTCTCCAGCATCTGAAGTACGGCGTGCGCGAAAAAAAGGGCTTCATCGTGCTGGTCGGCGAGGTCGGCTGCGGCAAGACGACGCTCTGCCGCCGCTTCCTCAACGAGCTCGATCCTTCGCACTACGACACGGCGCTCATTCTCAATCCCCGGATCACCGAGACGCAGATGCTCAAGGCGATCCTCACCGAGCTCGGCGAAACGAAAATCGCCCGCAGCCAGAACGACCTCGTGGCCCAGATCAACGCCGTCCTGCTCGACCGCATCCAGCGCGGCCGCGACATCGTCCTCATCATCGACGAGGCCCAGAATCTCAAGTTCGAGGTCCTCGAACAGATCCGCCTCCTGTCGAATCTCGAAACCGACAAACAGAAACTTCTCCAGATCGTCCTCATGGGCCAACCCGAGCTCAAGGACGTCCTCGCCCGCGAGGAACTGCGCCAGCTCCGCCAACGCATCCTCGTGCACTACGAGCTGCATCCCCTCACCCGGACCGACCTCGCCCACTACGTGCACCACCGCCTGTCGCTTGCCGGCGGCAACGGCCGCCCGAGTTTTTCCCGCTGGGCCCTCCGCGCCATCCACAAAGGCAGCGGCGGCATTCCGCGCATCGTGAACAACCTCTGCGACAAGGCGCTGCTCGCGGCCTTCATCCGCGAATCCGACGAGGTGAACTACTGGGATGTGCGCCGGGCGGTGCGGGACATGGAGAAACTCACCGCTTGATCATCCCGCCGTCCCTCCTTCCGCCGTCATGAGTCTCATCAACGAAGCCCTCAAGAAAGCGCAGCGCCTGCGCAGCGACGGCGGCGCCGAGGCCGAACCCGGCGCGCTGGGCGCCGACGGCCCGGGCGTCGCCAAACGCCGTCCGCCCCGCAGCGCCAACACGATGGTCCTCCTCGGCGCCGGCGCCGTGGTCCTCGTCGTGCTTTCCGTCGTCGTCACCGTCTTTCTCATCAACCGCCCGTCCGCGCCGGCAACTCCGGCCACGGCCGTCGCCAAGGCGCCCGTTCTCCCGGTGCCGGCTCCGGCCGCGATCGCCAAAACCGAAGCGCCGGCCCCGCGCCCCGGCGCCTCCACCGCTCCCGCGGCGGCTGTTCCGCCACCCGCGCCGGCCAAAACGATTCCTACTTTGGCGATACCGCCGGCCGCCCCTCCGGCACCTGCCCGCGCTCCGGTCGAAGCGCCGGCGGCCCTGCCCGCCGCTGCTCGGCTCCCGGCCGCCGAATCCGCGTCCGTTGCCAAACCCCAACCGGAGTTCACCGCGCCCGTGCCGTCGGCCGCCGTTTCGCTGCCCTTCGCCACCGCCGCCGGCGCGTCCGCGGCCCGCGCCGACGAGCGCATCACGTCGTTTGTCGAGGCGATCAAGGTCACCGGCATCCGCGCTTCGGGCAACGAAAGCCGCGTCCTCATGAACGACCGCGTTTACCGCGTAAACGACATCGTCGACCGCACGCTCGGCGTCCGCCTCGTCACCGTCGGCGCCAACAGTCTCGTGTTCTCCGACGCCAACGGCGTCACCTACACGAAGTATTTCTGAGTGCCGCCGTCGCCGTGCGGCGGCCGGTCAGCGCGGGCTCTTGATCGCCTTGTCGACCGGCAGATTGTCGCCGCGCCAGATTTTTTCCCACGTCGTCGGGACGTCGTCGCCGCGCCAAAAATCGGCGCCGGCCGGCAGGCCCAGCGGCAGCAGCGCCGTGCTGCAAAGATAGAGGCTGCCGGTCGAGATGTAGGTTTCTCCGAGGCCCGGCTGGTGGCCCGCGAGTCCGATCTGCAACCACCCGCGCGCGTCGAACGTGCCCGGCGCCTCCAGCGTGCGGCGCATCACGCGCGTCAGCGCCACCCGCGCCTGCGCGGCCGACACTTCCCGCGGCAGCCAACCGCGCCACGCCGCCAACGCGAGTCCCTGGAAAGCGCCGGCGCGGTAGGCCAGCGAACGGCCGATCGCCGGAAATGTGCCGTCGACCGCGATCGAACGTTCCTGAATCGCGGCAAAACGAGTCAACCGTTCGCGCGCCTTGCCCCGCAGGATTCGCCACTCGTCGGCTTCGTCGCCGACGACGTCGAGCGCCTCGACCAACATCGGCTGGATCACGAACGCGTTGTAATAATCCCAATGGAATTCGGGGCCGTCCCCGTACATCCCGTCGCCGACATACCATTCGCGGTGCTTGCGCAGACCTTCGAAGAGCCGGGCGTCGTCGCGTTTCTCGCCGGCCCGGTGGAGGAAAACTTCGACGGTGGTCGCGAACAGTTTCCAGTTGTTCTCGCCCGCCTTGATCGGCCGCGAGGAAACCAGCGCGGCGACGACGTTGCGCTGCACACGCGCGTCGAGTTTTTGCCACAGCTCCCGCGGCGCCCGCAGCATCGCCTGCGCCAGAAACGCCGCATCCACCAAGGGCTGTCGCCCCCGGGAGAAATTCATGAAGTCCGGCGACGCCGGATCGGTCGCCGCATCGATGCCGGCCCGGGCCAGATCCGCCCATTTCGCGCGGGCGCGTCCCGCGGGTGACGCTTCGCCACCCAATTCGAGCCACGGGGCCAAGCCGGCCAGCAACCGGCCTAATCCTTCGAGATAGGTGAACTGCGGGCGATCCTTCGACGCCGGATGGCTTTCGACCGGCATCGCCGTTTTCAAACGCCGCTCCGCCAATGCCGCGAGCAACGGCGCCGCGAGTCGCTCCGCCCACGTGCACCACTGGGCCCGCACCGCCGCTGCACCCGGCGCCGGCTCGGCCGACCGCCCGGGCCGGACCGCGGCCGCCAAACCGCCCACCACTGCGCAACGCACGAAATCGCGACGGGTATTCATCGCCCGCAACTTGGCCGGGTTCCGTCGCCGGCTCCAGTGGGAATCCTGCTCATCCTTTGCGCTCGCGAAACCAAAGCCACCCCGCCGCCAGCAAGAATAGCGCTGCCGGCAGCCAAGGCCCGTTCCCCCGCGCATCCTCCGGCCCGCCCGCCGCCGCGCCCGCGGCCTCCCCTGCCCGCGCCGCCATGGCTTCGCGCCGGCGCTCGGCCCGGAATTCGGCCAACGCCTCCGCCGGATAAACATACAGGTCGCACCCTCCGTCCGCGACGGGTGCTCCGATGCGGTGCCAGCCCGCGCGCTCCGGCCGAAAAACGGCGGCCGCTTCCCGTCCGTCCGCCGACGCCGTCACACCCACCTTCACCCCATCGGAGTCGGCGCCAGTTTCGACATTCACTGCGCGCGGAATCTCCGCCGCCGGCCCGCGCCAGCGCAACCGCACCGCCTCGCCCGCAAACACCGGCGCGGCATCGGCCAAGTCCCAGCTGCCGCGCGCAACCGCGGCCGGCCGCGCCACGGCGGCCAGCAATTCCCGCCAAACCAGCGCATGGGTTTCGCCCTGCCCGGCGAGCACCCAGCGCCAAGTATCAGCCATTACACTACGACCCAGCCGGCCCGCGCCGCGGGGCCGCACCGCCGCCAAAATCCGGCCCTGCGGATCGGCGACCACGGTCCGGGCGTTCGGCAGCTCCGGCAATTCGGATTCGCCGACCGCGACGGCGTCGCCCAACGCCAAGCCGGGCGCCAATCGCAGGCGCGCCAGCCGCATCCCGGCATCCGCCGGCAACGCCGGCACGGCCCAAGGCAACAGCCCGGACTCCGCGCGCGCGGCCGCCGCTTCCCCGACGACCAGCAGGCCGAGGCCGCCTTGGGCCACGGCCCCGGCCAACGCCGCCGCTTCCGCCGGGGGCAATTCCGCGACGGCCGCCTCGGTCGACACCACGGCGTCGAACGCCGCGAACACCGCGGCATCGAGCGCGGCAACTTCCGCCGGCGCACCGTTGGCGGCCACGAAGCGGAAGCGCTCTGCGCTCACCCGGATCCGCGCGGCCACCGGCGCGCCCTCGTCGGCCAGCCATTGCTGCAACCGGGCAAACTCCGGCGCGGGCGAGGCCTGCAGCAGGAGCACCCGCGGCCGTTCGCGTTCGACGACCGCCACACCGATCGTCGCCGCCTCGCCGTCGGCGCCGATGCGCAACGTCCACTCGAACCGGCCCGTCGCCGCCGCCGCCGCGGACTGCACCGCAAACACCGCCGTGCCGTCGGCCCCCGCCGTCACGGTCGCGGTCGCGACGGCTCCGTCGGGCGCAGTCAACGCGACCGCCGTCGAACCTCCCGGCGGCAAGCCCGCCGCCACGCCGTGGACGGCAAGACGATCTCCGCGCGCCAACGTCCGCGGCGCGCCGAGTCCGCGCAACACCGGGCGCGCCGGCGGCGATTCCGGCCTTTGCCAGCGCACCTCGAGACCGCGCGTCGCCGCCAAATCCGCTTCAGCCAAGCCGTCGCCCTTGACCTCGAGCCGGCGCAGTTGCGGCAACCTCCGGCGCAGACCGGCGACGTCCGGAATTCGCGGCACGCCGGGCGGAGCCTCCGCCGTTGCCAGCGCAAATTCCGGGACACCGTCCGCCGCGCGTCGACCTTCCGCGACGGCCCCGGACGTCCACAAAACGGCTGCGGTCGCCGTCGCAGGCGCGGGCATCGGTCGCGCCAAGGTCCATCCCAGCCAAAGCAAGGCCGCCAACGCCGCGCCCGTCGCGGCGATTTGCACGTAGCCTTTCATCGCGCGCCCTCCCCGCCGTTTTCGAGTGCCCGGAAGTAGCGGTCCGTGCGTCCGACATCCGGATCCTGCGCCCGCTGCGGCAACGGCATGCCCGCCGGCAGGAGTCCGGCCAGCACGCGGGCCAGACGCGCAACGTCCTCGCCCGACGGGGTCGCGCCGAGATTCCGCCACTCGTCCAAAATCGCCAGGTAACGCTCGGGTTCTTCGCCGGCGGCGCGCGCGAGCCGGGCTTCGACCCCGGCCCGGATTGCCGGCGGCAGCCGGCGCCAGTCCGGCGCGGCGGCCAACGCGGCGCGCAGTTCCGCCTCGCCTGTCGTCGGCGGGCGGAGGGCCGGGGCCGCGCGGCTCCGCGCCGGGATACCGTCGAGTTCGCCGCGCAGCCGCCGCGCGTCCAAATCGATCGGAGCCGGCTCCTCCCCGACCCGTTTCACCGAAACCCGGTCGGCCTGCTGCAATGCCTGCAGCCGTTCGAGCGCGCGCTGTTCCGCGGGCAACGCCGCCTCCGGGTCGCCGGCGCGAAGTTTTCCTTCCGCTTCCCACATCGCCGCGAGCACGGCGCGGAGCGCCGCCTTCACCCCGTCCTCGTAGAGCGTTTCCGATTCCGGTGCATCGTGCCGGTGCACAAACGGCGCCGCGATTTCCTCGGCCGTGAGCGGCCGGCCTTCGCGATCCGGCGCCGGCGCATGGTTGTGCTGGGCCTCGATGGCGCGCTCGATCGCGGCCTCGCGTTGCCCGCCTTCCCGGTCCGGCGAACGGATCCGCGCCGCGAAGGCCGCGCCCCGCGCTTCCGGCGCCGCGCCGAGCGAAGCCGGTTCGAATTCTTCCCCGAGAAACTGCCCGTAGCGCAGGCGCAGGAGCTTCTGGTCGATGCCGATTTCCTCCGCCCGCGCGCGCACCTGCGCCTCCGTCAGCCGCGGCCGCTCCGCGAGCAGCTTCTCGGTATCCAAAATCAACTGACGCTGGCTGCGGAAATACTGCGGCAGCCGGTTCACGCCCGCGACCGGCGCGCCCGCGGCGGTCGGGACCGCGGCCGGCCCCTGCAACACCAGGTAACGCGTCTCGCTCCGGGCCACATTGGCTTCCGGCGTTTTCCCGTCCGCGACCAAGGCGTGGAAATACAGCTCGTCGCCGGGCTCCAGCCCGAGCGCCGGCAGATCGAGCGCCAGCACGAATTCCGTTTTTCCCGCGGCGGTCGCGGTCGCAAGCCGCGGGAACGGCAGTTCGCGTTCCCGAAACTTCACGCCTTCGCCGGTCCCCTTGGCAACGGTGACCACCAGCTTCGCCGCTCCCACGCCATAGTCGTCCGTGGCCGTCAAACGCAGGGCCACCGGCCCGCTGCCCGGCGCCACCGTCGTCCGCGCCGCGGTCGGTTCCGCCCACGAAATCCGCGGCGCCGCATCCCGCACCACCTTGATGGCGTGCAGGCCGGGCCGAACGATCGTCGTGCCGTCGCGCCGTGCCACCGCGACCCGGTAGATGCGCGTTTCGGCGACGGTCACTGCGCCGGCAAAACGTCCGGCCTCCTTTGCGGCCAGTTGCAGGACCTCCGGGATTCCCGGCCTTTCCAAACGCACCGCGGCCGCATCGCCGCCAAACTCGAGCTGCCACCCCAGTTGCGAACCTTCCGGGACTTCGGCGTCGAGGCCGACGACGTCGCGTTCCGGCAATCCCGTGTACGCCGGGGGCGCGATTTGCATCCGCGCCTGCCGCAGCTCCGGCGGCGGCAAAACCGGCGCCACCGGGATCACCGCGGCCGTCGGCGCGGCTGCCGGCGACCGCGCCGCGGACACGGAAAAACGCATGCCGGCGAGCAAAGCCGCCAGCGCCGCCAACAGCGCGATGCCCGGCCAACGCAGGGTCCGGGCCGCCGGAAATCCGAGCCGCACGCGGTCGCGCCGGGCCTGCCACGCCGCATCCACGCGGCGCCGCTGCAGCCGCTCCATCGGCGCGAGGTCGGCGATTTCGCGCAGCCAAAGTCCGGCGCTTTCCTCCAACTCGGGCACGAGCCGGTTGAGATGCGCCGCCACCGCTGCGGCATCCGCGCGCCGCCGCCGCCGGCCCAGCACCATCGCGGCAATCGCGCCGCCCAGGACGGCCGCCCCCGCCGCGGCACCCGGCGAGCCGTGCACCGCGATGGCCGCCGCGCCCGCCGCCGCCGCCGCGATCGACAATCCCGTCCGCACTGCGTGATGCCGGCGCCACGCTGCGGCCCGGATTTCCAAATCGTGCCGGTTCATCGCGCAGCCTCCCGCGCCTGGCGCCACGACCAGGCGCGTTCCGCCAAGAACAGCAGCGCCGCTGCGAGCCAGCAGCCGAACGCGAGCGGCACCGCGCCGATCGGCGGGTAAATGCTCTTTCCGGCCGCCGCGGCGGGGGCGAATCCCGGAGCCGCCGCGCTCGCCGCGAGCGCCGCCGCCGCCGTCGGGCCCGGTCTCAGCACGCCCTCCCACCAGGCGGGAAATTCGGCCCGCAATGGCCACTCCGTCCACGCCGGGTGAAAGCGCAGGCCCCACTGCAGGACCCGTCCGGCACCGCGCCGCGTTTCCGTCAGAATCGGCTCGCCGGCCGAATCGCGCAGGAGCACGCGTCCGTCCGGCGGCGCGCCCCGCTGCCGCAACGCCAACCGGCTCTCGCCGGGCTGGAAGGTCCGCTCCGCCGGCAAGGCCGCGGCCGCCGCCCCGACATCGCGAATCAGGCCCGCGCCGGCTTCGACCCGCGCCGCCAACGTGGGCGGCAGCGTGAGGTCGCCCAACTGCACCACCCAATCGGGATCCACCGCGGTTTCGGAGCTTTCCGCGGCCAGCAAGGCGGCGCGCACAAAACGCAGGTCCTCCGACCGATCGGCCGCCGCCACGACCGCCACCTTGACCTGCGGTCGCGGACCCGGTGCGGCCGGTGGCGAGACGGCGACGGATTCCGTCGGCCACCAGGTCACGTGCAGCCGCGCCAGCGTCGGCCTGGGGCCGGTGAATCGCGCCGCGTCCGTCGGTCCGAAGACGACGGCCCGCGAGCCGGCCGGCACCCGCGCATCCAGTTCCCGCAGCAACGACCACGCCGCGGACCACTCGTCCCCGCCCGCCGGCTCGGCCGAAGCGACCGCCGGAAATCCGCGCGCGAGCCAATGTGCCGAAGCCCCGGCCGCGCGTTCGCGTTCCCACGCCGTCTCCGCCGGGCCGCTCCAAACGGCCCCGGGCACGCGCAGCACCCAGCGCACCGGGGCAGGTTCGGCCGGCCGCCATTCCGGCTGCGCCAAGGCCGCCGCCAACGCCGCCAACAGCCCGCAACGCAGCGCCAGTTTCCACCCGTCGCGCCAACGCCACCACGCCAGCCGCCGCGACGGTCCCGGCGGCGGCGGCAAATGTCCGACGCGGACCACCCGCAACGGCCGGCGGACCAGGTGAATCGCCAACGGCACGGCCAAGGCGCCGAGCGCCCAGAGTCCCGCGGGATTGGCCCAATGCACCATGGCGAAGTCAGCGTTCCATCCGCCGCCGCAGGCAGGCGCGCAGGCCTTTTTCCAACGCACCGTCGGGATCGAGCTCCACCGTCTCGAACCGTTCGCCGTCCCACTCGCGCCGCCACGCGGCCCGTTCCGCCGCCGCGGCTTCGAGCAACCGCCGCCGCATCGCGCCCGCCTCGGCCTCGAGAAAACGGCCCGTTTCCCATTCCTCGAAACGCACCTGCCCGCGGTGCGGAAACTCGGTTTCGTCGCGCGCGACGAGCCGCAGCAGAATCACTTCGTGGCGCCGGACGCGCAGCGGCCGCAGCGCGGCCCGGATCTCGCCGTCGGGCTGGTGCCCGTCGGTGATCACCACCGTGAGCCGGGCCGTGGTCCCCGGGCCGGCACTTGCGCCGTCGTGCTCCGTCTTGCGCAGCGCCGTCGTCAGCGCCGCGGGATCCGCCGGCCAGCGCCCGGCCGGGACCGCCCGGGCCAGCGTCCGCAGAATCACGTCGCCCGGCGCCCGGCGGCCGGCCGTCGCGAGCGAACGCACCGCGCCGTCGCCCACCAAGTGCAGGGACACCGGATCGCCCTGCGTCTCGGCCAGGAATCCGAGCGCCGCCGCCAACGCGCGGGCGGCGGCGAACTTTTCCGCCGCGGCGGCCGGCCCGCGATGCCGCATCGAGGCCGTCGCATCGACGACCAGATCGACCGCGACGCGCGTATCCACATCGCTTTCACGCAGGAAATAGCGGTCCGAGCGGGCGAACAGTTTCCAGTCGATCCGCCGCGGCTCGTCGCCGGGCTGGTAGGCGCGGTACTGGCTGAACTCGCGGGCGCTGCCCGGCCGGCGGCTCGGATGCAGGCCGGCGACCGCCCCGGCCACGAGTTGCCGCGCGGTCAGGGCGAGACCGTGCAGCGCGGCCCGCAGCCGCGGATCGGGTTCGATGACGCCGGCGTCAGCCATGGCCGCTCAGCCCTGCAACGGACTCGCCGGCGGCGGCAACGCCGCGAGCAGATCGCGCACGATGCGGTCGCGGGTCATGTTTTCCGCTTCGGCCTCGAAGGTCGGCAGCAGGCGGTGCCGGAGCACGGGCGCGGCGAGCGCGTGCACATCGGCGAGCGTGACCGCGAAACGGCCCGCGAGCAGCGCACGCGCCTTGGCGGCGAGGACGAGGGCCTGGCCCGCCCGCGGGCCCGCGCCCCAGCGCAGCCAGCGGCCGATCGCCGGATGGCTGCGGTCGCGGGTCGCGCGGACGAGACGGTTGATGTAGGACAGCAATTCGGGGCTGACGACGACCTGACGGGCGAGCGCCTGCAGTTGCAGGATTTCGGCGGCGGACATCACGGGCTCGATTTTCTCCGTCGGCGCTCCGGTGGTGCGGGCCAGCATCGCGAGTTCCTCGGTTTCGGCCGGATAGTCGATCGTGAGGTAGAGGAGAAAGCGATCCAGCTGCGCTTCCGGCAACGGGTAGGTGCCGGCTTGCTCGATGGGGTTCTGCGTCGCGAGCACGAAGAACGGCCGCTCCAGCGGATACGTTTTCCCGCCGTAGGTGACGGTGCTTTCCTGCATCGCCTCGAGCAGCGCGGCCTGGGTTTTCGGCGGCGTGCGGTTGATTTCGTCGGCGAGGATCAGCTGCCCGAAAATCGGCCCGCGGTTGAATTGGAAAAACCGCCGGCCGGTGGCGTGGTCTTCCTCGAGCACCTCGGTGCCGACGATGTCGGAGGGCATCAGATCCGGCGTGAACTGGATGCGGTGGAACGTGAGCGAGACCGCCTGGGCGAGCGTGCGGATGAGCAGCGTCTTGCCGAGACCGGGCAGGCCCTCGAGCAGGCAATGGCCGCCGGCGATGAAGGCCGCGAGCAGTTCCTCGATCACGGCCTCCTGGCCGATGACGGCCTTGCCGATTTCGGCCCGCAGCCGCGGCACGCGGGCGAGCAACTGGGCGACTTCGGCTTCGGTCAATTCAGGAGCGGGCATGGCGGAAGGGAAAGTGCGGCAGGCTTGGGCGAAGGTGAACCACGGAGACACGGAGGGCACCAAGAAATCCTCCGGGCATGATCGCCGTAGTTCACAGGCCCAGCGCGTAGGCGACGATGTTGACGCCGAACTTCGTGTTGTCCTCGGCGAGGAAGCGTTTGTTGCGGAAATCGTAGTCCCATTCGCAGCCGTAGTCTTTGTTGCTGTAGAGCACGCGGATGCGGCCGTCGATTTCCACGGCCTTGAGGTAGTCGTGCACGAGGTCGTCGCCCCAGCCGTTGAGTTCGAACGACGTCGTCGGCGGACCGTCGAACCGGAAGCAGGCGCGGTAGAGCGGATGCGAATTCGGGATTTTCCGCAGGGCCGCGGGGCCGAAACACACCGCCATCTGCGCCTCGAAGGATTTGGCGAAGAGGCCGTCGATGTCGTGGTTGCAATCGTCGACGAAGACGAAACCGCCGCGCCGCACGTAGGCCTCGAAGTTCGCGCGCTCGCGGGCGCCGAACTGCACGAGCTTGCGGCCGCTCAGGTACACGAACGGGGCCTCGAACAGCGCGGGGCTGCCGAGGGCGACGACGGCTTCGCGCGGGTCGACCTTGATCGTCGTGTAGGCGACCAGCGAGTCGACGAGGTTGGCCGGCATCCGCGGATCGACGAGATCCCAGTCGCCGGAATCGTACTGCAACCGGGAAAAGACGAAGTCGGCGCGGCTCATGGCGGCGGCGCCCCGCGCGGCGGCGGGGCGGCCGGGCGGCTCAGATTCTCCGCGCCGTGTTGATCACGTTGACCTTGTCGAAACGGGCGGTGGCGCTGCCGTGGGAGACGGCGCTGATCTGCGGCGGCTGGCCCTTGCCGTCGTTGAAGGCGCCGCCGAGGGCGTAGTCGCGCCGGTCGCAGATCGCCGAACACGAATTCCAGAATTCCTGCGTGTTCGACTGGTAGGACACGTCGCGCAGCATGCCGGCGATTTGCCCGTTCTTGATCTCGTAGAACAGCTGGCCGCCGAATTGGAAATTGTAGCGCTGCTGGTCGATCGAGAAGGAACCGTCGCCGATGATGTAGACGCCGCGCTCGACGTTCTTGATCAGTTCGGCGGGCGCGAGCGGGGCGGGGCCCGGCTCGAGGGAAACATTGGGCATGCGCTGGAACTGCACGTCGGACCAATGCTGCGAATAGCTGCAGCCGTCGCTTTCCGCCTGGCCGACGATGTGGGCCTGGTCCCGGGTTTTCTGATACCCGACCAGAATGCCGTCCTTGATGATCGGCCAGCGCTTGGTCGGCACGCCTTCGTCGTCGTAGCCCACCGCGCCGAGGGACCCGGGCTGCGTCTTGTCGGCGAAGAAGTTCACCCGGCCGTGGCCGTACTGGAAATTCCCGCTCTTCCATTTGTCGAGGGTGGCGAACGACGTGCCGGCGTAGTTCGCCTCGTAGCCGAGCACGCGGTCGAGCTCGGTGGCGTGGCCGATGGATTCGTGGATCGTCAGCCAGAGATGCGACGGATCGAGCACGAGGTCGTACTGCCCGGCGAGGACGGATTTGGCGGAGACCTTGGCCTTGGCCTGCTGCGCGGCGAGCGTCGCGTCCTCGATCAGATCGTAGGAATCGGTGTAGCGCACGGTGGTGTCGCCGACCGGCGCGAGTTTGTGGCGGGGATCGGCGTCGAGGTATTCGTAGCCGCGGCCCGAGGGCGCGCTGATCGAACGGCGCGTCTGGAAACGGCCGGTCTTCGGATCCGTCACGGTCGCGAGAAACGTCGGCCAGATGCGGTGGATGTCCTGGTCGATGTAGGAGCCGTCGGTGCTCGCGAAATACTTCTGCTCGTTGACGAGGAAGAGCTGCGAGTTGACGAAGTTGGCGCCGGCCTTGAGGGCGGCGGCGTTGGCGGCGAGCAGGCGGTCCACCTTGTCGGCCAGCGGCACCGCGAAGCCGTTGGTGCGGATCGGCGTCCGCCAGGCGGTTTCGCCGACGCCCTTTTGCGGGGCCAGCACGACGGGTTCCGTCTGGATTTTGGCATTGGCCTTGGCGATCGCGACGGCCTGGGCGGCGGCGCGGGCGATGGAGTCGGGCGTCAATTCGTTGGTGGCGAAGAAGCCCCAGGCGCCGCCGGCGATGACGCGGATGCCCGCGCCGTAACTCTCGGTGCTGGAAACGCCCTCGACCTTCTGCTCGCGGGTGGAGACGGACTGGTTGAGGTAGCGGCCGATGCGGACGTCGGCGTAGGTGGCGCCGAGTTTGGTCGCGGCATTGAGGGCGGCATCGGCGAGTTGTTTCTTGCGCGCGACGGCGAGCGGATCCTTGGCGGCGAGCGCCGCGGCGGCGCGGGTCCATTGCGGCAGGAGCAACGAGCCGGTGGCGAGGCCGGTGGTCTGGAGAAAATGGCGGCGTTTCATGGGCGGCGGGCTCAGACGGCGTCGGAGAGACTGGAGAACGTGAAATCCCGCAGGACCATCGGCGGGATCAGGCTGTTTTCGACGCGCTGCGGCCGGCCGAGCGCCTCGAGGTTGTTGAGCATGATGACCGGGCTTTCGTTGAAGCGGAAATTCTTCACCGGGAATTTGATCTCGCCGTTCTCGACGAAGAACGTGCCGTCGCGGGTGAGACCCGTGTACAGGAGCGTCTGCGGATCGACGGCGCGGATGTACCAGAGCCGGGTGACGAGTACGCCGCGTTTCACGCCCTTGATCAGCGCGTCGAGCGGGGTGTCGGTGCCGCCCATGATGCTGCGGCCGAAGGCGGGCGGCGGCGCCGCGTTTTCGTCGCGGCCCTGCTGCTTCGCCCAGAAGCGCGTGTAGCCGACGTTCTTCACCACCCCGCCCTGGATCCAGTCGGTGCGGCGCTGGGCGCGGCCGTCCGAGCCCCATTTGTTGCCGGGGAGCTCGGCGTTCATCGGGTCGGTCCAGAGATTGACGCGTTCGTCGACGATCTTCTCGCCGACGCGCGAGGCGCCGCCGGCCTTGCTCAGGAAGCTGCGGCCTTCGTCGGTGAGCCGCGCGTTCATGGCGTTGAGCATGAGGTTGACGAGCGTGACGCCGGCGCTGGGCTCGAGAATCACCGTGTACTTGCCGGGCTCGATGGCGCGGGCCTCGCGGGATTGGAGCGCCTTGCGCGCGGCGATGGCGGTGACGCCGCCGGCGTCGAGGCGGGAGGCATCGTTGAAATCGGCCAGCGCGTAACCGGAGCCGCGGCCGTCCTCGGTGCGCGTGGTGACGGAGAAATCGATATCGGTGCGGCGCTGGTAACCGAAGAGTCCCTTGGAATTGGCGAGGGCGGAAAAACGGGCGCTGTCGGAAAGGTAGCCGGCCGCCGTGAGTTTGCGCTCCTTGCAATGGCCGATGCTCGCGGCGGCCCAGCGCACGCGGTCCTCCTGCGTCACCTTGGCCGTGGCCTCGAAATGCGCCTGCGGCTCGAGGTAGGTCTGCGGGCCGATCGCGGGCATGAATTCGGGATTCTCGGGCGAGAGCCGCGCGAGTTCCTCCGCCGAGCGCACGGCGCGCTCGAGGGAGGCGTCGTCGAATTCGTTGATCGTGGCGGCGCCGGATTTGCGGCCGAGGCTCGACGTCACGGCCAGGCTAAGAGTATCGGAACCGCCGCTGGTGGAAACGGTGTTGCGCGCGAAGCGGAGATTGCCGGCGCGGGCCCCCGAGAGGGAGACCTGGCATTCGTCGGCTTTCGAGAACGAGAGCGTCTTCTGCAGGATCGCGCGGGCTTCGGATTCGGAGAGGAGGGACATGGGGGAAAATTGCGGAATGCGGATTGCGGAATGCGGATTTTTCGCCGGCGGCGGTCTTCAGATTCTGCGGCCGGTGTTGAGGACGTTGACCTTGTTGAAACGGGACGTGGCGCTGCCGTGCGAGACGGCGCTGACCTGCGAGGGCTGGCCCTTGCCGTCGAAGAAACTGCCGAAGTGCATGTAGTCGCGGCGGTCGCAGATCGCGACGCACGAATTCCAGAACTCCTGCGTGTTCGACTGGTAGGCGACGTCGCGCAGCATGCCGGCGATCTCGCCGTTTTTGATCTCGTAGAACAGCTGGCCGCCGAATTGGAAATTGTAGCGCTGCTGGTCGATCGAGAACGAGCCGCGGCCGACAATGTAGATGCCGCGCTCGACGCGCTTGATCATCTCCGCCGGCGTCAGCGGCGCCGCGCCGGGCTGGAGCGAAACATTGGGCATGCGCTGGAACTGGACCGCATTCCACGACTGCGCATAGCTGCAGCCGTCGCCGGCGTTTTGCCCGACCATGTGCGCCTGGTCGCGCGTCTTCTGGTAATCGACCAAGATGCCGTCCCGGATAATCGGCCAACGCTTCGCCGGCACCCCTTCGTCGTCGTAGCCCACCGCGCCCAGCGTCCCGGCTTCCGTGCGGTCGGCGAAGAAATTCACGATCGGACTGCCGTATTTGAAATCCTTGGACTTCCACTTGTCCAGGGTCGCGAACGAAGTGCCCGCATAGTTGGCCTCGTAGCCGAGCACGCGGTCGAGCTCGGTGGCATGGCCGACCGATTCGTGGATCGTCAGCCCGAGGTGCGTCGGGTCGAGCACGAGGTCGTATTGCCCGGCGACGACACGCTTGGCGGCGAGTTTTTCCCGCGCCTGCTGCGCGGCGAGGACGGCGTCCTCGGCCAGGTCGTACGATTCGAAGTAGCGCACCGTCGCGCCCGCGCGTTTGCCGGCGGGATCGGCCCCGAGGTATTCATAGCCGCGGCCCACGGGCGAACTCAGGGCGTTGCGGGTTTCGAAGCGGCCGGTCTTCTGATCCGTCGCCGTCACCGTGAAGGTCGGCCAGAGCCGGTGGATATCCTGGTCGATGTAGGAGCCGTCGGTGCTCGCGAAATACTTCTGCTCGTTGATCTGGTAGAGCTGCGTGTTGATGAAACTCGCGCCCTGCGCGAGCGCGGCGCGATTGGCCGCGAGCAGGTGCTCCACTTTTTCCTGCAGCGACACGGCGAACGGGTTGGTCCGGATCGGCGTGCGCCAGGCCACCTCGCCCACCCCGGCCTGCGGCGCGAGCACGACCGGCTCGTCCTGCAGGCGGGCGTTGGCTATGGCGATCGCCACCGCCTCGGCCGCGGCCCGCGCGACGGACTCTTCGCTCAACCGGTCCGTCGCCATGAAACCCCACGCGCCGTCCGCGATCACGCGCACGCCGGCGCCGTAGCTTTCGTCGCTGGTCACGCCGTCGACCTTCGTTTCGCGGGTCGAGATCGACTGGCGGAGGTAGCGCCCGATGCGCACATCGGCATAGGTCGCGCCGCGCTTCGTCGCGGCATTCAGCGCCGCGTCCGCGAGGCGTTTCTTCCGCGCGGCCGGGATCGGATCGCCCGCCGCGAGGCGCTCGGCCGCGGCCGTCCACGCCGGCAACAGCAGGAACCCGCCGGCGGCCCCGGCCCGGCCTATGAACCAACGGCGATTCATGGCGCAGGAAAACGAAAGGGGAAAACGGACACCCGCGGACAAAGGCGCGGAGCAGGCTTCGGCATCGCGTCGCTGTGTCATAACCGCCGCCGGCGCGTCAATCCGCGTTTCCGAATTCTCCGCGCCGGCGCCGTCTCCGGCCCCCGAATCAACGATATCAGCAAGGTTTCGCTTGTGGAACTGCGCCACCGCACAACCTTAACGGGTCAGGCTCGTCTCGCCCGACTGGCTTTCCCCTATGACCCACCCCACTCAGGCCTCGCTCCGCGTTGCTGCCCGGCTTCTGCCGGCCTCGTTCTGCCTCCTCTCCGCCCCGTTGCTCCGGGCGCAAACCGCTCCCGCCGCCTCGTCGCCCGCGGCCGCCGTCGCCGCCAAGGACGAGACCGTCACGCTCTCGCCGTTCATCGTCATGACGGAGTCCGAGGCCGGCTGGTCCGCCAACGACACGCTCTCCGCCACGCGCACCAAGCAGGCGCTGAAGGATGTGCCGGTGAACATCGACGCCATCACCGCCGACTTCATGGAGGACCTCGGTCTCTTCACCGCCGACGAAGTCGCCAACTACGTCGCCAACGCCTTCGCCCCGCCCACCCTCGAGAACGACAACCAGAGCGGCGCCGTCTCCTTCCGCGGCCTCAGCGGCTCCACCGCCGCGCGCAATTACTTCCGCTGGTACATCCCGAGCGACACCTACAACGTCGAGCGCATCGACTTCGGCAAGGGCTCCAACTCCCTCATCTTCGGCGACGTGGACCCGGGCGGCCAGGCCTCCGTCTTCACCAAGCGCGCGCAGATGCGGAATTTCGGCACCTTCCTTTCCCAGTACAACACCGACGGTGCCTACCGCTTCCAGATCGACCTCAACCGCCGCCTCCGGAACAACCTCGCCGTCCGCTTCAACGCCGTGCGCCGCCAGGAACGCACCTTTCAGGACGCCTCCACGTTCCAACTCGCCGGCGAAACGCTCACGACCACGTGGCAGCCGTTCAAGGAAACGATGATCCGCGTCGAGTACGAGCAGGGCGACTTCGCCAATGTCCGCGGTTTCGGCGGCGTCACCATCCGCGAACAGTCCGCCCGCTCCCGCGCCTTCACGACGGACCGGCTCTATTACACCTCCGACAACCAGTGGATCGTGCGCAGCACGCTGCCCTCCGCCGACCGTTCCAACGGCCCCGCCGGCGGCTCGCCATCCCTCATCGAGGGCGACTACTTCGACGTCACCATGCGCAACGCCGCCGGCGCCGTCGTCGGCACCAAGCGCTTCAACGGCTACCCGAAACACTACAACCTCCGCGGCTCCTTCGACCGCCAGAACCGCCCCTTCGACACCACCTCCGTCACCGTCGAGCAGCGCCTCGGCCCCGTCGGCGTCGAGGTCGCCTACAACCACCAGCGCCAGACCGCCATCCGCAACGACAACTTCTTCTCCAGCACGATCAGCGTCGACGTCAACGGCCGCCCCTACGTCGAGACCGAACTCGACGAGAAACGCTTCGGCAACACCGTCGATTCGTTCCGCGGCACCGCCGTGTACAAATTCGACAAGTGGAAGTGGATGCAGCAGCTGATCGTCGGCAGCGCCGAATACCGCGAGGACCAGGTCACGAACTACCGCTTCAACACCTACAACACCTACAACGTCGACCGCGGCGGCACCCTCAACACCAACGCCGACCGCGTCCGTCTCCGCCTCTTCCTCGACGACCCGCGCTTCTATTCCCGCGCGCTTTTCGATGCGATGAAGCCGGCCAACCTGCCGACCACGCCCACGATCACGCCGAAGTCCCTCGCCTCCTTCCCTTCCGGCACGAGCTCGACCGACGGCACGCAGTGGCGCCAGTCCTCCGCCGTCGCTCTCTCGACCAGCGGCCGCTACTTCGGCGGCCGCATCCAGACCCTCATCGGCGCCCGCCACGACTGGAATCGGAATTATGAATACGAAGGCACGCGCACCTTCGGCCCCTACAAAGAGGAAGTCCCGCCGCCCAAGCGCGGCGACGCCCTCCCCGGCGAGTACATCGAGAACAAGCAGCTGCGCCTCGAGAACACGAGCATGACGGGCGGCATGACCGTCGTCCTGACCAAGGACCTCAACTTCTACGGCGTCTACTCCGAGTCCTTCCGTTTCCAGGGCGTGCGCACCTTCGACCGCGTGCGCTTCCCGCCGATCACCGGCGTGACCAAGGAAGTCGGCCTCAAGGGCAGCTTCTGGGGCGACCGCGCCAGCGTGAATCTCGGCGTCTTCGACATCGACCGCCAGAACGTCGCCCTGAGCTGGAACAATATCATCAGCTTCGACACCTCCGAAATCGAGGACCTGATGAATCCCAACGACGTCCTCCCCGGCGATCCGCGCTACAAGTACGGCGAGGAAGGCACCGGTTCCGCCTCGCGCTACTACAGCTCCACGGAAAATTCCCGCGGCGCCGACGTCACCCTGAATGTCCGCCCGCTGAAGGGCCTGCAGCTCCGCTTCACCCTCGCGCGCACCCAGGTCACCGGCCTCCCCAACCTCGATTCCTTCCGCGGCTACTACGAGGCCGCCGTCGCCCGCGGCAACGAGTCCCCCGCCCTGCTCAACGAAGCCAAGACGCTGCTCGATTCCCTCGATATCGACCAGAAGCCCACCGGCGCCCGCGCCTCGCCGTGGTCCGCCAGCTGGGTCGTCGACTACGCCTTCGCCCGCGACACGTGGGCGCCCCTCCGCGGCGTCCGCGTGGGCCTCAACGGCAGCTGGCGCGACGACTACCTCTTCGGCATCGCCAACGGCCAGGCCCTCGCCGGCGGTTCCACCCATCTGGTCCACGGCTACATCATGCGCGACCAGAAGATCTGGAACCAGCAGGTCCGCGCCCGCCTCGGCTTCCGCAATCTCACCGATCTCGAAAACGGGGACCTGCGCAAAACGAGTTTCACGACCCTCGCCAGCGGCGCCAACGTCTACCGCTACAGCTACGTCGTCCCGCTCCAGGTCGACCTCAGCCTCACGGTCCGGTTCTGAGCCCGGCCCCCGCTTCGCCGCCGTCCCTTCGGCCCGCGCCCCTTCCCGGGCGCGGGCTTTTCATTGGGCGCGCGTCTCGTTCCGCAACGCCACCAAGACTTCCCGGCCGCCTTCCGCCCTACGGTTCCGTCAGTGGAAGCCCAGCAAATCGAGCACGTGCCGTTCGACGTGCCGGTTCATGCCTTCCGCCGGGAAATCATGGATGTGCAGCGCCGGGTTGAAGTTGAGTTCGAGAATGCAATACGGCGCCTCCGCGCCGTCCGCCGCGACGTCGGGGATGATCATGTCCAATCCGCAAATGGCGGCGCCGACCGCCGCCGTCGCCTGCTCGGCCCAGCACCGATAGACCGGCGGCATCGTATCCGTTAAATCGAGACTGTCGCCGCCGGTGCTGATATTGGAATTCTTGCGCAGGAAAACCGTCGCGCCGTCGGCCGGAACACTTCCGGGCCCGAGGCCCTGGCCTGCCAGAAACGCAAGTTCGACTTCTTCGAGGCGAATGCGTTCGAGCGGCTTGCGGTAGCCTTCGCCCCGGTACGGATGCCGATTCTTCACCTCGACCAGTTCGCGAATCGTCGCCCGGCCGTCGCCCCGCACATTGGCCGGAATCCGATGCAGCACGGCCCGGGTCATCCCGCCGATCACGAGAAAACGAAATTCCCGCCCCTCGACAAACTCCTCCACCAGCACGCTCGCATCGAGGGCAAAGGCCGCCGCCAGCGCCGCCCGGTACGCCGCCTCATCGGCCGCGGCATCGAGGATCGCCACGCCTTCGCCGAAGTTCGTCGAGTTGGGTTTGACGACGATTTTCTTCCCCCGATAGGCGGGAAACGCGGCCTCGGCCGCGGCAAGTTCCCGGAACTTCTCGCCGGCAGGCACCCGCAGGCCGGCCGCGCGCAGGACTTTCTTCGTCACCTCTTTGTTCTCCATCAGCAGGGCGCTGATATAGGTGTCGGCCGAGGTGCGCGTGGCCTGCTTGACGTACTCGGTGCGGCCGCCGCGCCGGAGCGCGATGAAGTTGTCGTCGGCATCGAGCAGTTCGATTTCGACGCCGCGCCCGCGGGCTTCGGCGATCAGGACCTGGGTCGAGAGTTCAAGGGCTTCAAGATTCATGGGCGAGGGTGCGGCGGTGCCGGCGGGCGAGATCCAATCCAAGTTCCAACGCGCAAAGCGGTCCCGCTGCCACGGCTTCGCGGAGCCGGTCGATCGGCCGCGGACGGCGCCCCGCCCAGCGCTCCCGGGCCGCGGCGAGCGCCTGCGCGTAGGGCGGCGGCAGCTCGGCGGCGATCGCGTCCATGGCCGCGAACAACGCTGCCGCCGCGGCCTGCTCGTCCGGTCCGGGACGGCAGGGTTCGCCGAGCAGCGAGGATCCGCAGAGCGTCGACCAACGATTGCGCTCCGCGATGCGCAGACGTTCCTCGGGAGAAATCAGCGGACTGGGCATGAACAGAGCGGCCAGCACGAACAGATGGAAAAAATGCACGGCCTCCGCGCCGATGCCCACGGGTTCGAAAGGATCGAGATCGAAGATGCGGAATTCCAGATAGCCGACGCCCTCGCGGCCGAGCGCATCGAGCAAAGCGAAACGCTCGCCGCGGTTTGAAGCCGGCGCCGCCGGCCCGGCGGCCGGCGCGGATGCAGGTTTGGGCCGGACCGGACTGTAGAACTCCCGCTCGTGCGCCAGCAGCGGCAACGCGGGCGGCCGCGGCTGGATCGCCGCCGCGATTTTTTCCCGATATTCGTCGAGCGACGCAAAAGTCACGCCGATGGCGCGTTCGACATCGGGCGCCAACGCATAGCCGAGGGGGCTCAGACGCACACTGGAAATGCGGTTCCGGCAACGCTCCGCGTTCGCCCGCAAGTCGGGTCGCGTGTGGTCCAGCAGGTCGCGCCAGAAGGCCTCGTCGGCCGGCGGACTCACGCCCCAGAGCGCGTTGAACACATGCTGGTGCCGCAGGAAATTCCGCATCACCGCAAAGTACGCCGCGTCCCGCAGCGTTTTCTCCGGCTCGTCCGAGCCGACGGCCGTCCGCCACCGCGCGAAAAACTCCGCGGCAAACGAGAAATTGTAGTGGATCCCGCTGATGACTTGCCGGGCCTTGCCGTGCCGGCGCTCGAGGTTCTGCCGATAGCGGCGCTGCGCGTCCCACTCCGGCCGCCCCGCAAACGCCGCGGCCTGCACCCGTTCCGGCGCATCCCAACGGCCCGGCAAACTGAGCGGCCACAGCAGTTCGTCCCCGATCGCCGCTTGCAGGCGACCTTGCAACCGGCGCAAGGCGGCGACGGCCGCGGCCGGGTCGGAATACGGCGACGTGACGAGCTCCGCCTGGTTCTCCGCGAAATCGACCGAGATCTCTTTGTCCTCGGGCGGAAACGGATGCGGCGTGCGCGCCGGTTGGCCGTCGGCTTCGACGCGCAACACCTCCCGCTCCAAACCCCAGTGCCCCGCGGTCAATGCCGCGGCCCCGCCCGCCGCGACGAAGCGCGCGAACCCCGCGAGCAGCCCATTCTGGGTGACTCCTTCCGCGGCAATTCGGGTCGACGGCATCCTCCAACCGTGCACCACCCGGTGGCGAACGCACAAATTTTTTCGCCGCTCGAGCCGGATTTTCCCGGACAACACCCCATAGCTGATCCGATCCGCGCGCCGCTATATTCACCGCCGGCACCATCGAACCGCGGCGTCCATCGACGCGCGGACCACGCGGGGCGGGATCACATGAAAAACCTTCAGTCAGAGGCGGCGGTCGCATCGCATCCCGGCCCGGCCGTGCCCGCGGCCCCGGACCATACCCAAGGCGCGGCACCGTCGGGGCTGCCGCCCTGGATCAAGGAACACTGGACCTTGCTGATGGTGTCGATCGCCGGTGCGGCGCTGGCGCTCGGCTTTTTCGGGGAGAAGTTTTTCGGCCTGCCGCCGTCCGTCGCGCTCGCGTTCTACCTCCTGTCCTACGCGGCCGGCGGCTACGATGTCGCCCGCCACGCCGTGCCCGCCCTCTTCCGCGGAGAATTCGACATCGATCTGCTCATGATCACGGCGGCCGGCGGCGCGGCGGTGCTGGGCGAATGGGCGGACGGCGCGTTTCTCCTGTTTCTCTTTTCGCTCGGCCACGCCGGGGAAAACTACGCGCTGGATCGCGCGCGCAACGCCGTCGGCACACTCGGGAAACTCATGCCCCGGACCGCCTTCGTGAAACGCGGCGACCGGTTGGAAGAAGTCCCGGTTGAACAGCTCGCCGTGAAAGAAATCGTCGTCGTGAAACCGGGCGAACGCGTGCCGGTGGACGGTATCATCGTCGCCGGGGAAAGCAGTCTCGACCAGAGCGCGATCACCGGCGAAAGCGTGCCGGTGCCGCGCAAACCCGGGGACGAAGTCTTCGCCGGCACCATCAACGAGGACCATGCGCCGGATGTGCGCATGACCCGCCTCGCCCGCGACAACACCCTCGCCCGCGTGATGCAACTCGTCGCCGAGGCCCAGGAGCAAAAGAGCCCGACACAACGGTTCACGGAGACGTTCGCGCGCCGCTTCGTTCCGGCGGTGCTGGTCGGCACGTTGCTCGTCATCGTCGTGCTGCCGCTGGGGTTCGGCTGGACCTGGAGCGCGAGTTTCTACCGCGGCATGTTGCTGCTCGTGGCGGCCTCGCCTTGCGCTTTGGCCATCGGCACGCCCGCCGCCGTCCTCGCCGGCATCGCCCAGGCGGCGCGACGCGGCGTGCTCATCAAGGGCGGGGTTCATCTCGAAAATCTCGGACGCGTGAACACCGTGGCTCTCGACAAAACGGGCACGCTCACCACCGGCCGTTTCGCCGTCACGAAGATCGTCGCGCTCGAGGGCATCGCGGAGGACGACGTCCTGCGCCTCGCCGCCGCCGTCGAGGAACAGTCCAGCCATCCTTTGGCCGCGGCCATTGTGCAAACGGCCAGATCGCGCCGCCTGGAATTCCCCTCCGCGAATGCGATCGAAAATCTTGCAGGCAAGGGCATCCGGGCGCAGGTCGGGGGCGAAACCGTCTTGGTCGGCGCGCTCCGGGCTTTCGCGGGGGAGTCGGCCGCGGCGCAAGGCGGCAAGGTCGCCGTTGCCGTTGCCGAACTCGAAGGCGAGGGCCAGACCACCGTCATCGTTCGCCGCGCCGCCACGTTCCTCGGCGTCATCGCGCTCGCGGACGAACCCCGGGCCGCGGTGGCCGGCGTCATGCAACGGCTGCGGGCCCAAGGCATCGACCGGCTCGTGATGCTGACGGGGGACAACGCGTCCGTCGCCCGCCGGGTGGCGGAGCAAGTCGGGATCACCGAGGTGCGCGCGGAACTGTTGCCCGGCGACAAACTGACGCTGATCTGCGAACTCCAGCACGACCGCGGCGTCATCGCGATGATCGGCGACGGCGTGAACGATGCGCCCGCCCTCGCGGCGGCCACGGTCGGAGTCGCCATGGGCGCGGGCGGCACGGCGGTCGCGTTGGAGACGGCGGACGTCGTCTTGATGGGGGACGATTTGGGAAAATTGCCTTTCGCCATCGGCCTGAGCCGCGCCAGCCGGCGCATCATCACCCAGAACGTGGGCATCGCGCTCGGCGTCATTTCGCTGCTCCTGGTCGCCGCCGGCTTCGGCGCGATTCCCCTGAGTGTCGCCGTCGTTCTGCACGAAGGCAGCACCATCGCCGTCGTCCTCAACGCCCTGCGCCTGCTCGCCTGGCACGAGCAGGGCGGGTAACACTCCATCGCCCCCGGCGGCCCGCCGGCCTATGCTGGCCGGCACGCGGCACGAAGGCGCGGTCGCCGCGCCGAACCGGCATTCAGGCCGACGCCATTCCCGGCCGAATCCGCCGCCACCGCCCATTCAGGAACCGATCACTATGGAAACAAATCCCCTCAACCAAGGCGCCATGACCGTTAGCGGCGCCGGTATCGGCGTCGTCAGCCGCAAAATGATCCGCGAACGCGCCGCTGAAATCGGCCTGATCAACGGCCACCCGGCCAGCGAAGTCACCAAACCCGAGTGGGACCAAGCCAAACGCGAATTGACCGGCGGGCCCTCGGTCGGCCCCAAAACCGCCCTGCTGCAGTCCGCGCCCGAGTCCGACCGCTGGAATCCCGTGCCCGGGTCGACCGGGCACTCGGCGCCGGAATCGGGCAGTGAAGAAGAGGACGCCGAAGGTCTGGGCGTCGCCGCCCGGCTGGTGGCCGAAGGCGTGAACGAGGCCGCGCACGACCAGATGCTGCAAGCCGCGCGCGCCGCCCAAAAAACCGACGAAAGCTCACCGTGAAAAACGTCTCCGGGCTCGCCGCCACGGCGCAGGCGCTGGTCGCCCCCGGCAAGGGCATTCTCGCGGCCGACGAAAGCTTCCCCACCATCGGCAAACGCTTCG
The DNA here is from genome assembly GCA_002288455.1 of Opitutia bacterium Tous-C1TDCM. Classification (GTDB taxonomy): domain Bacteria; phylum Verrucomicrobiota; class Verrucomicrobiia; order Opitutales; family Opitutaceae; genus ER46. The sequence continues at coordinate 29,675 of NEUS01000027.1, forward strand.
CCGCGCTCGGCGTCGCGGCCACCGCGGAGAACCGCCGTGCCTACCGCGAAGTGCTGTTCCGCACTGCCGCGCTCGGCGAATCCATCAGCGGCGCGATCCTGTTCGACGAAACGCTCCGCCAACGCACCGGATCCGGTGACGCCACCCTGACCGAGTTGCTCGTCCGGCAAGGCATCATTCCCGGCATCAAGGTGGACACCGGCACGGGACCGCTGCCGGGCTCGCCGCACGAAAAAATCACCGGCGGACTCGAAGCCTTGCCCGTGCGACTCACCGCCTACGCCGCGCTCGGAGCCCGGTTTACCAAGTGGCGCGCCGTGCTCGCCATCACGCCCGACGGTCAACCCAGCCGGGCCTGCCTCGACGCCAACGCCGCCGCCCTCGCGGACTTCGCCGCCTTCAGCCAAGCCGCCGGGCTGGTGCCCATCGTCGAACCCGAAGTGCTCCTCGCCGGCCGCCATTCGCTCGCGCGCAGCGAGGACGTCGCCGTGGCCGTGCTCGACGCCGTCTTCCGGGCCTTGGCTGCAAAACAGGTTTCGCTGCCCGGCCTGCTGCTCAAGACCGGCATGGTTCTGCCCGGAGCCGAGGCGCCCGGGTCCGTCACGACCGCCGACATCGCCGCCGCCACGTGGCGCGTCCTCCGGCGGACCGTGCCCGCGGCGGTACCCGGCATCGTCTTTCTCTCCGGTGGCCAGCCGGAGATCGCGGCAACGGAACGGCTGAACGCCCTCTGCGCCACGCACGATCTTCCGTGGACGCTCAGTTTTTCCTTCGGCCGGGCCCTGCAGGATACCGCGCTGAAAACGTGGCGCGGAGAGGCGGCAAACACGGCCGCGGCGCAGGCCGCGCTGCTCCATCGTGCGCGGTGCAATGCACTCGCGGTGCAGGGAAAGTACTCGGCCGCCGCGGAAAGCGCCGCGGCTTGAGCCTCGGTCGCGCCGGCCCGCGGCGCGGCTCGTCGGTCGCGATTTCGCAGGCACCCGGCGGCGTTTACTTCTCCAACCGCCGGCGGATTTGCTGCAGTTCCTGCCGGCGTTTCGCCGTGGTTTCCGGATACGCCAGTTTCAATCCCCGCCACGCCGCGAGGATGATTTCGGAAACGATCAGGCGCGCGCTTTTCTTGTCGTCGGCGGGCACCACAAACCAAGGGCTTTCCGCGGTGCTCGTCGCCCCCAGCGCGGCGGCATACGCCTGCTGATAGTCGTCCCAGTGCGTGCGCTCCTCCACGTCGGCCAGGCTGAACTTCCAGTTCTTCGCGGGCTCGTCGATGCGGGCCAGCAGCCGTGCGCGCTGCTCGTCCTTCGAAAGATGCAGGAAGAATTTCAGGATCCGCGTGCCGCTGCGGTGGAGGTGCGCCTCCGAGTCGCGGATGGAGGCATACCGCTCCTCCCAAAGCGCCCGCCGCACCGTCTCGTCGCCGGACAGCCCCTGGGCCCGCAGGAGTTCCGGGTGTACCCGCACAATCAATACCTCCTCGTAGTAGGAGCGGTTGAAGATGCCGATTTGCCCGCGCTCGGGCAGGCGCCGCTGGGTGCGCCACAGGAAATCGTGCTCCAGCTCTTCGGCGCTCGGCTGCTTGAAGCTGTGCACGGCGCAGCCCTGGGGATCGACGCCGGACATGACGTTCCGGATTGCCCCGTCTTTTCCCGCCGTGTCCATCGCCTGAAAAATCAGCAGCAGGGCGTACCGGTTCGACGCGTAGTGGATCCGCTGCAAATCGCTCAGCGACTCCACCTGCGCCTCCATGGTTTTCTTGTAGTCCTTCTTGCTGCGGTAGAGCTCGGGCCCCCGGGTGGGCCACTGCGCGAGGTCGACCGTGGTCCCGGCCGGCACGCGGTAGTTCTGGGGATTGATTTTCAGGCCTTGGATTTCGGCGCGGCCTGGACGGCGTTGCGGCCGTTCAAGGACCTCCGTCGGGACCGACCGGTGCGCTGCGCCGGCCGCGTTCGTCCTGCAGGCGACCGAGCGTGTGCCCGATCAGGCGCGCGAGCTTGTCGGCCGCGCCGTGGACGGCGTCGTGCACCGTCGCGGCCTGATGGATGACGGCCGCGGGCGGCCGGCCCTCGAGCCTCGCTTCCATCACGCAGCGCTTGTCGGCGCCCACGGTCTTGGCGCCGTTTTCGTCCGCGACGTGGACCTCCACGCGGGTGACGTGCGCGGCGAAGTGGCCCAGTGCGTCTGCCACCACCTTGCGGAGGTAGGCGCCCAAGGCTTCGCTGTTTTCAAGAGTGGCGTCGGTGTTGATTTGGATCTGCATGGAATTTCGGGATTCGGACCGGGATCGGATGGGCAACCCGATCGGCGGGCGGACGGCGAGCAACCCTGGTCCTCCGCCATCGCCAACCGGGCGGAAGCCGCACCTTACCGGTGATCGCAGAAGACTCCGCCGCCTCCCGCTGAACCGGGATTTCGACGGGCTGCGTCACCCCGGACCCTGCCCGAAATCGCGACGGCCGGCAGTGGGGTAAAACCCGAATCGCGGCGGGACCTGCAGTCGCCCCGGCCGCGGTCACGCGGCCGCCGCGTAATACCGCCGCTTGATCCAGAACGCGACGTGCACGAGTCCGATCAAGGCGGGCACCTCGATGAGCGGACCGACGACCGCGGCGAAGGCCACGCCCGAATCGAGCCCGAACACCGCGATGGCGACGGCGATCGCGAGCTCGAAGTTGTTGCCCGCGGAGGTGAAGGCCAGCGACGTGGACCGCGGATAGTCGGCCCCGAGGCGCTTCGCCATGGCGAAGCTCACGAGAAACATCACCGCGAAATAAATCCCGAGCGGCAGCGCGATCCGGAGCACATCCGCCGGCAACTGCACGATCGCGTCGCCCTTGAACGTGAACATCACGACAATCGTGAACAGCAGCGCGCCGAGCGTGAGCGGCGAAATCCGCGGCGCAAACGTCGTCTCGTACCACGCCTCGCCCTTGAGCGGGACCAAAATCACCCGGCTGAGCACGCCGGCGAGAAACGGGATGCCGAGATAGATCATCACGCTCCGGAAAATGTCGCCCATCTCGACCTTCACGACCGTGCCCTGCAGGCCGAAATACGGCGGCAGCACGGTGATGAAAAGCCACGCGTACACGCTGTAGAACAGGATCTGCGCGATGCTGTTCAGCGCGACCAGGCCGGCGGCGTATTCCCGGTTGCCCTCCGCGAGTTCGTTCCAGACGAGCACCATCGCGATGCAGCGGGCAATGCCGACCAAGATCAGGCCGACCATGTAGTCCGGATGGTCGGGCAACAGCAGCACCGCGAGCAGGAACATGAGCACCGGGCCGACGATCCAGTTTTGCACCAGCGAAAGCGCGAGGATCCGGGTGTTCGCGAAAACTTTCGGCAGTTGCGCATACTTCACCTTCGCGAGCGGCGGATACATCATGAGGATGAGGCCGAGGGCGATGGGCAGATTGGTCGTGCCGACGGTCATCGGCGCGAAGAACGCCGCCGGATCCTCCAGCACAAAGTGCCCGAGCGCGACCCCGAGCCCCATCGCGGCAAAAATCCAGACCGTGAGATAGCGGTCCAGAAACGACATCTTCTTCGCAACGGGATCGGGCATGGGAGCAGGGAGTCGGGGCCGCGCCGGCGCGGACTCCCGCGCGACGTTGCACGCCCGAGTCTGGTCGCAACTCCGAAGCCGGCGATGGCAAAGACGCGGCGCGCGACCGGACGCCCTGCGCCCGCCGCCGCCGCGGGTATTTTCCCGTTCGCCGCGGCGGCGCCGCGCCGGCAATTCGTGCTCGTTTCCCCGCGGCGCTTCGCCCTTTCTCGCCTTGGCCCGCCCCGCCCCCGCCCCATGGATTCGCCCATCACCTACGACTTCACGTTTGAAGACGGCCAGACGTTCCACTTTTCCGTGCCGACACAGGGCTGGGTCGAAACCCCGGCCAACCGCGACGACCCCCTCCCCGCGTGGACCTTGCTCGCCACCGACCGCTGCCCCGGTTGCCCGCTCGACGCCGCCGCCCACCGCTTCTGCCCCGCCGCCGTCGACCTCCACGCCGCCGCCGCGCGCTTCAGCGCCATCGCCTCCTTCCGCAAAGCCCGCGTCACCGTCGTCGTCGGCGAACGCACCTACGCCTCGACCGTGGACATGAACACCGGCCTCCGGTCGCTGTTCGGCCTTTACCTCGCGCTCAGCGGCTGCCCCGTCACCCGCCGCCTCCGCCCGCTTGCCCTGCAGCACGTGCCGTTCTCCTCCCTCGACGAAACCCTCACCCGCGTCGCCGGCCGCTACCTGCTGAAGCAGTATTTCGCCCTGCGCGACGGCGGCACGCCCGATTGGGAAATGACCGGCCTCGTCGCCCTGTATCAGCAACTTGACGACGTGAACTCCGCCCTGATGCAGCGCCTGCGCCGCGCCTCGGAAAAGGATTCGAATCTCAACGCGCTCTGCGGCTTCGCCACCTTCTCGCGCATCTACGCGCTGGCGATCGACGACGTCCTCGCCGACGAGAAGGAACGCCTTCGCCACGGTTTCTGACCCGCCTCGCCCAACTCCGTCCCGCCATGCCCCGCCTGCTCCTCGCCGTCGCCTGCCTCTCCGCCCTGCTGTGCGCCGTCGGCCGCGCCGCGTCCGCCGCACCCGCCGCCCCGAAGCCCAACATCGTCTTCATCCTCGCGGACGACTACGGCATCGGTGAAGTCGGCTGCTACGGCGCCGACCACTACAAGACGCCGAATATCGACGCCCTCGCCGCCGGCGGCATGCGTTTCACCCGCGGCTACACCGTCCCGCTCTGCGGCCCCTCGCGCGCCCAGATTCTCACCGGCCGCTACGGCTTCCGCAACGGCGCCACCAACCAGGACGCCACCCGCGAATTCACGACCGCCGAGAAAATGATCCCCGCCGCGCTCAAACCCGCCGGCTACGTCGCGTCGATGGTCGGCAAATGGGGCCAACTCCCCCTCGGACCCGCGGAATTCGGCTTCGACGATTACCTCAAGTTCAACGGCAGCGGCGCCTACTGGAACACCCAGACCAAAGCCCGCTCCTACCTCGTCAACGGCGAGAAGCGCGAACTGCCCGACCGCGTGTACCTGCCCGATGTCATGCACGACCACATCGCGGCCTTCCTCGCGAAAAACCGCGAGCGCCCGTTCTTCCTCTTCTACTCGCTGTCCCACGTCCATACCGAGATCTTGCCGACCCCGGACAGCCCCCCCGACAGCCAGGATCTCTACGGCGACAACGTCCGCTACATGGACAAACTCGTCGGCAAGCTCGTCGCCGAATTGGAAAAACTGAAACTGCGCGAGCGGACGCTCATCGTCTTCCTCGGCGACAACGGCACCGGCGAGGCCCGCTCCGACCGCGCCACGATCGGCGGCCGCCGCCTCGCCGGCGCCAAGGGCGACCTGCTCGAGGGCGGCGCCCTCGTGCCCCTGATCGTCAATTTCCCCGGCCTCGTGCCCGCCGGCACCGTCAACGCCGAGCCCGTCGATTCCACGTTCCTCTTCCCGACCTTTGCCGCCCTCGCCGGCGCCCCGCTGCCCGCCGGCACCGCGCTCGACGGCGAAAACATTCTCCCCGCCCTCCGCGGCGCCCGCGGCACCACCCGCGGCTGGGCCTTCAACCAACTCGCCCGCCAATGGTGGGCCCGCGATAAAAAGTGGAAACTCAACCAGGCCGGCGAACTCTTCGACATGTCGGACGCGCCCTTCTCCGAGAAGCTCGTCCCCGCCGGTTCGACCGACGCCGCCGCCGTGGCCGCCCGCGCGCGCCTCGCCGCCGTCCTCGCCAAGCTCAACCCCGCCGGCGGCGTCCCCGACCGCGGCCCGGAATCCGGCCGCCACGCCAAGAACGCCGCCAAACGCGAAAAGAAGCAGCCGTGATTCCATCAACCGTCCCAACCGTCTTTCTTCCCTCCATGCACCCCCTCGTCCGCCTCCTCCTCCCGCTCGGCGCCGCGCTGCTCGCCGCCGCCGCCGCCTCGGCCGCCGACCGCCCCAACATCCTCTTCGTCGCCGTCGACGATCTGCGCCCCGAGTTCGGCGCCTACGGTGCCTCGTATATCAAGAGCCCGAATCTCGACCGCCTCGCCAAAGCCGGCATTACCTTCAACCGCGCCTACGTCCAGCAGGCCGTCTGTTCCCCGACGCGCTCCAGCCTGATGACCGGCACGCGGCCCGACACCACCAAGGTCTGGGACCTTGAAACCCATTTCCGCACCGCCCTGCCCAATGTCGTCACGGTCGGCCAACACTTCAAAAACAACGGCTACTTCGTCCAGGGCATGGGCAAGATCTACCACGGTGGCTTCGACGACGCCCCGACCTGGTCCGTGCCGTGGCACACGCCCCGCGCCCAGACCTATGCGCGGCCGGAGAACCTCGCCCTCCACCAACGTTTTCCCCAGCCCAACGACATCGACGGCGCTCCGAAGCAGAAAGACAAAGGGGCGAAAAAGAAAAAGAGCCCCACGCCCCGCAACTCCCGCGGCCCCGCCTTCGAGGGCGCCGATGTGCCCGACAACACCTTCACCGACGGCAAAACCGCCGACCTCGCCGTCGCCACCCTCCGTGAACTGAAACAGAAGAAGGAACCGTTCTTCCTCGCCGTCGGTTTCTCCAAACCGCACCTGCCCTTCGTCGCGCCCAAGAAGTACTGGGACCTCTACGACCCCGCCAAAATCCAACTCGCGCCGAATAAATTCCGGCCCAAGGACGCCCCCGAATACGCCGTCCAACCCGGCGGCGAAATGCGCGCGTACCACGGCATTCCCGAAGGCTCGATCCCCGACGACCTCGCCCGCCAATTGAAGCACGGCTATTACGCCGCGATCAGCTACATGGACGCCCAGCTCGGCAAGGTCCTCGACGAACTCGACCGCCTCGGCCTCCGCGAAAAGACCATCATCGTCCTCTGGGGCGACCACGGCTGGAAACTCGGCGAACACGACGCCTGGTGCAAACACACCAACACCGAGAACGACACCCAAGGCGCCCTCCTTCTCTCCGTCCCCGGCATGAAGCACGCCGGCAAACGCACCAACGGCATCGTCGAATTCGTCGACGTTTACCCGACCCTCGCCGACCTCGCCGGCCTGTCGCTCCCCGCCCACCTCGAAGGCGTCAGTTTCAAGGGCCTGCTCGAAAATCCCGACCGCGCCTGGAAAGCCGCCGCTTTCAGCCAATATCCTCGCCCCGGCAACTCCGCCACCGGCGGCCAGCCGCTCATGGGCTACTCGCTGCGCACCGAGCACCACCGCTTCACCGCCTGGCTCCATCGCAACGACCACAGCAAAGTCGCCGCCGTCGAACTCTACGACCACCGCACCGACCCGCAGGAAAACACCAACCTCGCCAACCAGCCCGCCCAGGCCGAACTCGTCGCCAAGTTCACGGCGCAACTCCGCGCCGGCTGGAAAGCCGCCCTCCCCGCCAAACTCTGATGCGCCCTTCCCTGCTCCTCGCCGCCGCGCTGCTCGCGGCGGCGCCGATCTTCGCCGCCGCTCCGGCCGCTCCCGCGACCAACGTCCTCCTCCTCGTCGTCGACGATCTCAACCTCGCCCTCGGCACCTACGGCAACCGCGAGGTCAAGACGCCCCACTTCGACCGCCTCGCCGCCCGCGGCGTGCGCTTCGACCGCGCCTACTCCCAATACCCGCTCTGCGGTCCCAGCCGCGTGTCGTTCCTCACCGGCCGCCGCCCCGAAACCACCGGCGTCTACATCCTCAACACCCCCGCGCGCACCGCCCTGCCCGACGCCGTCACCCTGCCGCAATTCTTCCGGCAACACGGCCGCCGCACCGTCGGCGCCGGCAAGATCTTCCACAACGCCCGCACCAGCGATCCCGCCGCCTGGGACGAATATCGCGACGACGCCACGACCGACCCCGGCGAAAAAGCCGCCATCGAATCCCGCTACGGCGGCGGCGACGGCCGCCCCGCCTGGCAGGCCCTGGCCGGCGACGGCTCCGCCACCCGCGACGGCGTCAACACCGCCCGCATCCGCGGCCTGCTCGCCGAACACGGCCGCTCCGGCAAACCGTTCTTCCTCGCCGCCGGTTTCCACAAACCGCACCTGCCCTGGACCGCCCCGCAACGTTTCTTCGATCTCTACCGCGAAACCAAGATCGTGCTCCCGCCCGAGCCGCCGTTGCAGGACGTGCCGGCGATCGCGCTGCAGACCGAGCTCTCCGGCTTCGCCCAACCGTCCTCGCGGATCGAAGCCATCCGCGCCTACTACGCCTGCGTCTCCTTCATCGATGCGCAGATCGGCACCTTGCTCGACGAACTCGACCGCCACGATCTCTGGAAAAACACCGTCGTCGTTTTGTTCAGCGACCACGGGTTCCACCTCGGTGACCACGGCGGCCTCTGGGCCAAACTCAGCGCCTTTGACGAAGCCACCCGCGTGCCGCTGCTCATCGCCGGCGCCGGCATTCCCGCCGGCCGCAGCGTCGCCGCCCCCGTCGAACTCATCGACGTCTACCCCACCCTCGCCGACCTCGCCGGCCTCAAGCCCGCCGGCCCGCTCGACGGCCGCTCGCTTCGTCCGCTCTGGGAAAATCCGGATTCCGCCTCCGCCAATCGCGTCGCCTACAGCCTCGTCTACCACTACGACGTCGCGGGGAAACGCGATGTCGCCGGCCGCACCGTCATCGGCCCGACCTGGCGCTACACCGAATGGGACGGCGGCCGCGCCGGCCGCGAATTCTACCCCCGCCGCCCCGAAGGCGAGTACCGCAATCTCGTCGCCGACCCCGCGCTGCAGCCCACGATCACCGGCGCCGCCGCCAAGCTCGCCGAGATTCCGTCCCCCAAGCCCGGCCCCGCCAACCGCCCCCGCGCCCTGGTCCCGGCCGCCAAGCAGTAAGCGGCCGGTACCGTTGATAGTTGAAAGCTGAGAGTTGAGAGTTGAGAGATCGATCTGCGGCCCCCGAAGCGCCTTCCGCCTTTCGCCTTCCGGGTCCGGCTTTCAACTTTCACCCTTCACCTTTCAACCGCGCGCCGCCGCCGCGGCGGCGCGCTCAG
>NEUS01000028.1 GCA_002288455.1 Opitutia bacterium Tous-C1TDCM
TACAACCGCTCCCGCCGCCACTCCGCCCTCCATTACCTCAGCCCCCTCGACTTCGAGGCCTCTCTCACCTAACCAAAAACCACACGCTCAACGCGTGTCCGAATTATCCGGGGAAGCACACCCCAAACTCCGAACCCCGAACTCCGAACTTTAAATTCCGCGGCAGCGACGTCCGTTTTCCCAATCCCGTATTTCCAATTCCGAATTTCCAATTCCTTCGAACCATGAAACTGATCCGTTGCCTTTTCCTGATGGTCGCGTGCGCGGTGGCGCCTGGGTTGCGCGCGGCGGAGCGGCCGCATCTGGTGATCTTCATCTCGGATGACCACACGCGGCTTGATTCGACGGTGTACGGATCGCGCGATGTGCGCACTCCGCACATGGACCGCGTGGCGGCGGCGGGGCTGACGTTCGATCGTGCCTTTGTCGCTTCGCCGAGTTGCGCGCCGAGCCGGGCCGCGTTGCTCACCGGTCTGATGCCCGCGCGCAACGGCGCGGAAGCCAACCACAGCAAGCCGCGGGCGGAGTTGAAGAAGTTGCCCGCCTACCTGCAGGAGCTGGGCTACGAGGTCGTTTCCTTCGGCAAGGTCTCCCATTACCGGCACACGGCGGACTACGGTTTCGACCACGGGGCCAACGACACCTTCCACGATGCCGAGGCGATTCCGGCGGCGTTGAAGTGGCTGCGCGAACGCAAGGGCGGCCGCCCGCTCTGCCTCTTCGTCGGGACCAATTGGCCGCATGTGCCGTGGCCGCTGACGGGCGAAGGTTACAAGCCCGGGGATGTGATGGTGCCTCCGGGCCACGTCGACACGCCGGTCACGCGCGAGGCGCGGGCGCGCTACTACGCGGCGGTCGCGCGCATGGACCAGGACCTGGGGGCGGTTTACGACGCGGCCAACGCCGTGCTTGGGACCAATCTCGTGTTTCTCGCCACGGCCGACCACGGCGCGCAATGGCCGATGAGCAAGTGGAGTTGTTACGACGCCGGCATCCGCACGCCGCTGCTTGCCGTGTGGCCCGGGAAGATCCGGCCGGGCCAACGCACCGACGCGATGGTAAGCTGGGTGGACATTTTGCCGACGCTGGTGGAACTCGGCGGCGGCAAGCCGGCGGCGGAACTGGACGGGCGTTCGTTCGCGGCGGTGCTGACGGAGCCGGCGCGGGCCCACCGCGACCGCATTTTTACCACGCACAGCAGCGACGGGCAGATGAACATCTATCCGATCCGCAGCGTGCGCACGGCCGACTTCAAATACATCCGCAATCTGCACCCCGAGTTTTACTATTCGACGCACGTCGATCTCGCGCAGCCGGTGGACGGCGCGCTGTACTACGCCAGCTGGCGCGAGGCGGGAAAGACGGACCCCGCGGCCGCGGCCATCGTGGCGCGCTACCACGTGCGTCCGGCCGAGGAGCTCTACGACCTGCGGAACGATCCGCATGAGCAGAAGAATCTCGCCGCCGATCCCGCGCACGCCGCGCGGCTGGCCGCGTTGCGCGCCGAACTCGACGCGTGGATGCGCGCGCAGGGCGATGAGGGGAAAGTCTACGGCAAACCGCGCCTGCTCACCGATCCCGAACGCGACAAGCCGCCGGCGAAGGCCGCGGCTAAGAAGAAAAAGTAACGCCTCCGCGCCGGCGCGATAGGATTGCACCCGGGCCCGCGGCGCGGCTTGGCTGGGGCATCATGCGTTTATCCCTCGGCGTGCGGATGTGGTGGCTTGGGCTTTGGGCGGCGGTCGCGTTGCCGGCGGCGGAGCCGGTTTACGACGTCGTCGTTTACGGCGGCAACGCCGCCGGCGTGATCACCGCGGTGCAGGTCGCGCGCATGGGCGGATCGGTCGTGTTGCTCGAGCCCGGTCCGGCCCTTGGCGGGCTCACGGCGGGTGGACTCGGGGCGACGGATGTCGGCGATCCGCGCGCGGTCGGCGGGCTGACGCACGAGTTTTACCGCCTGATCCACGAACATTACCAACGGCCGGAAAACTGGCGCCGCGAAACGCGGGCCGCGTACGTGCCGCGGCATCCGTTGGCGGTGTCGGATTCGCTGGGCCTGCATTGGTTTTTCGAGCCGCACGTCGCGACCAAGGTGCTGGGCGATCTGCTGGCCGCGGCCAAGGTGCCCGTGCACCTCAACGCCCGGCTCGACCGGGCGAAGGGCGTCCGGAAAACGGATACGAAGATCGAGGCGATTGCTTTGCGCGACGGCCGCAGCTTCGTCGGCAGAACTTTCATCGATCTCACGTACGAGGGCGACCTCATGGCGGCGGCGGGCGTGAGTTACCGGATCGGCCGCGAGGCGAACCGCGAATTCGGCGAGACGCTCAACGGCATCCGTTTCCTCGCGCCCGAGCGCACGGCGGGAATCTCGCCCTTTGTCCGACCCGGCGACCCGGCGAGCGGGCTGTTGCCGAACGTCGCGGCGCGGGCGCCCGGGGCGGAGGGCGAGGCGGACGGTGCCGTCCAGGCCTACAACTTCCGCCTCTGTCTCACGGACCGTCCCGACAACCGGGTGCCGATCGAGCGCCCCGCGACGTACAACCCGCTCAACTACGAATTGATTCTGCGGTCCCTCGGCGGCGAGGCCGCGCGGCCCGGGCCGCAGTTGTTCGCACTCACGCCGATGCCGAACCGGAAGACCGACACCAACAACCGTGGGATGTTTTCCACCGACTACGTGGGGCGCAGCACCGGCTGGGCGGAGGCGTCGGACGAAGCGCGCGCGTTGCTGTGGCAGGAGCACAAGGACTACACCGCGGGGCTGCTCTGGTTTCTGGCGCACGATCCGCGCGTGCCGGCGGCGACGCGCCGCGAGACCGCGCGCTGGGGTTTGGCGCGGGACGAATTTGCCGCGACGGGGCATTGGCCGTTCCAACTGTACGTGCGGGAGGCGCGCCGCCTGCGCGGCGAGTACACGGTGACGGAACTCGACAGCCGGCGGAAGACGACGGTGCCCGATCCCGTGGCGCTGGCGTCGTACGCGTTGGATTCGCACGTCGTCGGCTACTTCGCCGATGCCGAAGGCCGGTTGCGGATCGAGGGGGCGTTTTTCGAAAACATCCGCGCCTTCCCGATCAGCTACCGCGCGCTGCTGCCGCGCCGCGCCGAGAGCACCAATCTGCTCGTGCCCGTCTGTCTCTCGGCGACGCATGCGGCCTACGGCTCGGTGCGGATGGAGCCGGTGTTCATGATGCTCGGGCAGGCGGCGGGGACCGCGGCGATGCTCGCGTTGCAGCGCGGCGTCGCGTTGCACGACCTGCCGTATGCGGACTTGGAAAAACGTCTGCGGGCCGACGGCCAGGTGCTCGCGCTCGGGGCCCGAGGGACCGAGGGCGGCCGGGCGCGCGGCCCGGCCAGTCCGGAGGCCGTGGCTGCGGTGGCGAAGTTGCAGGCGGCCGATTTTCTCGCGCCGGCGGACGCGTCTACGAATTTCTGGCAAAACGCGGCGCGGCCCGGGGCGAGTTGCGAGGCGGAGCGCGTGACCGCGCTGGTGGTGGCGGCGGCGCAGCGGTTCGACCGCGACGTCGCCGGTCCGGCCGCGGCGCTCGGAGTGCTGTCGGCCCGCGGCGCAGTGCTCGATGCGCCGGCGTGGCTCGGGCGCCTGAAGCCGCGGACGCTGTGCGCCGGCGAGCACGTCTCCGAATTGCTGATCGCGTTGGCGGCGCTTTATTGAACCGGGTTCAGGCGGTTCGATTCAACCGCGGATTGGGCAGAATGCGCGGATCCAGACGATGGAGGCGGAGACCACGACCTGCGCGGCTTCCGCCGCGGAGGTGGCGGCGTCGGATTCGGCATGAGGCGATCATCCGGGCCGGCCCGCGACATCCGTGGTTCCAACCCCGAGCGGCCGCGGAATGCGGAAAGACCGATGGGGCGGACCTGCGGCGCGGATTGCGCGGTGAATGCCGCCTCCGTGGCGACAGTGATTCACGCGGCGCCGCTTGCGGCTCAGACCGTGGGGTCGAGAATCACTTTCATGTACTTGCCGCCGTCCTTGGTGCTGAGTTTTTCGAACCAGCCGGCGCCGTCGGCGAGCGGGACGACGGTTTCGATCATCGGTTTCACGTCGACGGAGCCTTCGGCGATGAGCTTGAGGCAGAGCGGGTACTCGCCGGCGCTCGAGCAGGATCCGAGCAAAGTGAGTTCCTTGGTCACGACGGCTTGGAGCGGGAAGTCCTGGGTCTTGGGCGAGAGGTTGCCGACGAGGACGCAGGTGCCGCCGCGTTTGAGGACGTTGATCGCGAGGTTGAGCGTCGGGGTGAAGCCGACGACCTCGAAGGCGGTGTCGGCGCCGAGGCCGCCGGTGATCTGCGCGACTTCGGCGGCGACATCGGCGCGGCCGGAATTGACGGTGTGTGTCGCGCCGAGGCGGCGCGCGAGTTCGAGGCGGTTGTCGGCGAGGTCGACGGCGACGACCTGGCTCGCGCCGGCCCAGCGCAGGACCTGGATCACAAGCAGGCCGATCATGCCGCTGCCGATGACGACGGCGGTGGAGCCGGGCGCGATCTTGGTGCGTTGCACGGCGTGCACGGCGATGGAGACGGGTTCGACCATCGCGGCCTGCGCGAAGGGCAGGCTGTCGGGCAATTTGTAGAGGATACGCGCGGGCACGGCGAGGCGCTCGGCGAAGGCGCCGTGCTGCTTGTATTCGACGGGGGAGACGCCGACGACGCGGCGGTCGGTGCAGAGGTTGACGTGGCCGTTTTGGCAGAAGTAGCATTTCCCGCAGTAGATCGTGGAGTCGAAGGTCACGCGGTCGCCGGCGCGCCATTGCGTGACGTGCGGGCCGGTGGCGACGATTTCGCCGGAGGCCTCGTGGCCCATGATGAGCGGCGGGTGGCGGCGGCCGGTGGAGCCGTCCCAGCCGTGGATGTCGCTGCCGCAGATGCCGCAGGCGCGGACCTGCACGACGACGTCGTCGTCACCGGGCATGGGTTCGGGGAAATCGACGTATTCGAGTTTGGACGGGGCGGTGAGGAGAAGGGCTTTCATCGGGAGATTGGGGCGGACGGGAAGGGAACCACTGATGGACACTTACGGGCACTGATGGATGGGAAAAAGGGGACGGGGCTCAGGCGCGTTGGATTTGCTTGCGGGCGAGGTTGTCGTCCTTGGGGGTGGGGAGAACAACCTGCTTGCCGGAAGGGAAATTGACGACGGCGGAGCCGAATTCGGCGCCGTCGAGGCAACGGACGACGAGGGCGCGGACGGAGTGGGTGCCGTAATCGATGCCGAGGGGGAACATAGAGGAAGGCGAAAGGCGAAAGGCGAAAGGCGGAAAATTGGGAAATCGGAAAATCGGGAAAGCGGGAAACGGAAAGGCGGGGGAAAAGGCGGGGGTAAAAAGGCGAAAGGCGAAAGGCGGAAATCGGAAAAGCGGAAAACGGGGAAAACGGGAAAGCTGAAAGCTGACTGCTGAAGGCTGACGGCGGGGTTGGGGCGGAAAAAAGGCCGGACGTGGGGACGTCCGGCCGGGGGAGGGAGCGGGAGGCGGCGGCCGGATCAGCGGCCGGTGACGGAGACCGCGACGTTGACTTCGCCGGAGCCGAAGCCCTTCAGGAAGAGGGAGCCGTTGCCGGGTTTGCCGCCTTCGACGGTGATGCTGACGAAGGTCTGGCCCTGGGGGACGATGACCTCGGGCATGATGATGGAATCGGGGACGTCGGTGGTGACGTCGAGGAGCGTGCCGCCAGGGGGCGCGGGGTTGGGCAAGGTGAAGGTGAGGGACTGGCGTTCGCCGGTGCGAAGGGAAAGGGCGGACGGGGAGACGGCGACGCTGCTGGGGTCGATGCGGAAGGTGCCGACCGGGGAATCGCCGGCGACGCTGTTGACGCGGACCTGGTAGTTGCGGTTGGCCTCGAGGGCGGGGACGAAGAAGCTGAGGGCGTTGGGCGATTCGAAAACCGTGCGGGCGGGCGTGCCGTTGAAGGCGATGCTGTCCTGCGGGGTGAAGCCGCGGCCAAGCACGCTGACGCGGGCGCCGACGGGACCGCGGTTGACCTCAAGGGAGAGGACGTAGCGGCGGACGATCTTGACGGTCTCGATGTTGGTGTAGGTTTCCTGCGGGGTGAGGACGTTGTTTCCCTCGACGTTGTAGTTGACGAGGAAGTAGTAGGCGATCTGGTCGCGGCCGGCGGGCAGCTGGTATTCGAAATCGTAGATGCCTTCGCCGAGGGGGTTGGTCTTGAGATTGTGGGTCTGGCCGTCGACGACGATGCGCGGGACCATGCCCGTGATCGTGTTGGAGCGTTTCGCAATGCGGAGGCTGAAGGTGTAGATCTGCGACGGATTCTCGGGCATCGAGGCCGGCGTGAGATTGGTCAGCGTGACGTTTTCGCAGCCCGCGAGGAGCGCGAGGCAGGCCAGGGAGGCGAGCCAGACGAGGAATTTTCTCGCGGGTGAAATACGGTTGGTGTGCATTGAGTTCCTAGAGTGAAAAAACGAGCGGAGAAGCGTTAGTAATGAGTGGCCGTCCGACAGCGCAAGCCAAAGGTGAACCGGCGCCGCCGCTCGGTCTCTATGTGCATGTCCCGTTCTGTGCGTCCACTTGCGACTTTTGCGCCTTCTACCAAACCAAGCCGACCGCATCGGGCGTGGAAGGTTTCCTGGCCGGCATCGCGCAGGAAGCGGAAGCGGTGATTTGGCCGCGGCCGGTGACGACGGTGTTCTGGGGCGGCGGCACGCCGGGGTTGCTGGCGCCGCGGGATCTCGGCCGGTTGGCGGCGACGATCCGGCGGCACTTCGGCGGGGCGGAGCCGGAGGAATGGTCGGTGGAGATGGCGCCGGCGTCGGTGACGGACGAGCGGTTGCGCGTGTTAAAGGAATCGGGCGTGACGCGGATTTCGCTCGGGGTGCAGAGTTTCCAACCGGCGTTGCTCGACGCGTTGGGTCGGCAGCACACGCGCGAGCAGGTGTTGCGGGCGTACGAACGCGTGCAGCGGGCGGATTTCCGCAGCGTCAATATCGACCTGATGTTCGCGTTGCCCGGCCAGACGGCGGAGGAGTGGGCGGCGGACGTGCGGGAGGCGGTGGCTTTGGCGCCGGATCATCTGTCGACGTATTGCCTGACCTTCGAGGAAGACACGAAGCTGTGGGTGAAACTGTCGCAGGGCCGGGTGAAACTGGATCCGGAGCACGAGGCGGCGCTGTACGAATCGACCTGGGCGCAGCTGGGGGCGGCGGGTTTCGCGCAGTACGAAGTTTCCAATTTCGCGCGGCCCGGCCACACGTGTCGCCACAACGTGAATACCTGGCACATGCACGAATGGGTGGGGCTGGGGCCGTCGGCGGCGTCGCAGCACGGCGGCTGGCGCGGAGCCAACGTGTCCGACCTGGAGCAATGGCAGAGCGGGCTGGCGGCGGGTGCGCGGATGACGGAGGACCGCGTCGCGCTGGCGCCGGCGTTGCTGGCGGAGGATGCGTTGATCTTCGGTTTGAGAATGAACGCGGGCGTGGACCTCGGGCCTTGGCAAACGCGGGCGCCGGAAGCGCCGTGGGGGGCGGTCGAGGCGACGCTGGGGGCGTTGGCGGAGGCGGGCCGGCTGGTGCGGGACGGCGCGACGGTGCGGTTGACGGACCATGGCCGGCTGGTGGCGGACGCGGTCGGCGCGGAAATCATGGCGGCCTTTGAACCGATGGCGGTGGACGCATGAAACGCGGGCGGCGCGGAATGTTCGGGGTGGGGCTCGGCCTGTGGCTGGCGGCGGCGCTGGCGGCGGCGGAGTCGGCGCTCGTGTTGCAGACGGACTTCGGGCTGCGCGACGGCGCGGTGGCGGCGATGCGCGGCATTGCGGTGGGCGTGAATCCGCGGCTCGCGATCCACGATTTGTCGCACGAGAACACGCCTTTCGACATCTGGGAAGGCGCGTACCGGCTGAAGCAGGCGGCGCCGTTTTGGCCGAAGGGGACGGTCTTTGTTTCGGTGATCGATCCGGGCGTGGGCACGGAGCGCCGATCGGTCGTGGCGGAGACGAAGACGGGGCACTATTTCGTGACGCCGGACAACGGCACGCTGACCTTGGTGGCGGAGGACATGGGCATCGTGGCGGTGCGGCGGATCGACGAGACGAAGCACCGGCGGCCGGGATCGGACCGATCGTACACGTTCCACGGGCGGGACATTTTCGCGTTCGTCGGGGCGCGGCTGGCGGCGGGGGCGATCGCGTTTGCGGACGTCGGGCCGTTGCTGGAACCGAAGGTGGTGGCGTTGCCGTACGCGAAGGCGCGGCGGGACGGGGCCGCGCTGGCCGGCGGGATTCCGGTTTTGGATTTCCGTTACGGCAACGTGTGGACGGATCTGGACGAGACGCTGTTCGCGGAGTTGCGGCCGGAATTCGGGCAACGGTTCCGCGTGACGATCGCGCGGGCGGGGCGGACGGTTTACACCGGCGAGATGCCGTATGCGCGGACCTTCGGCGAAGTGCCGCCGGGGCAGCCGCTCCTTTACTTGAACAGCCTGCTGAAGGTGGCGGTGGCGTTGAATGTCGGCGATTTCGCCCGGACCCACGGTGTGGGCTCGGGGCCGGAATGGTCGGTCCGGGTGGAGCGGGTGCAGCCATGAGGCGCGTGCTCGGCTTGGTGGTGCTGCTCGGGCTCGTGGCGCTCGGCGGCGGCTGCGCGGCGACGCCGAAGACGAAAAACTACACGCCGGCGGTGCCCCGCTTTTTTCTCGAAGTGCAGGGGCAGACGAGCGGCGACGAGCTGACCTTGCCGAAGAGCGGCGTGAAGATCATCGCCAACGCCAAGCCGGTGCTGACGGAGACGGACATCACGGCGGTGGAACTGGTGCAGGTGGAGCTCGGCAAGTGCCTCGCGTTCCAATTGGCGCCGACGGCGGCGCGGGATTTCTACCGGATGTCGGTCGTGGCGCAGGGGCGGCGGCTGGTGGTGTCGATCAACGACACGCCGCTCGGGGCGCGGCGGATCGACGGGCCGATCGCGGACGGCGTGATCTTCGTGTTTGTGGAATTGGCGGACGAGGTCCTGCCGGAGTTGGTGACGAACCTGAAGGCGACGATCGTCGACCTGCAGCGCGAGGTGAAGAAGAAGGGATGAACGGGACGCGGCGAGTGCGCGGGGGCCACGGGGCGGCGAAGCTGCGCCGGTTGCTGGGCTTCGGGCTCGGGCTGGCCGGACTTTGGGCCAAGGCCGCGGCCCAGGAGCGGTTGGAATTGGTTTGGCCGACGCCGAGCCGGACGTGGGCGGAAGGCAAACCGGCGGCGGAGTGGTTGCAGCACGCGGGGTCGGGCGACCCGCAGTCGGGGGCGTTCGGCGGCGTGCGGAGCGGCGGGACGCAGTTCCATGAAGGCATCGACATCCGGCCGGTGGGCCGCGACCGCAAAGGCGCGCCGACGGATCCGGTGTTCGCGGTGCTGCCGGGGGTGGTGCGGCATGTGGCCGGTGCGCCTTCGGGCGGGTACGGCCGCTATGTGGTGCTCGAGCATCCGGGCGCGACGCCGGCGGTGTATTCACTTTACGCGCACCTGGCCTCGATCGCGCCGGGGCTGCGCCCGGGCCGGACCGTCGCGGCCGGGGCGACGCTCGGCATCATGGGGCACAGCGCGGGCGGCTACCGGATCCCGCCGGACCGGGCGCACCTGCATTTCGAGATCGGCGTGATGGTCTCGCGCGATTTCCAAAGCTGGTACGAGCGGAAGAAATTCGGCAGCCGCAACGAGCAGGGCGTATGGAACGGGATGAATCTGCTCGGCCTCGATCCGCAGGCGCTCTTCGACGATTGGCGGGCGCGGCGGATCACGACGCTGCAGGAGGCGTTTGCCCGGCAGGAAACCGTGGTGCGGCTGCGGATCGCGACGGTGCGCACGCCGGACTTCGTGACGCGGTATCCGTCGCTGCTGACGAAGCCGTTGCCGCTGGGGCCGGTGGCCGGTTGGGAAATCCGGTTCAACTGGACGGGACTGCCCTTCGCGTGGACGCCGCTGACCGGGTTGGAAACCATCGGCCTCGCGGCGGGGGTGCCGCGGATCGCGGAGGTGAACGCCGAGGTCGAGCGGCGCCAGCGGAGCAAGAGCCTGGCGGTGCAGCGCGGCGGGATGTGGACAGTCGGGCGCGATCTGGAGCCGGTGCTGCAGCTGCTGTTCGGGCTGCGTTGAGCCGATAGGCTGAGTTCAGAGTTGAGGGTTGAGAGTTGAGAGATCGATCCGAGCCCGGGAATGGCGGGCTCCTCGATCCGCTTGGAGCTCGCGCGAACTTTCGGTCGAATCCATATTTTGGATTCGCCGTGCGCGGGCGGAACCCGAAGGTTGGCCGGACATGGGTTTGCCCGACCAGACCGCCGCTGCCGGCCCGCGCGCCAAACCGGCGTGGCCGGATTTTGCCGTGCTGGAGGGCATGGGGCCGGAGGAGCGCGCGGCGTTGCTGGCGCGGCTGCCGCGCCAGGAGTACGCGGGCGGCGAGACCGTCCTGGCAGAGGGATCCGAAAACGACCGGCTGCTGCTCGTGGCGGCCGGCGAACTCGTGGTGCTGCGGGGCAGCGGGGCGGGCGACTTTGTGCTGACGCGGCTCGGCCCGGGGGAATGTTTCGGCGAGATGTCGGCGCTGACCGGGGCGCGCACGACGGCGACGCTGCGGGCGGCGCGGGCGGCGACGGTGCTGCGGCTGCGCCCCGAGGACGTGGCGCCGAACCGGCAGGCGCAGGTGGCGCTGAACGTGGCCAAGATCGTCATCCGCCGGCTGAACGGCACGCTCGCGAACCTGCAGCGCAAGCACGAGGAAGCGGCGGCGGCGATGCGGACGCAGCTGGAGGCGGCGGTCTTCGTTTCGAAACTGCTGACGGGCCTGGCGCTGTACGTCCTGCTGCTGCCGCTCGGACTGGTGCTGAAACCGTATCTGCCGACGGACAGCCTGATCTCGTTTTTCTTCATCGCGGCGTTTTTCGGGTTGGCGTGGGTGTTTGTGACGCGGGTGGGCGGCGGGTTCGCGGGCTACGGGATGCTGCCGGGGTCCTGGCGGCGGGAGTCGGGCCGCGGGTTGCTGTTCGCGGTGCCGGTGCTGGCGCTGGTGCTGGCCGGCAAGCTGGGGCTTGTGCGGTGCGGCGGGGCGGCGGCGGTCTTCGAGCCGGGGCGGGCGCTCGCGACGATGCCCGGGGCGCAGGCCGGGCATTGGCTCGCGTTGTGCGCCGGCTACATCGCGCTGAGCTACGCGCAGGAGTTCATCCGTTGCGCGACGCAGGGCACGTTGGCGGCCTACTTCCGCGCGGGCGGCCTGCACGACGGTTGGAAATCGATCGCGGTGTCGAGCCTGGTCTTCGCGGCGATGCACGTGCACCTGAGCCCGGCGTTCGCGGCGATGGCGCTGGCGGCGGGCCTGTTCTGGGGCTGGGTGTACCAGCGGGAGAAATCCTACTGGAGCGTCTCGGCCGCCCACGCGGCGACGGGGACCTGGACGGTTTTCATCGTCGGCGTGCCGTATTGAGAAAACCGGGACGGGCGGTCTGCCGACGCGGTCGTTCAGGGTTTTCCCAGCGCTGAGCCCGAGTCACAGAGGTCACGGAGGAGGAAAAGGAGGTCACGGAGCAGCCGTTGGAGATTCGACGGGAGCCGGGACGGATTCACCCGGGCGGTGCAGGCCGTGGCGGCAACGTTTTCAGCCCATTCATCTTTGTCCAACTGCGCCGGGCTCAGCCGGGATCAAGCAGTTGAGAGCTGAAAGGTGAGGCTTGAGAGATCGATCCGCCGAGGTACGGAAAACGCCGCCGAAGCCGGCAGCCTGACGAACCGAACGGTTTTGCGCTCAACTCTCAGCCAAGGTCTCTCAACTGCATGAGTTGGGCTCAGGGCAGTTCGTAAACTTCGACGAGGGCCACGCCGGCGGTGTTGCCGACACCGGAGACCTGGGCGGTGTAGCTGCCGGGCGGCAGCACGACCACGAGGGCGGCGTCGCGGCTGCCGGGGGCGAGGGCGAAGGCGCCGACGTTGGCGAAGGTCGGGGCGAGGGCGGCGTCCCAATTGTCGGACGCGGCCAGCACCGCGGTCTCGCCCTGGCGGAAGAGATCGAGCTTCGGATCGGCGAGGGTGCCGGTGACGCCGAGGGCCGCGAGGGTCGGGCCGACGGCGCGGATGAGGACGCGTTTCGGCGTCGTGCCGCCGACGGCGAAGCCGGCGATCAGCACGTCGGCGCCGGTGCCGACGCGGGCGCGGCAGGAGAGGTTGACGAGGGTGCCCGGGGAGGCGTCGGCCTCGTAAACCTCGACGATGGCGACGCCTTGGGCGGCGGTGCCGGTGCCGGCGCCGACGACCTGCACGGTGTAGCCACCGGGCGGCAGGGTGACGAGCATGGCGGAGTCGCGGCTGCCCTCGGGGAAGGCGAAGGCACCTTGGGCGGCGGCGGCGGCGCGCAGGGCGGCGACATCGGGCACCTCGGGCCAATTGTCGTTCTGGAGGACGCGTTCGCCGGCGGCGTTGAACACGCCGAGGGTCGGATTCGCGAGGGTGCCGGAGACGCCGAAGCCGGCGAGGGCGGGGCCGGCGCCGCGGATGAGGAGGGTCTTCGGCTGGGTGCCGCGGACGGTGATGCCGGGAATGACGACGTTGGCGCCGGTGCCGACGTTGGCGCGGGCGGAGAGATTGGTGAGACCGCTGAATTCCAGCGAGAGGAAGGCGGGCGCGCTGGCCGCGGAGCCGGCGGCGTTGGTCGCGACGCAGACGAAATCGCCGACGTGGGCGGAGGTGAGCTCGTTGAGTTCGAGCACGGGCGTGTCCGTGTTGCAGAATTCGCCGCCCTTGAAGAACCACGTGTAGGTCGGGGCCGGGGAGGCGGCCACGGCGGCGGTGAGCACGGCCTTGCCGCCGAGGCGGCCGCGCACGCTCTGCGGTTGCTGCGTGAATACGGGGGCGGTGGCGGCGGGGACGACGGTGAGATCGACGTTGGCGGCCGCGCTGCCGGCGGCATTGGCGGCGGAAACGAGCAGTTGGAAACGGCCGGCGGCGGCCGGGGTGCCGACGAGGGCGCCGGCCTCGAGCCGGAGACCGGAGCCGCCGGCGATCGGGAGCGCGTAGGCCGAGTTGGCGGGCAGGGCGGGCAGCGCGAGGCGGAACGGCTGGCCGACCTGGGCGCGGGCGGAAAGATTGGCGGCGAGCACGGGGGCGGCGGCGGGGGCGCGGGCGGGGAGCTCGGCGTAGTTGAGATAGCCGATGAACATCTCGTCGCCGGTTTGTTCGCCGAAGCGGACCGTGGCGCGCGGATCGGGATTGTACGGGTTCCGGGCGGAATTGTCGAAGGCGCCGCTGGCGCGGATGACGGTGCCCGCCGGCAGGCGTTTCGGCACGGCGAAGCGGTACTGGGACTGCCAGTCGAAATTGTACTGCGGCACATTGAGGAGCACCTCGACGGAGCCGTCGGGGTAGCGCGCCTCGTAGCGGAAGCGTTTCCCGCGGTAGTGCATGTGCGGGTTCAGTTCGTAGAGGAGCACGTCGCGCGTGGCGGAGGGCGTGACGGAGACGTCGCGTTCGTAGTTGGCGTTGCCCGGCGGGATCGCGATCGAGATGGTGCTGGCGGCGCGGGTCTGGAGTTCGTTTTCGGGCGGGGTCGCACTGAAGTAGAAACCGATTTCGGTGCGGTCCGTCTCGGGCCGGCCGGTGGCGGTGTAGTGCATCTGGAAAGTGATCGAGCCGTTTTGGCGGATCAGTTTGCCGGTGCCGGCGGGAAAGGGCGTCTGCGTGATGCCGGGAACGTAGCCGGCGAAGAAACCGCCGAGGCCGCCGCCGTTGAGCAGGACATCGAGGAGCGTGCCTTCGAAGACGAGGGCGTGGTGGACGGCGCGGAGATTGCCCGGCCGCACGACGGCGGCGCGGAGCCAGCGATCGGAGGTCACGGGGACGGTGACGGTGATGTATTTGTATTCGATCGTGCCGGTGGCGGGGAGCGATTGTTCGGGAATGGGGACGATGAGGTCGGGTTGGCCGAGGCTCCAGGCGGTGGGCGTTGCGGCGGCGGCCGCGGCCGCGGGCAAGGGATCCGGGCCGGAGCCGCGGGGCGCGCCGGCTTTGGCCCAGGTGTGCAGGACGGCGGCTTCGAGCGGGGTGAGGGCGGCGTCGTTGGCGAAAACGCCGTATTGGGAATCCGCGTGCCACGGGGCCATGCGGCGCGTCAGCAGGCTGGCGCGGATCGCGGTCGCGCGGGACGAGACGTCCTCGAAACGCGAATACACGTGCGGCGCGATGTTGCCGGCGGAGTGGCAGGCGACGCAGCGGCGGGCGACGATGGGCGCGACATCGGCCGCGAAGTCGGCCCGCGGCGCGGGCTGCAGGGGGAGCGGGAGGGCGGCGGCGGGCAGATCGGCGCGGTCGCGGAGCGGGACGCGGCCGGCGACGACGTCGGCGACGGCATCCGCGGCGAAATTGACGGTGGGGGCCGCGAGACCGCCGGGGGCGGCGTTGTCCAAGGGACCCCGATACAGGAGGCGGGCGGCGGGGGCGGCGGCGAGGACGTAGGTTTCGAGCTGGCGGGTGGCGCCGAGTTCGGCGGCGACGAGCTGGGCCTCGTCGAGGAGGACGGGAACGTCGGAATTGTGCAGGGTCTGTTCGGCCGCGAGGCGGGCGCGCGAGGCGGCCGGATCGGGATCGATTTGCCAGACGACGACCTCGCCGGGGGCGAAGCGGGCCTTCAGCGCGCGCAGGGCGGCGGCGGTCTGCAGGGCGCGGGGATGGCCGGCGGAGGAAAAGACGAGGACGACGGCCTTGGCGCTCGACTCGTAGTAGAGTTCGCGGGCGGTGCCGAGGTGGTCGTTGAGGCGGAAGTTGGGCAGCGTCGCGCCGGGGAGCGGGCCGGAGGCCTCGGTGGCGGCGAAGGCGCGGAGATCGAGCGGCAGGGCCGCATGCGGCATGGCGGGGCTGCGCGGGCAGAAGGCGAGAGCGAGGCCGAGCAGGAGGAGGGCGCGAAGGGGCCGGGGGAACACGGCCGCACCCAAACGCAGGGGCGGCGGCAGGGCAAGAAAAGCGGAGCGTGCTGCCGAACCGACGCAGGTGAGAGCGTGTGATCGAAAGACGGGAGCGGAACCGAACGGGACCGATCCGCCGCGCCCGCGAGTCGGTGGTTCTATCTCCCAACGCCCGACCCTCAACGCTCAACTCCCGGGATTTCCGCTCAGCTCTGGGGTTTGAGGGCCTGCAGCAAGGCTTGGAATTCGGGATTGGACTTCAGCAACTCGAGATCGGGGTCCTGCTGCATCCAGTCGAGATCGGTGTAGCCGAGGTCCACGGCCTGGCGCAGGACGCGGAGGGCGTCGGCTTTGCGTTTCGAGAGGGCGAGACTGCAGGCGAGGTTGTAGTAGGCGGTGGCGTTGCGCGGTTGGAGCCGCACGAGGCGGCGGTCCATTTTCAGGCCGTCAGCGATACGCCCTTGGCGCGTGTAGAGGCCGCCCAGAATCTCGACCACCGCGGCGTAGCCGGCGTCGCGGCGCAGAATCGATTCGAAAAAGCGGATCTCGAATTCCGGATCCCGGGCTGCCTTCTTGGCCATGGCGAAGGGGGCGAGGTTCAGCCCCGGCGCGGGCAAGTGCCCGTTTCGCGGAAACGGTTGCACTGCGCGCTGACCTGCAGGCGCTGGGTCACGGGCGTGAGCCCGAGCTTCGAGGAAACGGTGCTGCCGTACCAGGTCATGAACGGCGCGCTGATCTCGAAGATCTTGTCGCAATCAATGCACACGACCTGGGCGATCTGCGTGCTGTCGCCCTCGCGGTTGGGCCGGTAAAATTTTTCCCCGGAGCCGATGTCGACCTCGCGGAGCAGGGCGCTCTCGGTCATGATCGGCAAGGTGCGGTACACGGTGGCGCGGGAGACGGAGTCGTCGACGGCGCGGGCGAAATCGAGCAGCTGTTCCGCGGTGAAGTGCTCGGGCTGGGCGAAGGCGGCGTCGAAGATGGCGAGCCGCTGGTTGGTCGCGCGCAACCCTTTCCGGGTCAGGAATCCTCGGAATTTTTCGCGGGCGGCCGATATGCTCACGGCGCGACTGTTCTCCGTGGCCGGCGGGGCTGTCAAGGGGCCGGTGCGCCGCGCCGCACGCGGGGATTGCGGCGCGGGCGGCGGGGCCCGCACACTGCGGCGATGATCGTCGGAGTCCATCCGCTGGCCGGTTTCGACAAGGTCCTGCACTACCGCGTGCCGGAGCACCTGCGCGCGACCGTCGGCGTCGGTTCGCTGGTGCGCGTGCCGATCGTGAACGGGTTGAAACTCGGGATCGTCGGGGTCGAGGGCCCGCCGGCGGATTTTCCGGTGGAGCGGCTGAAGTCGGTGGTGCAGGTCGTGTACCCGTTTCCGGCGCTGCCGCCGGACCTGCTGGCGCTCGCGCGCTGGATGGCGGGCTACTATGCGTGCGGGCTCGACACGATCATCGAGACGATGATTCCGGCGCCGGTGCGGCGCGGGGCGGCGTTGAAACAGGAGAAACAGCTCGTGGTGGCGCAGCGGCTGGCGCCCGGGGAACTCGCGCAGCTGGAAAAACGCGCGCCGGCGCAGGCGAAGCTTTACCGGCTGCTCGAGCAGCAGATCCGGCCGTTGCCCAAGGCGCTCGTGCTGGCGCGGCTGAAAATCACCGCGGCGGTGGCGGCCGGGCTCGTGAAGCGCGGGACGATCCGCGAGGAGTCGCAGCGGATCGAGCGGATCGCCTACGCGGACGACCGCGATGCGGGCGAGTTGGTGGCGGCGCAGCCGCACCGGCTGAATCCGGAGCAGCAGACGGCGGTCGACGCCCTGACGGCGCAATTGGCGGAGCGGAAATTCGGGGTGACGCTGTTGCTGGGCGTGACGGGTTCGGGGAAGACGGAGGTCTATTTGCGGGCGATCGCGACGGCGCTGGCGGACGGCGGCGGGATCGCGCTGCTGGTGCCGGAAGTGGCGCTCACGCCGCAGACGGTGGCGCGGTTGCGTTCGCGGCTCGAGGCGATCGCGCCGGGGCTGCGCTGCGTCGTCTGGCACAGCCACCTGAGCGAAGGCGAACGGCTCGACGGCTGGCTCGCGCTGGCGACCGGCGAGGCGCGCGTGGTGGTGGGGGCGCGGTCGGCGATTTTCGCGCCGGTGCCGAATCTCAAGCTCGTGATCGTGGACGAGGAGCACGAGCCGGCGTACAAGCAGGACGAGACGCCGCGCTACCACGGCCGCGACGTCGCGGTGATGCGGGCGAAACTGGCGGGGGCGGTCTGCCTGCTGGGATCGGCGACGCCGTCGCTGGAAAGTTTCACCAACGTCGAGTCCGGCAAGTACCGGCTGCTGCAATTGACGCAGCGGGTGGATGCGCGGCAGCTGCCGTTCATCGACGTGGTCGACATGCGGATCGAGGCGATGAAGCAGCGGACGCTGCCCTCGCTTTCCGGCCGGCTGGTGCGGGCGATGCAGGACCGCTTCGCGAAACGGGAGCAGACGATCCTGTTCATCAACCGCCGCGGGTATTCGTCGTCGATGCTGTGCACGTCGTGCGGGCACACGGAGGAGTGCGCGCATTGCAGCATCACGCTGACCTACCACCGGTCGGACGAGATGCTGCGCTGCCATCTGTGCGGGGCGGAGCGGCCGGCGCCGGCGCGCTGCCCGAAGTGCGCGGCGCCGGACATCCGGTGGCGCGGGCTGGGCACGCAGCGGGTGGAGGAGGCGGTGCGGCGGGTCGTGCCGCGGGCGCGCATCGAGCGGATGGATACGGACACGATGGCGAAGAAGAACCGTTTCCGGGAGGTGCTGGCGGATTTCCGTTCCGGCAAGATCGACGTGCTCGTCGGCACGCAGATGATCGGCAAGGGCCTGGATTTCCCGAACGTCACGCTGGTGGGCCTGGTCGATGCGGACATCTCGATGCACGTCCCGGATTTCCGGGCGAGCGAGCGCACCTTCCAATTGCTGGTACAGGTGGCGGGGCGGGCGGGGCGGGGCGACCGGGCGGGCGAGGTGATCGTGCAGACGTTCACGCCGCAGGCGGAGCCGATCCAGTTTTCGCGGCACGCGGATTTCGCGGGGTTCGCGGCGTCGGAATTGAAGCTGCGGCGTGATTTCAAGTATCCGCCGTACCGCCATCTCATCCACCACTTGTTCCGCGGGCCCAATCCGGAGAAACTGAAATTCTTCGCGGAGCAATGGGCGCGGCTGGTCGAGAAAACGTTCGGCGACCGCGTGGAATTGCGCGGGCCGGCGGCGTCGCCGATCGAGAAGATCAAGGACGAGTACCGCTGGCAGCTGTGGTACTTCACGAACTCGGTGACGAAGGTGGTGCCGGAGTTGGCGCGGCTGCGGGCGGAGTTCGCCTGGCCGGACGATCTCACGCAGGTGCTCGACGTGGATCCGGTGAATCTGAGCTGAGGGGAAACGGGCGGGTTGAAAGTTGAAAGGTGAAGGTTGAAAGACCGGAATCGATCCGGGGCACCGAAACGTTGCTGCAGCACGCACCCTGGGGAACCGGACGGGTGTGCCCTGCCTTAACGATCACGCACTTTCCGCGGCATGATACCAACCGACCCAGACTTTCGGACCGTAACCACAGATGCCACAGATGGGCACGGATGAGGCATGCAGGATCCGTGAGTTTCCGTGAAATCCGTGGGCAAAAATTCCGGGCCATAACGTCCAGAATCTTGGTGACGCGGGTATCTGTTCGGCCGGGGAAAGGAGCGGGGTGAAGGTGGGAGGGCCGAGCCGCTGTGACGCGCGGCGCCGGCCAAGAAGTGCGCAAAGCCGGCCAATTTGTGCGGCCGGTTGAGGTTCAAGGCGGGCGGGGGCGGCCCGATCTTTGGGGAGGCGCGACCCCGCGCGTGATTCCCTATTTTCGTCCGAGGCCCCGCATGAACCCCACGCTGCCATGGTCGGGAACGACCCCTCCCGCCGGAGCGCTGCTTAGCCATAGGCGAGGCGGCGGCGTCCGATCGGCGGGGCGCGATGCGGCCGATGCCATCGGGCCCGCAGCGACGCGGTCGGATTCGGCCGAAGAGAACCGCGCGTGGTTCGGGCCGGGATTGGCGGGTCTGGCGGGTCTGGCGGTGCTGGGGGCGCTGCCGGCGCTGGCGACGTTCGCGGGCGCCCTGGGGCCCGTCGTTGCGTGGGTGACCGGGGCGGGCGTGCCGGCGGGGGCGGCCGGGCTGTATGTCGGAATGCGGATACGGCAACGGCGGGCGCGGGCCGCGGCGGCGGACCGGAGCCGGCGGCTCGGCGGCGGGGCGGACGCAGTGGCGCGGGAAAGCGCCGCGGGCGCGGCGACGGCCGGCCGGCAGGCGGCGGCCTTGGGCGAGGCGAACCGGGCTTTGGCGGATTTGGCGGAGCAACTGCGGCGGAATGCGGAAGCGACGCGGGCCGCGAGCGATCTGGCGGCGCAGACCAAGGAGGCGGTGGAACGCGGCGTGAACGACATGCACGCGATCGGCACCGCAATCGAAACGCTTTCGGCCGGCAGCGGGGAGATCGCGAAGATTCTGCAGACGATCGACCGGATCGCGTTCCAGACCAATTTGCTCGCGTTGAACGCCTCGGTCGAGGCGGCGCGGGCCGGGGAAGCCGGGGCGGGCTTTGCGGTGGTCGCGGGCGAAGTGCGTTCGCTGGCGCAGGACGCGGCGGCGGCCTCGCGGGAATCGAGCGCCAAGATCGACGATGCGATCAACTGGATCGGCCAATGCGAATTGCTGAAGACGGAGGTCGTCGGGACCCTGGGCTCGATCGCCGGGCGGGCCGGCGAACTGACGACGGTGGTCGCGGCGATGACGGCGTCGGCGCAGGCCCGGGCGGAACAGACCGCGAGTTGCGAAGCGGCTTTGCGGGAAGCGGAACAGGCGAGCCGGGCGGGCGCGGAGGAGGCGGAGCGGACGATCCGGGCCGCGGAGGAATTGCAGGCGGCGTGCGCCCGCGGGGCGGCGGTGGGGGAGTAGAGTCGGGCGGGCCGACGCGCCCGGCGTTGGCCGGAAGGAAGACGGGAGTGCGGCCGCGGCTGATCCGGGTGGGCGCAAAAGAGGCGCGGCGTGAACCGCGCCTCGTCGCCGATTTGGCCGGGCCGGGTTCAGGTTTTGCAGGCCTTCAGCTGGATATCCACGGAAAGGATATGGCTGCGGATCCAGTCGGCGGCGACGGTCTGCAGGTTGCGCAGCAATTCGGGTTTCGGGCCCTCGAGGACGTAGCGGCCTTTGAATTTGGCGAACACGTCGAGGAAGGCGGCGTGGGCCTGCTTGTTCTTCTCGTGCATCGGGCAGCGGGCTTTCTCCATGCAGCCCTCTTCGAAGCGGAAGTGGGTCGTGACGTAGGAGCCGAGAAAGTTGAGCAGTTCGTCGCAGACGGCCTTGGACGGGGGCGGGCCGGCGAGCAGGGTTTCGAGGCGGTTGATCTTGTCGATCAGCATCCGGTGTTGGGTATCGACCAGGGCGTTGCCGGTCGCGAATTGTTCACTCCAGGTCAGCATGACAGGGCGGGGTTGATGGTTGCCGGCCGGTGCCGCGGCGACGGCCGCGGAGCCGGTGCACCCTTCATCGGCACGCGGCGGCGGCGGTGCAGCGCGACGGTGCGAAAGTAGCGCCGCGACCGGGCGGTCAATCCGTGCGCAGGGCCTCGACCGGACTGAGCAGGGAGGCGCGGATCGCGGGGTAGAGGCCGGCGAGCACGCCGATGAGGGCGCTGCTGGCGATGCCGATGGCGAGGGCGCCGAGGGAAAGTTCGGGGCGGTTGGCGTCGACGACAAAGCGCTGCAGGACCATAATCAGGCCGATGCTGGCGACGACGCCGGCGAGGCCGCCGGCCAAGGCGAGGGTGAGGGATTCGGCGAGGATCTGGACGAGGATGTTGATGCGTTTGGCGCCGAGGGCGCGGCGGACGCCGATCTCGCGCACGCGTTCGCTGATGGAGGCGAGCATGACGTTCATGATGCCGACGCCGCCGACGATGAGACCGATGACGGCGACGCCGCCGAGCGAGATGTAGTAGCTCTGGCGCTGTTTCTCGAAGCTCTGGAGCAGGTCCTCGCGGGTTTCGAGGCGGATGTCCTGGATGCCGCGGTGGGTGTGGGTGAGGACGTTGAGCAATTGGTCCTGCGCCTGCGGCATCTCCGCGATGTCGGCGAGCTGCACGTGGATGACGTCGACGTTTTCGTCGATGCGGTACAGGGTCTGCGCCGTGGTGAGCGGGATGAAGACGGCGTAGTTTTTCTGGCTGACGCGGCCGCCGCCGGAGCCGGAGGCGCCGAGCCGGTAGTCCTTGAGCACGCCGACGACGGTGAACGGCTGGCCGTTGATGGTGATGACGCGGCCGACGGGATCGAGGCCGCGGAGAAACAGGGAGGCGGCGATGTCGGCGCCGAGGACGACGACCTGGGTCTGGAGCTCGAGATCGAGGTCGCCGATGAGCCGGCCGGTTGCGACCTCGAAGCGATCCATCACGAAGGTCTCGGGCAGGACGCCGCGGACGGCCTGGCCGGTGGCGCGGCCCTGGAAGTAGAGGCGGGCGCCGCCGGGAATCGCGACCTCGGCGGTGACGCGACGGGCGAGCGGGACGGCGCGGCGGATGGCGTCGACATCCTTGAGGGTGCGGCCGGGCGAGAGGGCGGCGCGCTCGCGCTGGTATTCGGGCGGCGGCTTGGCGTGGATGGTGATGCGTTCGATGCCGCCGGTCTCGTAGATCATCGTTTCCCAGCCGCGGAGCAGACCCTTGACGACGCCGAGCATGCCGACGAGGGCGGCGGCGCCGAGGACGATGCCGAACAGCGTGAGGAAGGAGCGAAGCTTGTGCGCGAGGACTTCGCGCCAGCCGCTCGAGATGCCCATGAACAGCAGGCGCATCGCGGGCCTCAGCTGCGGACGGGCGGGGCCGCCGGCTTGGAGTTGTCGCCGCCGGCCGGGGCGGGGCCGGGATCGGTGGACTTGGTTTTGTTCGAACGTGGCTTGACGGCGGGGAGGGCGGCGGCGACGGGCAGTTCGCCTTCAAATTCGAGGGGCCGGCTGCGGGCGACCTCGTCGCCGATCTTCAAGCCGGAGACGATCTGGATGTAGCGGGTGTCGGCGATGCCGATTTCGACTTCGTGGACGGCGAAGGTTTCACCTTTCTTGATGAAGACGTAGCGCGCGGATTCGGCGGTGGAGAAGACGGCGTTGAGCGGCACGGCGGGGGCGTCCTCGACGCGGGCCAGGGTGAACATGACGGTGGCGGACATGCCGGGCCGGAGGCGTTCGTCGGGTTCCTCGAGGATCACGTCGACGGGAAAAACGCGGGTGCGGTCGGAACTGCTTTCGAGGGCGCTGGTGGCGATGCGTTTGACGACGCCGGCGATCAGGACGCTGCGCATGGAATCGACGCGGACGCGGGCGACGTCGGCCAGCTTGATGCGCGCGACGTCGATCTCGTTGATGTTGGTGCGGACCATGAGCTGGCTGAGGTCGGCGACCTCGCCGAGCAGGGTCCCGCCGTTCTGGGCGGCGGCGCCGGTGATGACCTGGCCCTCGGTGAGGTCGCGGAGCAGGAGGGTGCCGTCGTGCGGGGCGCGGATGACGGTCTTGGCGAGTTTGTCGCGGAGGTTGGCGGCGCGGGCCTCGGCGATGGCGGCGTCGTTTTCGGCGAGCGAGTAGGTGATGCGGGAATCCTCGAAATCCTTGAGGGTGACGACGCCCCGTTTCTGGAGTTCGAGGAGCCGCTCGTGGTCGCGGCGGGCGCGCTGGGCGCGGAGTTTGGCGGCCTCGATGCTGCGTTCGATCTCGGTGATCTGGGTGAGGAGGTCCTGCTGGTCGAGGCGGAGGATCTCGTCGCTGCGTTTCACGCGCTGGCCGTCGACGGCGAGGATCTTGACGATGCGGCCGTTGATTTCGGAGCGGAGCTCGGTGGAAAACACGGCGCGGAGCCGGCCGACGGCGACGATCTCCTCGGCGATGGTGGCGGTGCGGACCTTGGTGACGGCGACCTTTTCCACGCGCTTGGTGCCGAAGAGCCCGGGGCTGATCTGGACCCACAGCTTGTAACCTCCCCAACCGAGGCCGCCGAGCAGGACAAGGGTGACGACGGTACGCAGGAGCGGCTTGGGCCGGCGGGCGGCGAGGGCGGACGGGGGCATGGAAAAGGGGTGGACGAACCGGAACGGTTTTGGAAACACGCGGGAGCACGCCGGCGCGAGCAGAAAACCGCGGTCGCCAGTCACTCTTCGGTTACCGGCGCGGCCCGTTGCCGGAACCGGGACCGCATTCCGCGCTCGCCGCCCGCGCGGCGGTACCCACGATCCGCGGGCGCGACGCATGAAGATCTACTTTATGGGAATTTGCGGGACGGCGATGGGCAACGCCGCGCTGCTGGCGCGGGCCGCCGGGCACGACGTACTGGGGGCCGACAGCGGCGTGTATCCGCCGATGAGTACGGTGTTGGCCGGGGCCGGCATCGCGCTGCACGAGGGCTACGACGCGGCGCGGCTGGAGCGGCTGGCGCCGGATCTGGTCGTGATCGGCAACGCGATGTCGCGGGGCAACCCGGAGGTCGAATGGCTGCTCGAGACGCGCGCGCTGGCGTTCACCTCGCTGCCGGCGCTGTTGCACGACTTCGTGCTCCGGCCGCGGCGCAACCTCGTGATCTGCGGCACGCACGGCAAGACGACGACCACGGCGCTGGCGGCGTTTCTGCTGCGGGCGGCGGGCCGCGATCCCGGTTTCCTGATCGGCGGCGTGCCGCAGGATCCGCCGACGGGCGCGCACCTCGGGGCGGCGGCGGATCCGTTCGTGATCGAAGGCGACGAATACGACAGCGCGTTCTTCGACAAGCGGAGCAAGTTCATCCACTACGCGCCGCACTTCGCGGTGCTGAACAACCTCGAGTTCGACCACGCCGACATCTTCCGCGACCTCGCGGATGTGCAGCGCACCTTCAGCCATCTCGCGCGCATCGTGCCGCGGCACGGGGCGGTGATCATGAACGGCGACGACGCCAACCTCCGCGCGCTCGGAGCGATGGCGTGGACGCGGACCGTGCGGGTGGGGCTGGGCGAGCATTGCGACACGCGCATCGTCGATTTTGCGGAGGACGCGAACGGCGCGTCGTTCCGGCTGAACTGGCGGGGCGAGGCCTGGGGGACGGTGCGCTGGAGCCAACCCGGGATCTTCAATGCGCGGAATGCGGCGATGGCGGCGACGGCGGCGGGGTTGGCGTTGCAGCCGGCGCCGGCCTCGCCCGATCCGGCGTTGCTGGATCCGCGGACGCTCGCGCTCGGGGCGCTGGAGCAATTCCGCGGCGTGAAGCGGCGGCAGGAACGGCTGCTGCACACGCCGGCGCTGACGGTGATCGAGGATTTCGGGCATCACCCGACGGCGTTGGCGGAAACGTTGCAGTCGTTCCGCGCCCGGTTCCCGGGGGCGCTGCTCACGGCGGTCTTCGAACCGCGCAGCAACACGGCGCGGACCCGCGCGATGCAAGCCGGATTCATGCGCGCGCTGGCGCTGGCGGATGAAGTTTATCTCGGGCCGGTGAACCGGCCCGAGAAATTGGCGCCGGAGGAACGCTTCGATCCCGAAGCGGTGGTGCAGCACCTCGGCACGCAGGGGACGGAGGCGTTTTGCGCGGCGACCAATGCGGCGCTGCTCGCGAAACTGCAGGCGAACACGCTGGGCGCGGCGAAAGGGCCGAAGCCGCGCGTCGTGGCGTTTTTGACCAACGGCAGTTTCGACGGCATCATCGGCCAGTACGTGGCGGCGGCGAAAGGGTGAGGAGATCGCCGCGGGCCGGGAAAGGACTCGATCCGGGGACAGGATGGACTGGAGCGCCGGTCAGGGGATCGACAGGACGGACTATCGCGGTACGACGCGTGGCGGGAACCTTCCCGTCGACGGCTGGGCTGCTGCCCGATGCTCGATTCCCTGAGATCTGACACGACCCATCACGGATCGATCTCTCAACCCTCAACTTTCAACCTTCAACGACATGATCTTTTGCCGTCAGAGCTTGAGCAGATGCTCGGCGGCGCGGGCGGCGTAATTTTCGCCGGAGGCGTTGGCGGCCGGCTTGGCGGCGGCTTCGATCAGCGGGCGCAGCGAGGCGGGCCGGGCGGGCAGGGCGGTGAGGAAACTGAGCGCCTCCAATTTCACTTCCGCGGGAAGCGTCGGCTCGAGCGCGGCGGCAAAGATCGGCCACGCGGCGGCGGCTTTGGCGGCGTCGGTGCTTCCGGCCAAGGCGGCGGCGGCGACGAGCCGCACGATCGGCACCGGGTCGCGCAGCAGCGGGGAAACGTCGGCGGCGACGCGGCGCGACAGCACGGCGTGGGCGGCCCAGAAGCGGATCACGGCGTCGGGATCGCGCAGCAGCGGCGCGAGCTCGGCGGCGGTCGGCGCGGCGCCGAGTTGCAGGCGATCGACGGTGTCGATGATGCGGGCGAGCGGGTAGGCGGCGTCGTCGCGCGCGACGAGCACGGGGGGGCGGCCGGCGGCGCGTGCGCGGAGCAAAGATTCGGGCATGAAGCCCGAGTCGCGGATGCGCAGGAGGTGGCCGCGGTTGGCGGCGCGCATCTTTTCGAGGGTGGCGCGGTGGGCGGGATCGGCGGCGAGGTTGCGCACGTTGTCGGGATCCGTTTGGCAGTCGAAGAGTTGCTCGGCGGGCTTGGCGGCGAAGAGCGCGGCCTGGATCGCGTTCAATTGGCCCGCGGCGCGGAGGCGGTCGAGCTCGCGGGTGGTCGCCATGTTCCAAAGGTAGGTGACGTGCTGGAGGATCGGCTGCTCGGGCCGGTAGTTGCGGATGTAGCGGAAGCGGCCGTCGGTGACGGCGCGGCTGAAGTCGATGGCCTCGTCCATGCGGTCGCGGAAATTGAATGTGTAGGCCGGCGCGGGGGCGCGGGCGGGGCCGGCGAAGGCGCGGCCCTGGAGGTGGGCGGGTGCCGTCACGCCGGCGACGCTCAGCACGGTCGGGGCAAGGTCGACCCAGTTGACCAATTCGGTGGAGCGGCTGCCCGGCGCACCGGGCGCGAGGTGGCGGTACTTGGGCGGGAACGACACGGCGAGGGGCGGATGGGTGCCGCCTTCGAAGAGGAAACGTTTGCTGCGCGTGAGCACGCCGCCGTGGTCGGAGTAGTGGAAGATGATGGTGTTGTCGGCGAGGCCGTCGGCCTCGAGCTGGGCGAGGACTTCGCCGCAGGCCCGGTCGGCGGCGGCGACGCGGTCGTAGTACTGCGCGAGGTCGGCGCGGACTTCGGGGGTGTCGGGCAGGTAGGCGGGGACGCGGACCTTGGCGGGATCGGTGACGAGCTCGACGCGCTTGTGCAGGGAGCTTTCGTGGCTGGCGTTCGTGTTGAAGACGGCGAAGAAGGGCTGGCCGGGCTGGCGGTTGCGCCAGTGGGCCTGGTTGCCGTTCTGGTCCCAGGTGCCGGGCAAAACGGCGGCGTTGTAATCGGTCTTGGCGCGGTTGGTCGTGTAGTAGCCGGCGTCGCGCAGGTAGGCGGGAAAATAGCGCAGCCAATCGGGCATGGGGACGTTGCTGCGCATGTGCTGCGTGCCGAGGGCGGGCGCGTACATGCCGGTGATGATGCTGGCGCGGGTCGGGGCGCAGACGGCGGAGGTCGAGTAGGCGCGCTCGAAGAGGACGCCGCTTTTCGCGATGCGGTCGAAGACGGGCGTGCGGGCGAGCGGATCGCCGTAGCCGGTGTGGAAGGTGGCGGAGGTGTCCTCGGTCACGAGCCACAGGATGTTGGGGCGCGCGGCGGGGGCGGTTTCGGCGGCGCGAAGCGCGCCGAGCAGGCACAGGACGGCAAGGAGGAGGGGGAAACGCATCATGGGGGTGGCGGGACTTTCGGCGGATCCGCGGGGCGATTCGATCTTTTTTCCACGGGGCGGCGGAAAGGTTTTTTCGTGACTCCCGCGGAGCCGCTTCGCCTGATGGCGTTCCCCTATGCATGTTCTACTTCTGCCCCTGCTGTTCAGTCTGGTGCTGCCGTTGTCCGCCGTCGTCCCGGTGCCGACCGAGATCGTGCCGCAACGCGTGGCCGGCGCGAAGGCGCGCAACGTCGTTTTCATTTTGGCCGACGACCACCGCTACGATGCGATGAGTTTCATGGGCCATCCGGTGGCCGAGACGCCGCACCTCGACGCCATGGCGCGGAACGGCGTGCACCTGAAGAACGCGCTGGTCACGACCGCGCTCTGCTCGCCGAGCCGCGCGTCGATTTTGACGGGCCTGTACACCTTCCGCCACCGCGTGATCGACAACAACCGCGCGATCCCGGCGGGCACCGTCTATTTCCCGCAGTACCTGCAGAAGTCGGGCTACGCGACGGCCTTCATCGGCAAGTGGCACATGGGCGGGGACTCGGACGAGAAGCGGCCCGGGTTCGACCACTGGATCAGTTTCCGCGGGCAGGGGAACTACCTGTCTCCGAATCCCAACTACACGCTCAACGTCGACGGCAAACGGGTGCCGCAGCGCGGCTACATCACCGACGAGATGACGGACTACGCGCTCGAGTGGATCGGGAAACAGCAGCCGGGGGCGAAGCCGTTTTTCCTGTATCTGTCGCACAAGGCGGTGCACGCGAATTTCACGCCCGCGCCGCGGCACGAAGGCAAACTGGCCGGCCGGCCGATGCCGAAACCGAAGCGCGCCGCCGCGGGCGCGAACCAGCCGCGCTGGGTCGCGGACCAGCGCAACAGCTGGCACGGCGCCGATTTCCCGTACCACAGCGAACTCGATATCGAGAAATACTACCAACGGTACTGCGAGACACTCTGCGCGGTGGACGACAGCGTCGGCCGCGTGATGGCCAAGCTGAAGGAGATGGGCATTCTCGACGAGACGCTGGTGATCTACATGGGCGACAACGGCTTCATGTTCGGGGAACACGGGCTGATCGACAAACGCGTCGCGTACGAACCCTCGATCCGCGTGCCGATGCTCATGCAGTGCCCGGATCTGTTCAAGGGCGGCACCGTCGTGGACCGCGTGGTGGCGAACATCGACGTGGCGCCCACGATCATGGAAGCGGCCGGACTCGCGGCGCCGGCGCACTTCGACGGCCGCAGTTTCGTCTCGCTGGCGCAGGGCAAGACGGTGCCGTGGCGCGACTATTTTCTCTATGTGTATTACTGGGAGAAAAATTTCCCGCAGTCGCCGACGGTGTTTTCGCTCCGCGGCGACCGCTACAAATACATCACCTATTACGGTCTGTGGGACGCCGACGAACTTTACGACCTGCAGGCGGATCCGGACGAGCTGCGGAACCTGCTTTACGATCCGAAGCTCAAGTCCGTCGCCGTGGAGATGGAAAAGAAACTCTACGCGATGATGGGCGAGCTAGGCGGCATGGAGATCCCGCTGAATCCGCCGCTCGGCGGCTCGCAGAACAAGCGCCTGCGCGGCCGGGGCGGCGAGCGCGGGGCCGATTTCCCGGCCCCGCTGGTGGTCGAGAAACCGATCAACACGAACGCCAACTGACGTCCGGCCCGGACCGGTTCCGCCGCGATTTGGGGTGGAGCCGGGGCCGGCCGGCCGCACACTGCGCGCCATGTCGAAGTCGCCCCTCGCCGGAATCACTTTGCTGCTCCTCGAAGACGAGGTGCTGTTGCGCAAACGCCTGGCCGCTTACCTCGAGCGCGAAGGCGCGGAAGTGACGACCGTGGCCAACGTCGGGGCCGCGCGCACGGCGTTGGGCAATCTGGCGTTCGACGCGGCGGTGATCGACGTGAATTTGCCCGACGGCCGCGGGACCGATCTGCTCCGCGACAAGTGTTTCCCGCCGACCACGACCGTGATCGTGATGACGGCGGAAGGCGGCGTGTCCGGCGCGATCGAGGCGCTGCGGGCCGGGGCGGCGGATTATCTGGTGAAGCCGTTTTCGCCGGACGAACTGCCCGTGCGGCTGACGCAGGCGCGCAAGGTGCGGCAGGCGAAGCGGGCGGACGAGTTCCGCCGCGGCCAGGAAAACGAACTCGTTTTCGGCCCGAGCCTCGCGGGGGTGCGCGACCAGTTGGCCAAGATCACGGCGGCGGACCGGCGGCTCACCGGTTACCTGCCGCCCGTGCTGATCGAGGGCGAGACCGGCACCGGCAAGACCGCGATCGCGCGTTGGATCCACCGCAACGGCCCGCGCGCGGAAGAGGCGCTCGTGGAGCTCAACTGTTCGGCGCTGCCCGATGCGTTGGCGGAGGCGGAGCTCTTCGGGCATGAGCGCGGGGCGTTCACGGACGCGAAGGCCGCCCGGATCGGCCTGATGGAAGCGGCGGACGGCGGTTCGCTGTTTCTCGACGAATTGCCGAGCCTCGCCCTGCCGTTGCAGGCCAAGCTGCTGACCGCGATCGAGGACCACAGCCTGCGCCGGGTCGGGGCGTCGCGCGCGACCCCGGTCGACGCGCGCATCATCGCCGCGACCAACGCCGACCTGGGCCAGCTCGTGCGCGAGGGAAAATTCCGCGAGGATCTGCTGCACCGGCTGGATTTGTTCCGCGTGCGGCTGCCGCCGTTGCGGGAACGCGGCCAGGATATCGTGGTGCTGGCGGAGGAATTGCTGGGGCGCGTGTGCCGGCGCTACGGGCAAAAACCGACGCCGATTCCGGCGGCCGGTCGCGAGCGCCTGCTGGCGTATCGCTGGCCCGGCAACGTCCGCGAACTCGCCCACGAGATTGAGCGCGCGGTCGTCTTCGGCGGCGAAAAAGGCTTGGCCTTCGCGCACCTCGAGGCGGCGGCCGGCGGGGCGGCCGGCATCAGTCTGGTCCGGCCGGGGTTCGCGTTTCCCGAGGCCGGGTTTTCGCTCGAAGGCACGATCGACGAAATCGTGGGCTTGGCGCTGAAGCAGGCGGATGGAAACGTCTCGGCGGCGGCGCGGCTGCTGGGGGTTTCGCGCGACGTCGTTCGCTACCGCCTCAAGGGCGGCAAGGAGAACGAGTAAGGTGGGGAGGACGACGCGGCCGGGTCGGGCGATTGGGAAAAAATCCCCAGCCCTGCGGTTGCTCGGCGCCGACCCGAGTATCCGGTAACAATTGGTGGATAATGATTAAAAGGAAATTGACCCCCTTGGCACGGGGGCTGCAACGGTGGGAGCTTCCGATGCTCGCATTTCGCCTTCACGTTTCCCGCTCGCTCCGCCTCGTGGCGGTCTTGGGCTTGGGGTTGGCGATGGTGGGCGTGCCGGCGCTCCGGGCTGCCTCCGCGGCCGAGAAGGCGCGGGCCGAGTTGGCCAAGACGAAGGAGCAGGCCAACGCGCAGCGCGACAAGATGATCGCGGAATACGAGACCTTGGCGAAGCAGCTGAAGGATGCGACGGAGGAGCAGAAGAAGGCGATTTTAGCCAAGATGGAGGAACGCAAGAAGGCGTTCGAAGAGGCGCAGAGCGCCCTCCACAAGCAGATCCGCGACGAGCAGCGGCGGCAGCGTCAGAACGCGGTCCCGCGGCGATAATCCCTTGGCCTACAATTTAGCGTAATATCAGTCGAAAAGGGCGGTCACTTCAGGTGGCCGCCCTTTTTCCTTTTCCGTCGTTGTCGCGAACATGACTTGAGTGACCGCGGTCTCCGACCCACGCTCCCCGCCCCTTTTGTTGTCCCTGTCCGTGTTATCGTTACCCCGAGTCCTACGTCGCTGCCGGATTGCCGGAGCCTTCGCCCTGTGGGCGACCGGGGGGGCCCGCGCCGCGGCGCCCGCTCCGGAATTGGCCGCTTGGCTCGCGCAGCAGCCGCAGTGGAGCGTGTCGGTGTCCGCGGAAAGCGCCGTGGGCTACAAGGACAACCTGCTGCTCAGTGCGACCGGGGCGGAGGGCAGTGCGTTGGTGCGGGGCGCGGTCGATTTCCTCCTCCTGCATGTGCCGCAGGGGCAGGCGGACTTTTCGTTTTTCGGGCAGGCCGAGCGGACGGAGTTTCTCGCGGACCGGACCGTCGACGGCGAGACGAGCCTCTGGCTGCAGACGGAAGGCGGCTACCGGTGGGGCGAGCGTTTCAAAGTCGCGTTGCCGATCACCGGTTACTTTTACGACCAGGTGTTCGATGTTTCGGATACCGATGTCGAACGGCTCGTCGCGGAGCTCAAAGTAAAGGGACTGATGGTCGGTCCGACGCTGCGCTGGATGCCGGCGCCGGCGTGGTGGCTGGAAATCCAGGGGGTCGGCGAACGCAAGCGTTACGACGATCGCGCCAACGACAGCAAAGTCGGCGAGGGCCGCGCCGAGGTCGGCTGGAAACCCGCGGCACGGTGGCGCGCCAGCCTGACGTGGCAGCAGCGGTGGCGGAACTTCGATCGGCGCGCGCAGTACTCGGCGGCGGGGCGCGAATTGCCGGGCACAGCCTTGAAAGTGGCGGAACACGAAGGCGAGCTGCGGACCGAGTTCACGTGGGATCGCGCGGGCCGTTGGAAAACGACCGCCCGGCTGGGGTGGATCGCCTACCGGGACAATGGCTCCGGTTATTTCAGCTACGCAGACCGCAAAGCGGCGGTGGAAACCGAATGGCGCACCGAACGCTGGCGCGTGCGGCTCGACGGCAACGTCAACCGCATCGAGTTCGACGTGCAGACCGTGGGCTTCGGCATCGATCCGCCGGCGCGGATCAAGGAGGAGTACGCGGCGACGTTGCGGGCCGAGCGGAAACTCGGCCCGCGCTGGACCTTGCTCGCGGAGTACGGCTGGGAACGCAGTCGCTCGAACGACCGGTTTGCCTCGTACCGCGTGAACGAAGGCTTGCTTGGGGCGCGTTGGAGCTGGGAAAAATGAGGCGGTCCGTCCCGCCATGCCCCTTCCCGCCGCCCCGTCGTCCCTCGTTCGCCTCGCCCCGGCGGGCGTGCTCGCGCTGACGGTGGCCGTTTTCGCGGCGGTGGTCGCGACGGTCACGTGGCAGCTGCGCGCGGGGCTGCGGGAGCAGATTTTCCAACGGGAGGCGCGGACCTTGGCCGCGGTCGCGTCGATGCAACTCGACAATCGGGCCGGCGAGTTGACCGGCGTCCGCCTGGAGGACGCGCCCGGCGCCTTGCTCGTGGCGGTGCTCAAGACCTCGCAGCTCCGCGGCGTTTCCGGCGTCCGGATCTTCGACGGGCAAGGCCGGCTTTCCGATGCGTGGCCCTTCCGCTGGACCGAAACTCCGCCGCCCGCGGCACTGTGGGCGCAATTGGCCCGCGGCGAGGCGAGCGGGCGTTGGCACGAGGACGAATCCGGCGAGAGTCTGCTCGGCCTGGCGGAACCGGCGCCGGGCACGGCGGCCCTCGAGGCCTGGGTGCCGCTGCGGCGGAACGAAGGCGGCGGCCTGCTGGGCGTCGCGCAATTTGTCGTCGAAGGCGGGCAGCTGGCGGCCGATCTCGAGGCGCACGACGTGCGGCTTTGGACGCAGGCGATGCTCGCGTGGGCCGTGGGCTCGGCGGTGATCGTGTTTGCCGTGGGCTCGACCTTGCGGCGGTTGGCGGCGGCGAACCGCGCGCTGCAGGCCCAGAGCGAAGATCTGTTGCGGGCGAACCGCGAGTTGGTGCTGGCGGCAAAGACGTCGGCCCTCGGCACGGTGACCGCGCACCTGATGCACGAACTGAAGAATCCGCTCGCCGGCCTCGAAATCCTCGTGGCCGGGCAAGGCGGAGATGGCGCCGGCCGCAGCGAAACGGGCGGCGAGTTGGCGGCGGCGTCGGCGCTGACGCGCCGGCTGCGGACGATGGTCAACGACGTGGTGGGCGTGCTGCGCGACGAGCAGGGCGGCGCCGCCTTCGAGTTGACGGCGGCCGAGGTGGCGGAGATCGCGGCCGCCAAAGTGCGGGGCGAGGCGGCGCAGCGCGGGGTCAGATTCACGGCAAGTGCGCCGGAGGGGCTCTTGGTGTCGGGTCGCCGCGGCAATCTGGCGACCTTGGTGCTGCGCAATCTGCTGCAGAATGCGTTGGAGGCGACGCCGGCGGGCGGGGCGGTGGTGTTGACGGCCGGGCCAAGCGCCGCAGGCGGGATCGCCTTTGAGGTGTCCGACACGGGGACCGGTTTGCCCGAGGTCGTGCGGAATCGGCTCTTCGAGCCGTGCACCAGCACGAAGGCCGGCGGCACCGGCGTCGGACTGGCGCTGAGTTTCCAGCTCGCGCAGCAGGCGGGCGGGACGCTGGAACTGGTCCGCAGCGATGCGGGCGGGACGAGCTTCCGCCTTGTGTTGGCTCCGGAGGCATGATTCGAGCTCGGCCTGCAAATTTTTGGCTCAGTTCAATGCCGTCGCGGGTCTCGACGGAGCGTGCGGACTCTTGGATACGCTTGGTTTTGTTTCCGGCTGATCGGGCTGCTGGCCGGCGGCGTGGCGGCGGCGCAGGCGCAGGCCGACGGCACGCTGCGCTGGAAGTCGTCCGTCCAGGGCTACATCACGCTGTCCTCGCCGGCGCTGAGCGCCGACGGCAACACGCTTTATATCGGGGTGGAGCGCGCGAGCGGCGGCCGGGTGGTGGCCTTGCCGCCGGACGGAATCCGTCCGCGCTGGATCCGCGACCTGCGCGAGCCCGTGGACTCCTCGCCCGCGGTCGGCCCCGACGGCACGGTGTACGTGGGCTGCGTGGACGGCCGGCTTTACGCGCTGCGGCCGGAGAGCGGCGAAATCAAGTGGGAGGTGAACACCGGCGGATTTGTGACCAGCTCGCCGGCGATCGGGGCGGACGGGACCGTCTATTTCGGTTCCGCGGCGAGCAAGCTCCATGCGGTGACGGCGCAGGGGGCGGTGCGGTGGACCTTCGACACGGGCGGCACGATCGATTCGTCGCCGGCGATCGGGGCGGACGGCACGATCTATTTCGGCTGCAACGACCGGCAGCTGTACGCGGTGAATCCCGACGGGACGGAGAAGTGGCGGTTGGCCGCGGGCGGGCGGATCTTCTCGTCGCCGGCGATCGGGGCGGACGGCACGATTTACGTGGGGGCGGCGGACCAGCGCCTGTACGCGGCGAACCCGGACGGTACGCTGAAGTGGTCGTATTTCACGAACGGCGACATCCAGTCCTCGCCGGTGCTCGGAGCGGACGGCACGGTGTATTTGGCTTCGGCGGACGCCTATTTCTACGCCCTTAATCCGGCCGGCCCGGACGATTTGCGGCTCAAATGGCGCACCGATATCCGGTCCACAACCGTATCGACGGCGGTAGTACGAGCGGACGGCGCGATCATCTTCGGGGCCGACGACCGCCGCGTGCGGGCGCTGGGGGCCGCGACCGGCGCGGTGCTGTGGACCTACCAGGCCGACGACGCGATCGAGTCCTCGCCGACGATCGCGGCGGACGGATCGATCTATGTCGGGTCGCTCGACGGCTTCGTGCACAAGCTCAACGGCAACGGCTCGCCGGTGTCCGCGGTTTCCGCGTGGCCGGGGTTTCGCCGGAGCCCGGCCCATGACGGCCGGGCGCCGGCGCGGGCCGGTTCCGGGCAATTGGTGAATCTCGCGACCCGGGCGCGGGTGGAAGGCAGCGAGACGTTGATCGCGGGCTTCGTGGTGCAGGGGCGGGAACGGCGGGCCTACCTGTTGCGCGCGGCCGGGCCGGCGCTCGCGGCCTTCGGTCTGGCCGGCATGGCGGACCCGCGGCTCAACTTGTTTTCCGGGTCGGCTGCGCTCGGCGGGAACGACAACTGGGGCCAGAACGAGACGAGTCTGGCGGAAGGTCTTTCGATTCCGGATACGAGCACCGCAGTCGGGGCGTTTCCGTTGCCGGAGGGCAGCCGCGACGCCGCCCTGCTGGTGCCGCTGCCGCCGGGACTCTACAGTTCGCATTTGCGCAGCACGGACGGTCGCGGCGGGGTGGTGCTGGCCGAGATCTACGACGCGCTCGGCGGCGACCCGACCTCCCGGCTGGTCAATCTCTCGACCCGCGGTCGCGTCGGCGTCGGGGAAAACAGCCTCTTCGCCGGAGTCGTGGTGGGCGGCGCCGGAATCACGCGGCTGCTGCTCCGGGCGGTCGGGCCGGGCCTGGCCCCGTTCGGGGTCGGCGGCCTGCTCGCGCGTCCGGCGATGGCGTTTTACCGGTCCGACGGCGCCGGCGGGCAGACCTTGTTGCGGACCAATTCCGGCTGGAGCACGGGCGGGATCGCGCAGGATCTGGCAAGTGCTGCGGTGCTGGTCGGGGCGTTTCCGTTGCCCGAGGGCAGTGCCGACTGCGCGATGGTCGTGGAAGTGATGCCCGGGGCCTATACGATCCAAGTTTCCGGCGTCGGCGACACCACCGGCGAGGCCTTGGTCGAGATCTACGTTTTGCCCTGATTGCGGGCGAATGGTCGGCCGTTACGTTCCAGGGTCCGAACCGACCGGACCCGGGAAACTGCTTGCCACTGTGCCGGCGCCGCATGGACACTTCGAGGCGACTACGACCGCGCTTCAAGCACACTCAAGCAACCACGCGGGGCTTCCCCGCTTTTCCGGACCACATGGACGACAACGCTCCCAAGGAGAATCCGCCCGCGGATTTCAACAAACTCGATT
Source organism: Opitutia bacterium Tous-C1TDCM (assembly GCA_002288455.1). Lineage (GTDB taxonomy): Bacteria > Verrucomicrobiota > Verrucomicrobiia > Opitutales > Opitutaceae > ER46. The sequence continues at coordinate 35,309 of NEUS01000028.1, forward strand.
TGAGCCAACTGAAGGCCTTCAGCTTCGGCACGCAGTGGACTCAAGAGAAGCCCGGCTCCACCGAGCGCCGCGACCACGGCGACGGCGGGGATCGTCCCCGCCGTGAGGATCGACGCGAAGGCGCCGGTCCCGACCGGCGCGACCGGCGGGTGTTTCGGCGACCGGCGGGTCCGGGTGGCGACGCGGCTCCGGCCGGCGGCGTGCCCGCGGCTCCCGGCGGTGCCGGTGCACCGCGCGAGTTTGCCGGCGACCGTCGTCCGCGCCAAGGCGGCGGCTATGGTGGTGGCGGCGGCGGCGGCCCGCGGCGCGAAGGTGGCGGCGGTTACGGCGGCGAGCGCGGTCCGCGTTACGGCCAGGGCGGCCCCGGCGGTCCCGCCGGTCGTGGCGCCCCGCAGGACCGTGGTCCGTACGACAGTCCGTATTACGCGGCGACGTTTTATCCCGAGGACACGAGCTTCAACACGCTCGTGCAGACGATCCGGAAGTCCTGCCGCACGGTGGAACTCTTCGAAATCGCGCGCACCGTGGTGGCCAAGACGGACCGTTTCGTCGTGGTGCTGGCGCACAAGCCCGCCCCGGCTCCCGCACCCGCGGCCGAAGGCGCGCCCGCGGCGCCCAAGCCGGCCAAACCGCTCTTCTACATTTCCGTGCCGGACGGGATTCCGTTCGAGAGCGACGAGGCGGCGGTCGCCCACGTGCTCGGCCTGCACCTCGACAAGTTCTTCGATTCCGCGGAGGCCGAAGTCGAGCCGCCGAAGGGCAACTTCCAGGTGATCAACAAGTGCAGCCTGACGGGCGAGTTGCTCGGGCCGCCGAATTACCACCGTTACACCCAGATCCTCCAGCAGCATTACGCGGCCAAGATCGCTCCGCGGATGTCCCTCGAGGCTTTCCGTTCCCGCATCGAGACGGTGCGCGACCCCGAGGTCGTGAACCAGTGGCTGGCGAAGATGAAAAAGACCACGCGCTACACGTGGAAACTCAACGCCAAGCCGGCCCCGGCGGCGCCCGCGGCGGAAGCCGCCCCGGCTCCGGCCGAGACCGCGCCCGCCGACGGTGCCGCGCCGGCGGAAGCCGCGGCGGTCGCCGCGCCCGCGCCGGACACGACGCCGGTCTTCGACACGCTCGAGGACGCCCGCCTGCACCTGCTCACACAGGCGCGGGACAAGGTCGTGCGCACCACGGAGACGGCGCGTTTCCACGGCAAGATCGCCGAAACGATGCCGCCCGGCGAAATCCGCCGCGCCGTCGAAGGCGCGCTGGAACGCCAGCGTCGTTTTCCCTTGGATACGGCCAATGCCCTCCGTGGCCGCCTGCGCCGCGAGCATTTCACGATCTTCAAGAAGGGCTCGAAGGGCGTGTCGTATGTCTGCGCGGTGAAGCGGAAATTCCGCGTGCCGGGCCAGACCTT
>NEUS01000029.1 GCA_002288455.1 Opitutia bacterium Tous-C1TDCM
GCTGTAGTCGCCGTAGCGGAGGACGTCGGGGACGAGCGTGCGGATCATCTGCGAGTGGCAGGTGTAGCAGCCCTCGCGGACGTAGATGTCGCGGCCGGCGAGCTCGAGCGGCGTATAAGGAATCTGGCGACGGTCCTCGACGTTGGCGGCGCGGTGGGAGACGACGAGCGGCACGAGCTGGATCAGGCCGCCGGCGACCACGGCGATGAAGGTGAGGATGGTGAAGGGGGCGGTGTTGACGAGGAGGCGGTCGTACCAGCCGGCCCAGGCCTTGCCGCGCGATTCCCAATGGGCGTAGGCGAGGATCACGCAGAGCATGGTGCCGACGAGGCCGGCGATGCTGAGGGCGTTGGCGCCGAACATCCAGGCGCAGGCGAAGCCGACGCCGAGAATGGAGAAGAGGACGGGCGGGTTGAGGAAGGTGCCGAGGAAGCCGAGCTTGGCGTCGGCCGGGGCGTGGTCGTCGTCGGCGAACACCTCGAGGGTGCCGTCGACAGCCTGGGCGCCGCGCAGGGTCCGGAACAGATTGTAGGCGAGGAGGAGGAAGCCGGTGAGGTAGAGCCCGCCGCCGATCACGCGCATCAGCATCAGCGGCCGGATGGTGTTGAGCGTGTCGAGGAAGTTCGGATACGCGAGGACGGTGCCGTTTTCGGCGGTGGCGTTGAGCATCACGCCCTGGGTGATGCCGCTGGTCCACATGGCGGCGACGTAGAGGAGGATGCCGACGGTCCCGAGCCAGAAGTGGAGATTGGCGAGGGCGACGGAGTAGAGGGGTTTGTTCCAGAGGCGGGGCAGGAGCCAGTAGATCATGCCGGCGGCCATGAAGCCGTTCCAGCCGAGGGCGCCGGCGTGGACGTGGCCGATGATCCAGTCGGTGTAGTGGCCGAGGGCGTTGACCGATTTGATGGAGAGGAGGGGGCCTTCGAAAGTGGCCATGCCGTAGAACGTGACGGCGGCGGCCATGAACTTGAGGACGGGGTCGGTGCGGAGTTTGTGCCAGGCGCCGCGGAGGGTGAGGAGGCCGTTGAGCATGCCGCCCCAGGAGGGGGCCCAGAGCATCAGCGAGAACGTCATGCCGAGGGTCTGCAGCCAGTCGGGGAGGGCGGTGTTGAGCAGATGGTGGGGGCCGGCCCAGATGTACACGAAGACGAGGGACCAGAAGTGCACGACCGAGAGGCGGTACGAGTACACCGGGCGCTCGGCGGCCTTCGGGATGAAGTAGTACATGATGCCGAGGATCGGCGTGGTGAGGAAGAACGCCACGGCGTTGTGCCCGTACCACCACTGGACGAGGCCGTCCTGGACGCCTCCAAAAAGCGGATACGAGTGGGTCAGGCTCGTCGGCAGCGACAGATGGTTGACGATGTAGAGCATCGCCACGGTGACGATGGTCGCGATGTAGAACCAGATGGCGACGTAGAGGCTGCGTTCGCGGCGGCGGGCGAGGGTCCAGAAGAAGTTCACCCCGAAGACGACCCAGACGAGGGCGACGGCGAGGTTGATGGGCCAGATGAGCTCGGCGTATTCCTTGCCGCGGGTGAGCCCGAGGGGGAGGGTGACGGCGGCGGCGACGATGATCGCCTGCCAGCCCCAGAAATGGAGCTGGGAGAGGAAGTCGCTCGCGAGGCGGGCCTTCACGAGGCGCTGCGTCGAGTAGTAGACGCCGGCGAACATCATGTTGCCGACGAAGGCGAAGATGACCGCGTTGGTGTGCAACGGTCGCAGTCGCCCGTAGGTCAGCCAGGCGGTCTGCAGATTGACCTGCCAGAAGTTGAGCTGGGTCGCGATGATCACGCCGACCAGCATGCCCACGATGCCCCAGAGGACGGTGGCGAGCAGGAACTGGCGGACGATCTTGTCGTTGAACTCGATGGTGATTTTTGGCGCGGACATGTCGGATGGAAAGCGGGACAGCGGGGCTGGGTCCGGCCGCGGGCGGGCCGGAGAAAAGAAAACGGGACGCTCCGGCGGAGCATCCCGCGGGGCCGGCGGCTCAGGGCCGGAGGCAACCGGCGCAGGGCGTGCGGCGGCCTTCGCGGCAACCGCACTCGTGGCCGGCGGCGTCCGCGCGCCCGGCGGCGGCCACCCGGACGCCTTCCTCGGCGAGGGGCAGGAGCGAGTCGCGTTCAGCGCTGCTGAAGCGGCCGCGGGCGTGCTCGCGGAGGAAGAAAATCACGAACGTGAAGACGAGGCAGAGGCTGATGGAGAGGGTGAGGGGGACGACGGCCATGGGAGGGAGCTTGGGCTGAGTTCGGAGTTCGGAGTTTGGAGTTCAGAGTTTTGGGTTCTGAGATCGGAGTTCCGGAGTGCGGGGACGGGAGTCAGGGAGAGGCGGGAATCGCGGGCGGGATCTTGCCGGCGGGCTTGCGTTTGCCGCCGCTGCGGGCGGGGCGGTGGCGGAGCAATTCTTTCGCGGCCAGCCAGTTCTCGAGGTCGCGGCCGGGGACCTGGCCGCTTTCGTGCCAGAGGAGGTAGGCGGTGTGCTGGATTTCCGCTTCGGTGGGTTCGGGGAGGTGCGGGGGGGATTTGGTTTTCATGGGGCCTCCTAGTGGTTTCAGCTTAGGCGAGACGGTTGGGCTTTGCTCCGCAGGCGTTGGCGCGCGCTGCGCATTTCTTGGGGCGGTGGTCAGGCGGCGAAGGCGAGGGTGGAGCCGGCGCGTTTCGTTTCCGGCTGGCCGTGCAAGTGTTCGCGGTGGGCGGTCGGCGATTCGCCGGTGACGCGGCGGAACACCCGGTTGAATTGCGACAGGGATTGGAAGCCGGCGGCGAAGGCGGCCTCGCTGATCCGCGTGTGCGGATTGAGGAGCATCTGCTTCGTCCGCTCGATCCGGGCGCGGGCGATGTAGTCGGTCAGGGTCAGCCCGGTGGCGGCCTTGAAGACCTTGCAGAAGTAGAAGGCGCTCATGTTGGCGGAGCGGGCGACCTGCGCGAGGGAGAGCGGTTCGGCGAGGTTGCCGGTGATGAACGCGCGGGCCTTGGTCACGGCCGGCGGCTCCGTGGCCGTCGACTTGATCATGAGCTCGTTGCTCAGCAGGGAGAGGTGCGAGGCGAAGCTGGCGAGCAGTCGGAGGACGGCGCCGTAGCGGGCTTTCGTGAGCACGCGGGTCTCGAAGTAGGCGGTGTGGAGAGTCGAGACATCGGCGATGTCGCGCCACTTCTCGAGTTCGCCCATCGCGGTGCGGAAATTCTTTTCGGTCGGCGGGCGCAGCAGCACCTGGCCGGTCTGGAGGAAACCGATGACGGTCTCGCCGAGGCGGACCGGGACCATCGATTCGCTGAGGCCGGCGAAGCATTGCACGGTGGTGGTCGCCGTGACGGGTTGCGCTTCCATGGTGCCCTGCAGCTTGAGGCAGGCGGCGCAGGTTTTGCCGGCCTCGCCCATCAGGCCGCAGAACGAAGCGATCTGCTTGGAGCCGGAGAGCGGGGCCTGGAAGGAGCCGACGGCGCGCAAGATGAGCGGCAGGCCGGTGGCGGTTTCGAACGCTTCCTGGTAGTCGCGGAACAGATCGGAGTTCTGCAGACGGGCGACGACCTCGTGGGCGGGGTGGTCGGAGGTGCCGGTGGGGCCGGCGAGGGGGTGGGACGCATTCATTGCGCAGCCAGAATAGCGGCTTATGCGGCGCGATGTAATTGGGGCCCCGCCGACTTCTCGCTAAAGGATTTCCCTATGACGGCGCGCGGGGGCGTTCTCCGCGCTTGCCCGCGGCGGCGGCGCGCCAACGCTGGCGGCGTGTCATCCCCAACCGATCCCCATGCCGGCGAGCACCTTCGGCTCCAGGAAGAGTTCCGGGCCGCGCTGAAGGAATTGCACGACGTGAAGGCGGCGCTCGACGAGCATTCGATCGTCGCGATCACCGATGCCGCCGGGAAAATCACCTATGTGAACGACAAATTCTGCGCCATCTCGCGGTACGCGCGGGAGGAATTGATCGGTCAGGATCACCGGATCATCAATTCGGGGTACCACGGCCGGGAGTTTTTCCGCGAGGTGTGGGCGACGATCGGGCGCGGCCGCGTCTGGCGCGGGGAGATCAAAAACCGCGCGAAGGACGGCACGCTGTACTGGGTCGAGACGACGATTTTCCCGTTTTTGGCGGCCGACGGCAAACCGCGGCAATACGTCGCGATCCGCACGGACATCACGACGCGCAAGGCCAACGAGGAGGAATTGAACCGGGTGGCGGCGGAGCTCGCGGAAAAAAACAAGGAGCTCGAGGCCATCGTCTACACGGTGTCGCACGACCTGCGGTCCCCGCTCGTCAACGTGCAGGGCTTCGGCAAACAGCTCAACCGGGCGTGCGCCGCGATCCGCGCCGCGGCCGCGGCGGCCGGTCCGGAAGGCGCGGTGCCGGCGGCGGCGTTGCGGCAGCCGGTCGACGTCGCGATTCCGCAGGCCCTTAAATTCATCAACGCCGGCGTGGCGAAAATGGAAACGTTGCTCGCGGGCCTGTTGCGCTACTCGCGGCTCGGCCGTGTGGCTTTGACGATCCGGCCGCTCAACATCCAGGGCATGATGGCGGACATTGTCGCGGCGATGAAATTCCAGCTCGACGAGGCGGGGGCGGAGGTGGCCGTCGAGGCGTTGCCGACCTGTCTCGGCGACGTGGGGCAGACCAACCAGGTTTTCGCGAACCTCGTGGACAACGCGCTCAAGTACCGGGACCCGGCGCGCCCGCTCCGGGTGCGGGTGACCGGCCGCGTCGAGGCCGGGCAGGCGATCTACGCGGTGAGCGACAACGGCGTGGGCATCGCGGCGGAGCACCAGGGCAAGATCTTCGATATCTTCCACCGCCTGAATCCCGAGGCGAGTGCCGGCGAGGGACTCGGGCTGACGATCGCGCAGCGGGTGCTGGAACGGCAGAAAGGCCGGATTTGGATTGAGAGCCGTCCGGGCGAAGGTTCGTCTTTCTTTGTCGCCTTGCCGGCCGTAGAGTCCGCCGCTCCCACCGCATGAACCAAGCCGCCATCGTCCCCACCATCCTCATCGCCGACGACGACGAGGGGCACGCGATTTTGATCCGCGAGAATCTCGAGGCGGCGGGCCTGCCCAACCCGATTCTGCATTTCCGCGACGGGCAGGCGATTCTCGACTTCTTCGCGCGGCTGCCCTCGGCCGATTTGCCCGCGACCTACCTGGTGCTCCTCGATATCCGCATGCCCAAGGTCGACGGCATCGAGGTGCTGCGGAGGCTGAAGGCCGATCCGGAGCTGTGCAAACTGCCGGTCATCATGCTCACGACGACCGACGACACCCGCGAGGTCGAGCGGTGCTACGAACTCGGCTGCAACGTCTACATCCAGAAACCGGTCGACTACGACCGTTTCGCCGAAGCGATCCGGCGCCTCGGGCTCTTCGTTTCCCTGTTCGTTTTGCCCCCGGTCTGCTCCCACTGAGCGCCGTGCCTGCCCCCGCGTCCCCGCCGCGCATTCTCGTCGTCGACGACGACGAAGGTTTGCTGATTCTCATGGCGGAGACGCTGCGGGCGGAGGAGTTCGAGGTGACGACGGCGGTCTCGGCGCAAGCGGCGCGGGCCGAGCTGGCCGCCGCGCCGCCGGACCTGATGATTCTGGATCTGAAGCTGCCGGACGGCGCCGGGCCCGGGTTGGTCGCCGACTTGCAGCGCGACCGCGAGCCGGTGCCGTTCGTGGTCGTGACGGGGCAGGGCGACCAGAAGGTCGCGGTGGAAGTGATGAAACAGGGCGCGCTCGACTACGTGATGAAGGATACGGCGCTGCTCGATCTGCTGCCCGCCGTGGTGCGCCGCGCGCTCGCCGGCGTGCACGCGGAACGCGCGCTGGCGGCCGCGCAGGCGGAGCAGAAACGGCTCGAGCGGGAAATCATCGCGGTGAGCGAACGCGAGCGCCACAGCATCGGCGCGGATCTGCACGACAATCTCGGCCAGCAACTCACGGCGCTCGAACTGATGTGCACGATGCTGAAGGAAGACGCCGCGGGCAACGCGCCGCTCGCGGCCGGGCTCGAGCGGATGTGCCGGATGCTGCGGGAGGCGATCATGCAGACGCGGTTTCTCGCCCGCGGCCTCGTGCCGGTCGGCGAGGATCCCGATGCGCTGCACATCGGCCTGGCCGCGCTGGCGGAGCGCACGAACAGCCTGCGGGGCGTGCGCTGCCGTTTCAAAACGAGCGGCGCGACCACGTTTCCCGATCCCTTCCGGGCCGGCCACCTCTACCGCATCGCCCAGGAAGCGGTGAACAACGCGCTCAAGCACGCGAAGGCCGGCGAAGTCGTCATCACCCTCGCGCAGACGGACCGGGAGCTCTGGCTTGAAATCGCCGACGACGGCGTCGGTATGCCCAAGGCCAAGGCCGCCGTGCCGCCCGGCATCGGCCTGGGAGTGATGCGGCATCGGGCCAACGTCATCGGCGCCGAGCTGGAGCTCGGGCCCACGCGGGGCGGCGGGGTCACGATTCGTTGCCGCCTTTCCCTGTCCCCATGAAAAAAAGCCCGTCCGCGTCCCCGGCCAAGCCCGTCTCCGCCCCGGCCAAGAAGCGCGTCCTGTTGGTCGACGACCATCCGTTCATGCGCGTCGGCCTCGCGGCGCTGATCGAACGGCAGCCGGACCTGATCATCTGCGGCGAGGCGGGCAATCCGACGGAGGCGTTCCGGGAAGTCGAAGCCACCCGGCCGGATCTGGTCCTGACGGATCTCACGATGCCGGGGCGCAGCGGACTCGAGTTCATCAAGGACCTGCTGGCCGCGGCACCGGGCCTTTCGGTGCTCGTGATTTCGATGCACGACGAAGCGGTCTATGCGGAACGCGCGTTGCGCGCGGGGGCGCGGGGCTACATCATGAAGGAAGCCGGCGGCGAGCGGCTGATGACGGCGATCCGCCAGGTGCTCCGCGGCGAAGTCTATGTCAGTCCGGCCATGTCGGCCCGCCTGCTCGAAGGTCTGGCCGGCGAGCGGCCGCGCGGTTCGAGTTCGCCGATCAAGAAACTGTCCGACCGGGAGTTCGAGGTGTTCCAGCTCATCGGCCAGGGCAAGAGCACGCGCGACGTCGCGGAGCAGCTGCACCTCAGTCCCAAGACGGTCGATGTGCACCGCGCGAACATCAAAGAGAAGCTGGAACTCCGCGACGCCACGGCGCTGATCCGGCACGCCGTGCGCTGGGTCGAGACGCAGCAACTCGGCCCGTAAAGGCAGGCGGCGGCGGCCGCTTGCCAACCCATGCGCAATCCCAGCCAACGGGCGCGGAGCGACCCCGGGCGATTTTCCGTAGGCTGGAGACATGCAAGAGGAGCTCCTGACCGCACTGCGTTCTCGCCGTCCGAAAATCCGGGAGCGATGGGCCGACTTGCTGCATGCGGAACGCGCGGCCACGCCGCTCGGCAATCCCGACGCGCTCGTGCACCTGATCGATTGGACGCTCGACGAGATCGAGCGGGCGCTGCTCCAGCCGGCGACCCGCAAACGGATTCTGCGCCGGACGGCGGCCGTCGACTACCGCCACGAATGTCCCTGCGGGCGCAATCCCTTGCTCGGCTACTTTGCCGCGGCCGAACAGGCTTTGCAGGAGGGCATGATTTTGGTGCAGGCCGCGACGCCGGGCCTCGATGCGATCGGCCGCGATGCCTCCTTCGAGGAGCTGCAGCAGGTGCTGAACTCCATTGCGCGGCGCGAGATCGAAGCCTTCTGCGGCGTGTGCCAATTCCGGACCCGGGCGCCGGACCGCAACGAATGCACCGTCGGCGGACCCTTGCCGGCGTTCGTGCACACCTGAGCCGGCAGGGTGCAGTCGAGGGTTGAAAGTTGTCGGTTGAAAGACCGGGCCGACGGAGGCGCGGAAAACCTGGCCGCAGCCCGCAACCCGCGGAACCGAACGGTTCCGCTTCCGACCGTCAGCCACGCTGCCGCAACTGCGTGAGTTCGGCCGGGCCGGCGTATCCGGACTGTCGTGACAACGGGACCCGCGGTCAGCGGGCCGCGGCCCCGAACCGGGCCCGGAATTCCGGGTGCGTGGCGAGGAGGATTTCCCGGATCCGCGCCTTTTCGCCGGCCGGGAGATAGGCGTAGCGGTCGCCGGGGTCCTCGCCCCGGAGGGCGGCGTCGAGGCGGTCGAGAATCCGCGCCAGCAGCGGCGGCGGCAGCGCGCGGAACATCGGCGAATAGATGAGATAGCTGCACCGTTGGGCGAAGAGGCGGTCCTTGAGATCGAGGTCCTTCAGCGAGCGGCCGTGCGGGCCGCGCGGGGCGCCGGCGGCGAACGCGGTGCGGAAGGCGGCGTGGCCTTCCATTCCCGCGGGCAACGCGGCCTCGCCGCGGAAGAGCAGGCGGTCGACGACGTTTTCCACGGCGCCGGCGAAGACGCTGCGGACGCTGTCGTAGGCCGGTTCGTCGGTCTTGGGCTCCTTGAAGGTCTGCTGCAGCGAATGCTGGTAGTGCAGCATCCGGCGCGCGGAAAAGGCGGCGCGGGTGAGCGCGTTCTGCATTGCGGTCTGGTGTTCGTAAACGGCGAGCGCGACGACGTCGCTGGTCGCCGCGAGGTAGTCGCCCGGATCGAAGAAGGCGGACAGCTCGTCGGGCCGGCCGGCGTGCGGTTGGAAGACAAGGGCGTCGCCTTGCTCGCGGCCGAAGGCGTTGCCGCGGTGCTCGAGGGTGCCGCGGTAGCCGGTGACGTACCAGCCGCCCCAGCGTTGGTCGTAGGGCGTCTGGTCGTCGACGACGACGCTGCCGTGGCGCAGGAGGGGTTCGCCGTTCTCGGCCGGGAACACGGAGCGTACGAACAAACCGGGTACATCGCGGACGAAGGTGCCGCCGTGGCAACGGAGGCAATCGGCGTCGCGCTCGATGCGGGCGGGGCGGGCCGGCAGGCCGGTGGTGTCGACGGCGTAGAAGACGGGCCCGAGTTGGGCGTCGACGGTGGCGACTTCGATCAGGCCGCCCGGGACCCACCCGATCGTGGTCGTATCCGAAAAGTAGAGCGCGCGGGGCCGGCTCGGGCGGATGCGGCCGCGTTGGAGACTGGTTTTCGAGAAGACCAGCATCTGGCTCGCCGCCGGGACGCCGAAGGCGTCGAGCACCGCACGGAGCACCTCGCGGCCCGTGCCGCCCAGCGCGATTTCGCCGGCGGCGAGACGCCGCTGGAACTGCGTCATGGCATCGTCCGGCGCCGTGGTCGAATAGCTCACCGGCGGTTGTTCGTAGTCGGGGAGCGATTGCGCGGAGACCGCGCCGGCGCCGAGGGCGCAGAGCAGGGAACCGAGCAGCAGGCGCAAGGGCGGGCGGGGCATGGACGAAGGTAGCCGGCGAGACGGCCCGCCGCCTTGATGCGGGTCAAGCCCCGGCGGAATTCAACGGGACCCGGACGAGTGGAGCCGGTCGCGGAAGGTGGTCGGCGATTCGCCGGCGATGCGCCGGAAGACGCGGTTGAACTGGGAGAGGGACTGGAAACCGGCCTCGTAGGCGGCCTCGCTGACGCGCTTGTGCGGATTGAGCAGCAGGTTTTTCACCTTCTCGATGCGGACGCGGGCGAGGTAGTCGGTGAACGTCATGCCGGTCGCCTTCTTGAAGGACTTGCAGAAATAGAACGCGCTCATGTTCACGGAGCGGGCGACCTCGGTGAGGGAGAGTTCGTCGGCGTGGTGCTCGGCGATAAAGGTGCGGGCGCGGGCGATGGCGGGCGATTCCGCGGCGGCACCCTGGACCATGAGCTGGTTGCTCAGCGCGGAGAGATGCTGCGCGAAGATCGTGAGCAGGCGCACGATCGACTCGTACTGTTTCTTCGTGATGACGCGGGACTGGAAGTACGCTTCCTCGAGCCGCTTCAGGTCGATCTGCGTGCCGAGTTTGACGAGTTCGCGCGTGGCCTTGGAAAAATCCGACTGCTTCGGCGCGTGGAGCAGAATCTGGCCGGTCTGGAGGAAGGCGATGAGGTTTTCGCCGACGCGGACGGGGACGGCGGAATCGCACATGCCGGCGAAACACTTGAGCGTTTTCGGTTCGAGCTGGGCCTCTTCCTCGACGCGTTTCTGCAGTTGCAGGCAGGCGGCGCAGGAATGGTTGGACGTGGCCATCAGCGCGCAGAACGGGTTCTCCTTCGGGTCGCCGTGGTGCGGCAGATCGAAGGCCTCGATCGGCCGGAGGGCGAGCGGCAGGCCGGTGGTTTCGCGGAAGGCCTGTTCGTAGTCGCGGAAAACCTGGGAGCGGCGCAATTGGCCGACCAGGGTGCGGCTCTGCTGCGACGAGAGCCGGCTCGGCGCCGGCGCCGGGGCGGCGGCCGCCGAAGCGGGCGGCTGCGAAGGGGCGGACGAGAGCGCAGGGTAGGGCATGGGAGCGGGGGGCGGACGCGGGTTCAGGGAGCCGGGGGGGGCTGGGGGCGCAGGCGGGCGACGTCGCGCCGGAGCTCGGCGCGGAAATCCGGGTGCGCGATCGAGATGAGCGCATCGGCGCGCTCGCGCAGGGTCTTGCCGTGGAGGTTGACGGCCCCGTATTCGGTGACGACCCAGTGCACGTGGCCGCGGGTGGTGACGACGCCGGCGCCGGGATTGAGCTGCACGACGAGGCGGGAAACTTTGCCGCCGGCGGCGGTCGAGGGGAGGGCGATGATCGGTTTGCCGCCGCGGGAAAGAGCCGCGCCGCGGATGAAGTCCATCTGCCCGCCGATGCCGGAAAAGATGCGGTGCCCGATCGAGTCCGCGCAGACCTGGCCGGTGAGATCGATCTGGATCGCGGAATTGATCGCGACGACTTTCGGGTTTTTCCGGATCACGGACGTGTCGTTCGTCCAGTCGCAGGGGTAGAACGCGACGAGCGGATTGTCGTGGATGAATTCGAACAGGCGGCGCGTGCCGTTGGTGAAACTGGTGACGATGCGGCCGACGCCGACGGCCTTGAGCCGGTTGGTGACGGCGCCGGATTCGACGAGATCGACGACCCGGTCGGAGAACATTTCGGTGTGGATGCCGAGATCGCGTTTGCCGTGGAGCCGGCTGAGGACGGCGTCGGGAATGCCGCCGATGCCCATTTGCAACGTGGAGCCGTCCTCGACGAGTTCGGCGACGATTTCGCCGATGCGGGCCTCGATCGCGGTTTCCGGTTCCGGGTGGTGCTCGAAGAGCGGTCGGTCGGTGGCGATGAAGGCGTGGATGCGGTCGAGCGGCAGCACGTTGTTGCCGTGGGTGCGGGGCATCTGCTCGTTGATTTCGGCGACGACGATGCGCGCCGTCTCGGCGGCGGCTTTGGCGGCGTCGCAGGACGTGCCCAGCGAGCACATGCCGTGGCGGTCGGGCGGCGAGACCTGGAGGACGGCGACATCGAGCGGCACCGAGCCGGAGAGAAAAAGACCCGGGATATCGGAGAGGAAAATGGGCACGAAGTCCGCGCGGTTTTCCTGGATCGCGGGCCGCAGGGGGGCGCCGGTGAAGAGCGAGACGGAGCGGAATTCCTGTTCGCGGCCGGGTGCGGCGAACGGGGCGGGGCCGGCGGTGTGGAGGTGGTAGAGCCGCACCGCGGCGAGATCCCGCCGGGCGCAGAGCGCCTCGATCAAAGGAGTCGGCGTGGCGCAGGCGCCGTGGATGAAGACGTTGGTGTCGCTGCGGATCGCCGACACCACGTCGGCGGCGGAGACGGCCCGGGTTTTCCATTGGGAATGCATGGCGGGAAGGTATTTTCACCGTGGGGCAAGGGCCGGCGCGAGCAAAGTGCGGATGCTGCGCAGGCCATGCGAAGTGATGTGCATTTCTTGGTCTTTCCGCGGGAGCGGGAGCGGCGCGGGCAACGCATGCACAGGTCTCGGCAAGGCGTGCGAAGCAGCGGCGGGCGGAGAGGCGTACACTCCGGCCATGATCACACATTACCCCATCTCCCTCGGCGCCGCGGCCGCGAAGGAGGTGCGTCCGAATTCGGCCGCTGCAACCAAGCCGGGCGCGTGGCGCTACCCGACGCAAAAACGTTCGCGCCTGCTGGTCGGCACCTCGGTCGGGCTCTCCCTCGGACTGCACCTCGCGGTGCTGTTCGGTTTCGGCAAGGCGCCGGAAAAGGCCGCGCCGGCCGCCCCGCCCCAGAAGATGCTGCTGCTCACGATGAAGATGCCCGACCTCAAGGAACTCGAGGAACCGGAGCCCGTGCCGACCGACGACAACGCGCCGGCGCCGGACTTGGCGACACTTGTGCCGATGCAGGCCGATCTGCCGCAGCTGCCGCGGCCGACGGACTTCGTGCAGCAGGTCAACTTCACCTCGCTCATCGAGAAACCCGATTTCAGCAACGCCAACATCACCGTCATCCCCGAGAACTTCCGCGGCGGCCGCAAGCTGGCCGAGAGCATCGGCAAGATCTTCAATCTCGACGATCTCGACCGCATCCCGGAGCCCGTGCTGCAACCGGCGCCGCTCTTCCCGCACCAGTTTCGGCGCGAGGCCAACACCGCGACGGTGATCGTCGAATTCGTCGTCGATACCCAGGGTCTGGTGCTCGATCCGTTCGTGATCAACAGCACGCACACCGGCTTCAACGATGCCGCGATCGCGGGCGTGGGCCGCTGGAAATTCCGCCCCGGCATGCGCGCCGGCCGGAAGGTCGCGACCCGCATGCGGGTGCCGATCCAATTCCGGCTGCTCGATCCCGTCGAGTAGAGGTCCGCTCCCCGTTCCCACCATGATCCCCCTCCCCCCCACTCCCGCCGTCGCCGTCATCGGCGCCGGCATCACCGGCCTGACCGCGGCGTGGCACCTGCGCGCCGCGGGCTTCCGCCCGACCGTGTTCGAGCGCAGCGACCGCGTCGGCGGCGCGATCGGCGCGCACCGCGAGGGCGGCTGGCTCCATGAGCTCGGGCCGAACTCGCTGCTGGAAACCTCGCCCGACGTCGCGGCGTTCATCGCCGAGATCGGGCTGGAGTCCCGCCGGATCTACGGATCCCCGGAGGCCAACAACCGCTACATCGTCCGCGGCGGCCGCCCGGTGCAAATGCCGGCCTCGCCGCTGGCGTTCGCGGCCACGTCGCTGTTTTCCTGGCGCGCGAAACTCAATCTGCTCGGCGAGCCGTTCCGGGCGAAGAGCCCCGCGGATGCCGAGGAAAGCGTCGCGGACTTCGTGGTCCGCCGCCTCGGCCGCGAGTTCCTCGACTACGCGGTGAACCCGTTCGTCGGCGGCGTCTATGCCGGCGACCCGGCCCGGCTTTCGGTCCGGTCCGGTTTCCCGAAGCTGCACGCGCTGGAGCAGGAACACGGTTCGCTCCTGCGCGGCGCCTTCGCCCGGCGCAACGCGAGCGGCGGGCCGAAGGGCCGCATGTTCTCGTTTCCCGAAGGCCTGGAGGAACTGCCGCGGACTTTGGCGGCGGCGCTCGGCGACGCGGTCCGGCTCCGCACCGCGGTCCGGCGGATCGCGCCGCACGGCGGCCGCTGGGAAATCGCGGCGGAATGCGACGGCGCGGCCGAGACGCGGATTTTCGACGCCGTGGTCTGCGCGCTGCCCGCGGATGCGCTGGCGGCGCTGCCGCTGGCGGGCTTCGCCGCCGCGGACCGGCTCGGCGCGCTGCGCACGATCGAGCACCCGCCGGTGGTGTCCGTTTTTACCGGATACCGCCGCGACGCCGTGGCGCATCCGCTCGACGGCTTCGGCGTGCTGATGCCGCAGGTGGAGGCGGGCCGGATTCTCGGCACGCTGTTCTCGAGCTCGCTCTTCCCGGGCCGGGCCCCGGCGGGCCACGTGGCGCTGACGAGCTTTGTCGGCGGCACGCGGCAGCCGGAGCTGGCGGCGCTGCCGGACGCGGAATTGCTGGCCGTCGTGACGGCGGAATTGGAGCGGCTGCTCGGGACGCGGGGCGCGCCGGCCTACGTGCACCTGCGGCGCTGGCCGCGGGCGATCCCGCAGTACACGCTCGGCTACGGGGCGCGGCTCGACGCGATGACGGCGGTGGAACGGGCGGCGCCCGGGCTGTTCATCGGCGGCAACGGCCGCGACGGCATCTCGCTTTCCAACTGCCTCGCCTCCGGCCGGAGGTTGGCGACGGCGGTCCGCGACCACGCGATGCGCGGGGCGGCGCCGGTGCCGTTGGCGGAACGGGAAATGGCCGAGGCGTAGGCGGGTCGCGGAGGAGTTGAGAGTTGAAAGTTGAGGGTTGAGAGATCGATCCGCCGAGGCCCGGAATACGTCGCCGAAGCCGGCAGCCTGACGAACCCGACGGTTTTGCTCTCAATTCTCAGCCGGACTCTCTCAACCGCATGAGTCCCGCTGCGCCCGGCTCCCCGCGTTCAACCGCGCGTTTCCGGTTCGGCGGGACCGCGGTGGCGGCCTGCCGGCGGGTGGGCGCGGGCCGGCAGGAGGCGGTCGACGTTGATCAGGAAACGGCGTTCGTTGCGGATCCGGCCGAGGCCGAGCGGATACGCGAAACTGATCGGGCCGAACGCGGCGGTGGTTTCAAGATCGCCGGCTTCGAGGTTGATCACCGGCCCGACCCGATCGACGAGGATCGCGATCGAGGAATTTTGCCATTCGGCCAGGCCGGGGGACATGATGACGAAACGCGAATCGGGATTCAGCGGCGTCGCGGTGCCGAGGAAGGAGCGGAGATTCAGCAACGGCAGGGTCTGCCCGGCGACGACGACGGCTTCGTCGCTGATTTCCGGCAAGCGGCCGTCGACCATGAGGTCCGCGGCCGCGCGCACCTCGCGCACCTGCAGGAACGGCACGCCGTACGTCGTTTCGGCCGCGGCGACGAGCAGGTAGGGCAGCCCCACGGGGGGCGGCGCCACGGGCGGCCGGCTGGCGAGATCGATGAACAGGGAACGCAGGCTGGAGGGCAGCGAGGGCGAGGGGGTCATGAGGCGGCGAGGGTGTCGACCGCGGCCGGGTCGATGACGCGGTCGAGGTTGAGGAGGAGGCGCACCTGGCCTTTGTTTTTCGCCAGGCCGAGCAGGTAGTCGGCGCGGACGGAGGCGCCGAATTCCGGCGCCGGCTCGATCTCGGCGGCGGTGATCAGCGCGACGTCCTGGACGGCGTCGACGATGAGGCCCATGAGCAGCGCGTTGCCGGCGGGGCCGAGCAATTGCACCACGATGATGCAGGTGTGCGCGGTGGTTTCGGCGGGGAGGCCGAAGTGCGTGCGCAGATCGAGGATCGGGATGACCCGCCCGCGGAGGTTGATGACGCCCTTGATGCTCGGGGGCATCTGCGGCACCGGAATGATTTTCTGGATCCGGATGATCTCGCGGACCTTCAGGACCGAAACGGCGTAGGACTCCTCGCCGAGACCGACGGTCAGGTATTTGCCGGCGACGGCGGTGGGCGGAACGGTGGTCGGAGCGGAAGAGCTCATGGACGTGGTCGGAGCAGGTTGGTCCGGGCTCAGTTGCGGCGGCCGGAGGAAAGATCCGAATCGGAGGACTCGAAGTCGCCGAAGTGATCGTCGTCGGCGGCCTGCGCGGACGGCCGGGCGGCGGTGCGGCGGGCGCCGGAAGCCGGATGGTGGTGCTGGATGGACGACGTCGGGAGCGTCGGCCGCTTGATGCGATCCGCGGTGTCGGCCGGCGCAGGCGCGGCCGACTGGGTGCTGCCGGTGAGCACGCGGAGGGAAGCGACGGCGGAGTTCAGGGCGCCGGCCTGCTGGTTCAATTCCTCGGCGGAGGCGGCGCTTTCCTCGGCGGAAGCGGCGTTGCTCTGGACGACCTTGTCCATGTCGGCGACGGCGACGTTGATCTGCTGGACGCCTTCGGTCTGTTCCTGGCTGGCGGTGGCGACTTCGGCGATGAGCTCGTCGACTTCGCGGACCTTGGCGACGATGGTGGTGAGATTGGTCGTGACCTTGGCGGAGAGCTGCACGCCCTGCGCGGTCTTGGCGATGGCGCTCTCGATCTTGGCGGCGGTTTCCCGCGAGGCGACGGCGCTGCGCTGGGCGAGGCTGCGGACTTCGTCGGCGACGACCGCGAAACCGAGGCCGGCTTCGCCGGCGCGGGCGGCCTCGACGGCGGCGTTGAGGGCGAGGATGTTCGTCTGGAACGCGATCTCGTCGATCGTCTTCACGATTTTGGCGACATCGTCGCTCGAGGATTTGATTTCCTGCATCGCGACGGACATGGCCTGCATGTCGTTGGCGCCGGCATCGGCGGCGACGCGGGCTTCGGCGGCGAGGGACTTGGCGCGGCCGGCGCCCTCGGAATTGCGCTTCGCCATCGAGGACATCTCCTCGAGGGACGAACTCGTTTCCTCGAGGCTGGCGGCCTGTTCGCTGGCACCGGAGGCGAGGGACTGGCTGGAAGAAGAGACTTGGCCGGACGCGCTCGCGACCTGGTCGGAGCCGGAGGAGATGGCGAAGGCGACCCGATCAAGGGCGCGGCGGATGCTGCGGATGATGACGACGGCGAGCGTCGCGGTGACCAGGACGGCGGCGGCGAGGCCGATGAGAATGAAGCGCATGCCGGAGTGGACGGTGGCGTCGATGTCGGCGAGGGCCTGTTCGGCCATCTTGCGGTTCCAGGCCTCCATGGTCGCGACCTGATCGTTGACGCGGTTGAAGGCGGCGGCGAGTTCGCCGTTGATCTTGGCGGCGGCGGCGTCGCTCTTGCCGGCGTCGATCAGCTTGACCACTGCGTCGGCGGCGGCGGCGAAGGTCTGCCGGTACTCGGCGAGTTTGGCGAACATCGCGCGGTCTTCGTCGAGCGTCATGGTCGCGAAGTAGGCGTCGGCGGTCTTGGCCTCGTCCTTGATCGCGGCGGCGAGTTCCTTGGCGAGTTCGGGCCGGGTCGCGGCGTCGGCGATCTGGTAGCGCAGGACGTCGCTGTAGTGATGCTGGATCAGCGTCTCGAGTTCGTAGATCGCCACCGTCCCGGGATAGGGATCGTTGGCCATGAAGGTCGTGGTCTTGTCGACGCGGTCGAACTGGTAGAACGCAGCCGCGCCCAGGGCGAGCGTGGCGACCATCACGCCGGCGAAGCCGAAAGCGATGCGGGACTTGATGGTCCAGGTACGGGAAGTGGAGGAGGTTTGACGAAGCGTCATGCCGCCACTCTAGCGGGAACCCGTTGTTCTGGCACGGGAGCGGATCTACTCAGGCCGGTCGTGGGCTTTTATCTCCGGCCTTGTCCGGCAAGGCTTTGGCCAATTGCCGCCTTGGGCAAAATTGTTCCCGCCCCGGCCGGATTCCGGCCGGAACAGGGGGCGTGCGGCCCGGTGCCGAGCTAGTCGCAGCCGTCGTAAATCAGCGAGACCACCACGGCCACGGCGCCGATGCAGAGCGCGGCGAGCGGGACCATGGGCACGTGGAGACCGAAGGATTTTTCGACCGTGTTGCCGACCATCAGGCCGACGACGACGGCGGCGGCCATCGCCGAGAAGTACCACGAAGCGCGGAGGTGCTTGATCTTTTTCATGGCGGGTAAGGACGGGATCGGGGCCGGCCGATCCGGGGGACGGGTTGGGAGCGGGCCCGGCGCGCCCGCGGTTGGCAAAGGGTCAGATCGTGCGCGAGTGGGCGGTCTTCCCGGGCACGAAAGTCGCGTCGAATCGCATCGCGATCACGCGCAGCAGAGGGACGCCCGCGGGTGTCACGGCCACGCCGGCCGTATCGACGGTTACGATACCGTCGGCCGCGAGGTCGGCGAGGCCGGCGATCTCGGCGGCGTACTCCTGCCGCACGTCGAGGCCGAGTTCGGCGGAGAGCCGGTCGAAATCGAGGCGGCGGTCGCACATCAGCCGCATGATCAGGGTGCGGCGGCGGCGGTCGTCGGCGGTGAGCCGCAGGCCGCGTTCCGTGGGCAGCTCGCCGCGGTCGAGGGCGGCGCGCCATTCCTCGAGGGTCTTGAAGCTCTGGCGGTAGCTGTCGGGGGTGGAGGAGATCGACGAGATGCCGAAGCCGTAGAGCGAGGCGTCGGCCTGCGTGCTGTAGCCCTGGAAATTGCGGTGCAGGGTGCCGGCGCGCTGCGCAAGGGCGAGGGAGTCGGTCGGCCGGGCGAAATGGTCGAGGCCGATGTCGACGTAGCCCGCGGCGGTCAGGTGCTCGTGGGCGAGGGCGGACATCCCGAGTTTCGCCTCGGGTCCCGGCAGCTGCGCGCGGTCGTCGAAGATGCGCTGCGACGGCTTGATCCACGGCACGTGGGCGTAGCTGAAAACCGAGAGGCGGTCGGGCCCGAGTTCGAGCACGTCCGCGATCGTCTTGGCGAACGTGGCCGCGGTCTGCATCGGCAGGCCGTAGATGAGGTCGACGTTGATGGACTCGAAGCCGGCCTCGCGCAGCCAGACGAAGGCCTGGCGGTTGGCCGCCATCGGCTGCACGCGGTGGATCGCGAGCTGCACCCGCGGATCCGTGTCCTGGATACCGAGCGAGGCGCGGTTGGCGCCGATCTCGCGGAGGGCCTCGACGTGGTCGCGGGTCAGCCGGCGCGGGTCGATCTCGACGCCGAATTCGTAGTCGGGCGCGAGATTCGGGAACGAATCTCGGATGAGGGCGCCGAGGCGGCGGAGTTCGGCCGGCGGGAAAAAAGTCGGGGTGCCGCCGCCGAAATGGATCTGGGAAACGGGGCGGGTGCGGTCCATCCGCGCCGCCGTGAGTTTGATCTCGCGGGCGAGATCGTCGAGGTACTCGCCGGCGGAGGCGCGGCGGCGGGTGATCACGGTGTTGCAGCCGCAGTACCAGCAGAGCGTCTCGCAGAACGGGAGGTGGAAATAGAGGGAGATGGGGCCGGCGCCGGGGCCGTTGTCGGCGGCGATGGCGGCTTCGAGCCGGAGCGAAGGCAGGTCGGCGGTGAACTTCGTCGCGGGCGGATAGGACGTGTAGCGTGGGCCGGGGACCGAGTACTTGCGGATCAGGTCGAGATCGAGGATCTCGGCGGCGGTGGGGAGATCAGTCGTGGCGGTCATGGGAGTGGGTGCGGACACTATCGCAGAAGGGGGCGGGCCGGGCTGCGCCTGGGTTGCGCGAGAGCGCGCGGATTTTGCGGGGCCGGGCACGCGGCAAGGAGGGCGCAGGGATCGGCAAGAAGCGCGGAGGCGGCGCGCCGCGCTTCCGCTACTGTGCGGCGATGAAAGCTTCCCGTCCGGTTTCCGGCTTGTCCGCGTGGGGTGGAACCTCGATGCCGCGCGGCGCGGCGTTGCTGGCCGATCCGCTGCTGAACAAGGGAACGGCGTTCACCGAACGCGAACGCGACGCGCTCGGCCTGCGCGGCCTGTTGCCGCCGCGCGTCTTCACCCTGGGGGAGCAACTGCAGCGCAGCCTCGCCGCGGTCCGCCGCAAGTCGGACAACCTCGAGAAATACATCTACCTCGCGAATCTGCAGAACCGGAACGAGGTGCTGTTCTACCGCCTCGTGGTCGACCACGTGGAGGAGATGGTGCCGCTCATCTACACGCCGACGGTGGGCCAGGCCTGCCTCGAATACGGCGCCATCTACCGCCGCTCGCGCGGGCTCTTCATCACGCTGCGCGAACGCGGCCGCATCGCCGAGATTCTCCGCGAGTGGCCCCACGAAGGTGTCCGCCTCATCGTCGTCACGGACGGCGAGCGCATCCTCGGGCTCGGCGATCTCGGCGCGCTCGGCATGGGCATCCCCATCGGCAAGCTCGCGCTCTACACCGCGTGCTCCGGCGTGCACCCGTATTACACCCTGCCGATCACGCTCGATGTCGGCACGGACAGCAAACCGCTGCTCGATGGCGAATTCTACATCGGCATCAAGCAGCGGCGGGCCCGCGGCGCCGCGTACGACGAGTTCATCGAGGAATTCGTCGACGCCGTCGGCACGGTTTTCCCGCAGGCGCTCCTGCAATGGGAGGATTTCGGCAACACGAACGCGTTCCGGCTGCTGCAGAAGTACCGGACGCGCCTGCCCAGTTTCAACGACGACATCCAGGGCACGGCCGCTGTCGCGCTGGCGGGCCTCATGGCCGCGCTGCCGCTGCTCGGCGGACCGCTCGCGCAGCAACGCATCCTCTTCCTCGGGGCCGGCGAAGCGGGCACGGGCATCGCGGACCTGTTCGTCGCCGCCCTGCGGTCCGAAGGCATGAGCGAAGCGGACGCCCGCGCCCGCTGCTGGTTCTTCGATTCGAAGGGCCTCGTCGTGCAGTCCCGCCTCGGCGAACTCGCCGAACACAAATTGCCGTATGCGCACGCGCATGCGTTCATCCCGACCTTGGCCGAGGCGGTCGAAGTCATCAAACCGACCGCCCTGATCGGGGTGTCGGGCATGCCGCAGACCTTCACGCAGGAAATCGTGTCCGCGATGGCGCGGCTCAACCGCCGGCCCGCGATTTTCGCGCTCTCGAACCCGACCTCGAAGGCCGAGTGCACCGCGGAGCAGGCGTACACGTGGTCGGAGGGCCGCGCGGTGTTCGCCAGCGGCAGTCCGTTCGCGCCCGTCGAGTTCGGCGGCCAGCGTTTCCTCCCCGGCCAGGGCAACAACATCTACATCTTCCCCGGCGTCGGCATGGGCGCGCTCACCTGCGGCGCCCGCGAAGTCAGCGACGCGATGTTCCTCGCCGCGGCGCGAACGTTGGCCGGATTGGCCTCGGGCGACGACCTCGCCGTCGGCCGCGTCTATCCCTCGCTCACGCGGATCCGCGAAGTTTCGCTCGCGATCGCGACCGCGGTGGCGGAGGAAGCCTATGCGTCCGGCCTGGCCACGGTGCCGCGGCCGGCCGATCTCAAGGCCGACATCCGCAGCCGGATGTTCGAGCCGGTTTACCGCGACTACGTGTGAGCGAAAGCCGACGCAGTTGAGCGTTGAAAGTTGAGGGTTGAGAGATCGATCCGATGGGTCGCAGCCGCCGCACGAACGCGGTGGAACCGTTCGATTTTGCCCCGGCTCTCCGCCGGGCTTGCTCGACGGCCTGGTTCGGCTGATCCGGATGCGGCCGCAAAAAGGGCCGGGCGCCCCGAACCTACCGGCGGCCCTTGGCTTCGCGGGCCGCGGCGGCATCGCGGCACCAGCGCGTCCACGGCACGGCCCGCAGGCGCGCGGCGGTGATGATGCGGCCCGAGTCTTCGCAGATCCCGTAGGTGCCTTCGTGGATGCGGCGCAGGGCGGCGTTGATTTCCGCGAGGGCGGAATCCTCGTGGGCCAATTCGGCGAGCAGCGTGCGGTGGCTGGCTTCGTCTTCCGCGACGTCGAGGGCGTCGGCGCCGCCGCGTTCGTGCGGCGTGCAGGCGGCGGCGCTGTGCTCGTCGTGTTCCAGCAGCAAGGCTTGGCGGAGGCGGAGCAGGGTGGCGTAGCGGGCGCGCCACCGGGCGGGAACCGGCGGCGGCTCCTCGGTGAAGGCGACAAAATCGCTCGGACGGGGTTTGGCATTCATAGCGTGAGGGGTTGGGTGCAACCTACTCCCGTTTCCGTTGCGCGACTGCGCGCGCCTTGGCCACAGCGGGGCACTTCTTGCCGGGCCGGAGGGGGGCGTTCCTTCGGCCGCAACGCACGTGGGTTTTGCTCAGCTGGCCGGGGCCGGGGCGCCGGGGCCGCCGCTGCGCCCGGAGGCCGCGATGCCCCGGAAGCTGCGCCAGGATTCGGTCGGCACCGCGGCCGCGAGAATGACCAGCACCTGGCTGACGGCGAAGCCGATCAGCCACCAGAACGCGGAGTCCATGAAACCGTAGCTGTGGAGGCCGACGCCGAGCATGTTGACGCCGAACCAGCTCCAGGCGGTGACGACGTTGCCGAAGATGGCGAGCGCCGCGATGCCGCGGGCGCGCACGAGGCCGGCCCAGCGCGCGTGCAGGATGATGGCGTTCCAGATCACGATGAGGAGGGCGCCGTTTTCCTTCGGATCCCAGCCCCAGAACCGGCCCCACGATTGGTCGGCCCAGATGCCGCCGAGGACGGTCCCGACAAAACTGAACAGCGTCGCGAAACAGATCACGCCGTACATCATCCGGTTGATCGCGTCCGCCGTGGCGCCATCCAGCGAGCGCGTGAGCAGGCCGCGCAGCACGTAGACGAGGCCGAGGAAGCCCGCGAGGAAGGTGGCCGAATAGCCGACCGCGATCGTGACGACGTGGGTCGCGAGCCAGAAATTGGAATCGAGCACCGCGCGCATCATCTCGAGCGTGTCGCCGCCGAGGGCGAGGTGGTGCGCGATCAGCAACGTGGCGAAACCGGTGAGCCCGGCGGTGACGCTGCCGATGGCGTTGCGATAGACGGCTTCCAGCGCGAGGCAGAGCGCGACCGCGCCCCAGCCGACGAAGAGCGCCGACGAGTAGAGATTCGTCACCGGGGGCCGCGACTCGAGCCACATGCGGGTAACGATGCCGGCGGTGGAGAGCGCAAACGCGATCAGGATGAGCCGGAAGGCGAGCGGACCGAGGGCGGCGGGCCAACGCAGCCACGAGACCACGGCGCAGAGGAAGGCGGCGACGTAGAGCACGGCGCTCGTGTAGAAGGGCTCCGCGGAATTGAAACGGGTCTCGACGCGGGCCTTGGTCATGACGGCGGGGAAATCGGCCTCGAGGCGCGCGCGGTGGGCGGCGACGGCGCGGTTGAAGGCAGGGGCGTCCTGGGCGTGCCAGGCTTGCGCGAGGGCCGCGAAGTCGGCGGCCGCCGGATCCGGCCGCCGGGTTTCGAGGGCGCGCGTCCACGCGGTGCCGATCGAAGCCCACGCGGTGGGATCGCCGCCCTTTGCCGGCGGCACGGGGTGGAGGGAACTGAATTGGTCCATGGTGGTGAACGCCGTGCCCAATTCGCGGATCAAAATCTGCTCCGCGGGCGTGGCCGTGCCGGGCGGCCGCGCGAGCAGGCCGGTCAGTTGCCCGAGCTGGCCGAGAAACTCGTGCGGGTCGTTCGCGACCAAGGTCAGCTGGAGGTGCTGGTAGAGCGCGATCGCGTTGCGCAGCTGGACGATGCCTTTCTGGAAGGGTGTGCGGACGGCCGATTCGACGTCGTCGGCGAGCCGCGCCTGGCGGTCGATTTCCGCCAGCCGGGGGCGCAATTGCGCGAGGGAAAACCGTTTCCCGCCGTCCCCGTCCGCCGGCGCGAGGCTCAGCAGCGAGAGCACGTCGGGATTCACGATCTCGAAGGTGCGGTAGCTGTTCGCGAGGGCGGGGCGGAGCATGACGTCGAGCAGCCACTCCGCCGGCGCAAGGGCGCGGCCGTCGAGGGTCTGCACGCGCTGCCGGCCCTGCAGCGTGAGCAGGGCGGTGCGCGCGACGGTATCCAGAGGTTTGATGCGGCCGTTGACGAGGGCGGGGGTCCCGCCGAAGCCGGCGAGGTCGAAGGCGCCGGCATCGCGCGCGGGCCGGAGGGTGTAGCCGACCGCGAGCAGCGCGGCGACGGCGGCGAGGGTGGGGAAGAGCGGTTTCATGCGCAGGTGGGGACGGTGGGACGGGTGGCGGCGGTCTGGGCGGCGGGCGCGCCCGGGGCGGCGGGGCCCGGGCGCGCGGCGGTCCGGGCGGCGCGGCTGCCGACGAAGCCGACGAGGTGGATGCCGAACTGGAGCGTGAGCCCGAGCGTCATCAGGCCCGAGGCGATGTAGGGGAAAAGCCAGGACGGGTTGCGCACGACCTGGAGGATCGTGGTGCGGTCGTTGTTTTCGAAACCGGATTGGTAGAAGGCGAGTCCCCCGTGGCGCAGCGGTTCGTTCATCGCGATCAGCACCTCGCGGTCCTCGTGGCCGTCGTCGCTGCGGAGGCGCACGCGGCTCGAGAAGTTCTTCGGGATCTGGGTGCCGGGATAGCGGTCGTGGCTGAACTGCAGCAGCGTCAGGCGGAACGGCTGGTAGAGCCGCTCCGGCCGCAGCGCGATCCGCCAGGTCCGGCCCGCGGCGGTGAATTCCTGCGGGGCCGCGAGCTGCGGCGAGACGAGCCAGGTGCCGAGGGCGCCGGCGGGCCCGGCGAGTTCCACAAAGGCGGCGGGCAGGTCGAGTTCATCCGGACTTGCGACCAGAGGCTGCGGCGCGGCCACGATGTGCTGGCCGATATCCCGGTTGGCGACCGGGCCGGGACCGGTGGGCGGCGGGGCGCCGGCCGGACGCATTTGCAGCAGCGAATTCGGGTAATACGCCAGGGTCTGGATCCGGAACGGAAGTTTCTGATGCTGGACTTCCCGGCGGCCGGCGAGCCGGGAGGCGGGGACGGCCACGACGTCGTCGAAGTCCGGGTCGGTGATGTCGGTGACGGCGAGTTCGTAGCTGCGGAAGCTCTCGGAGTAGTTGCGCGTTTCGCCCTGGTCGAGGCGCATGCGGTAGTCGCGTTGCCACAGGCCGGTGAAGAGTTCGCCGAAGAGCAGCACGATCAGGCCGGCGTGGGAGAGGGCCATGCCGGAGCGGCGCCACGTGAACTTGAAGCGGAAGACGAAGGCCGCGGTGAGGTTGGCGAGCAGCAGGCCGCCGATCGTGTAGCCGCCGGGGAAGACGGGCACGGCGAGTCCGCCGAAGCCGGCGTAGATCACGAAGGAGCGGAAATACTTGGCCTGGACGGCCCAGATGCCGAGGTTCACCTGGTCCAACGTGGCGGCGAACACGAGCACGAAGCTGAAAACCAGCAGGGCGATCGTGAGGCGGAGCGAGACGAAGAAGTCGCGGACAGCGCAGAGGTGGGGATTCATGGCGGGTATCCGGCCAGTGTGCCAGAGGGGGAGGGCGGCCGGCTGCGCGGATCTTGCGGAGGCATGCGCAGGGGTTGGGGATCGCCGGGCGCCGCGGCCAAGATCTGCGCCGCCCGGTACGCAACCGCTGCGTTTTTCTTCGCAAGCCATGCACAGCCAGCCGCTGCCGGATGCGGCATACTCGGCCGGTTCGGAAACCGTCAAAATCCACCTCTCCTATGAAACTCGATGTGAAGCTCATCCTCGCCGGTTCCGCCCTCATGGCGGGGGCCGCGCTCGCTCTCGCCGCGCCCGCCGCGGAAAACTGGGAAAACCACTGCGCCAAGTGCCACGGCGCCGACGGCAAGGGCCAGACCAAGGCCGGCAAAAAACTCAATGTGAAGGACTACACCGACGCGAAGGTGCAGGCCGAGATGAAGGATGCCGACATGAACAAAGCGACGGCCGAGGGCGTCGTCGACAAGAACGGCAAGGAGCGCATGAAGGCCTACAAGGACGAGCTCTCCGCCGAGGAAATCAAAGAACTCACGGCGTACATCCGGAAGTTCAAATCCTGATTCCTCCGTTTCCGCGGCCGGCGGCGCCTGGGGCGAACGCCGGCGCTCCGCCCCGGGCCCGGCCCGCGGGCCCGCCTGAACCTTTGCCCGCGCCTGCACCATGACCATGCCGACCCCGCTTCCCCCTGCGCCGAACCGCTCGCATTTCAACAACTGGATCAGCGCCATCGGCGCCGTGGTCGCCGTCGGCGCGATGTTTTCCTTCGCGCTGCTCGCGTGGATGGATTTCACGCAGGGGGACAAAAATCCCTACCTCGGCATTTTCACCTGGATCGTCTCGCCGGCCTTTCTGCTGGCCGGTCTCGGCCTGGTCGCCTTCGGCTGGTGGGCGCAGCGGCGGTGGTCGATCGTCCACGCCGAAACCAAGCCCGACAAGTGGCGCCTCAATTTCGCCGATCCGCGGCAGCGCGTCCGGCTCGCTCTCTTCGGCTGCGGCGCCCTCGGCTTCGTCCTGATCAGCGCGTTCGGCAGCTACCAGACCTACCACATCGCCGAATCGAATTCGTTCTGCGGCGAAGTCTGCCACCAGGCGATGAATCCCGAGTTCGTCACCTACAAGCGCGGCGCCCATGCCCGCGTCGATTGCGTCCAATGCCACGTCGGCTCCGGCGCCGAGTGGTTCATCAAGGCCAAGATCAACGGCACGCACCAGCTGATCGCGTACACCTTCGACAACTACAAGCGCCCGATCGAGACGCCGCTGAAAAACCTGCGGCCCGCCAAGGACACCTGCGAAAAATGCCACTGGCCCGAGAAGTTCCACGGCAACACCGAGATCGAGTACAACCATTTCCTCTCCGACAAAAAGAACACGCCGTACACGGTCCGCATGCTGATGCACGTGAACAAGAGCTCCCCGGGCAGCCCGCTCGGCGGCATCCACTGGCACACGAGCGACACCGTGAAGGTCGAGTACTACGCGACCGACCAGAAGCGGCAGGACATTCCCTGGACCCGCGTCACCAATCTCAAGGACGGCACCTCGCAGGTCTTCCGCACCGCCGCCTTCAAGGGCGAGCCGCCCGCCGACCAGATCCGCACGATGGACTGCATGGATTGCCACAACCGCCCCGCGCACCATTTCCCCACCGCCAACGAGGCGGTCGAGGGCGCGATGGCCTCCGGCGCCCTTTCCCTCAAGCTGCCGAACATCAAACGCGTCGCCGTCCAGGCGATGACGGAATCCAAGATCACCGCCGCCGCCGAGGCGCCGCAGAAGATCGCCGACTTCATCCGTTCCAAGTACAAAGATCCCGCGCTCGCTCCCGAGATTCCCGGCGCGATCGCCGCCGTGCAGCAGATCTTCGCCGCGACCATTTTCCCCGAACGCAAAGCCGACTGGCGCGTGTACCCGAACAACATCGGCCACAAGGACTGGGCCGGCTGCTTCCGCTGCCACGACGACAAACACAAATCCGCCGCCGGCCAGCCCGTCCGTTCCAGCGATTGCAATTCCTGCCACACCATTCTCTCGCAGGGCAAAGGCGCCGACCTCGACTTGCTCAGCGCCAAGGGCCTCGCGTTCAAGCACCCCGACGGCGAGCCCGATGCCGAGCTCTCCTGCGTCGATTGCCACAACGGCGGGATCCAGAAATAATCCCGGAAAACGCAGTGGGTCACGGAGTCCACGGAGGCAAACCCGAGGACACGGAGGGTCGCATAAATTCGGGAACGCTCGCGCTTACTGGGCCGTTGGCGTCCGGAAACCCGACCGCGGAACCGCCCGTTCGTTCTCCGTGAACTCCGTCTGTGCTCGGTGACCTCCGTGACCGAACTCGACCCCGGAAATCAGGACCGATCGCCCGCGGCGCGGCGTCACACGCCGTGCGTCCGGCTCGGCTCGGGTTCGTCGTCGGCCTTGCCCTCGTACAGGTGCGGGCCGCCGGCGGAGTCGCTCCACAACGGCAGGTTGTCGCGGCGCCACGCCGCGGTTTCGACGATGTCGGTGCCGACCCCGGGACGCCGCGCCTCGAGCATGAGGCGGTTCAGCGCCGCGTAGGCGATGTCGGCGGGTTTCACGGCCAGCGATTCGGCGTAGCGGTTGACGGCGTCGAACTCGGCCTGCTCCAGCTGGATTTTGACGGTGGGCATAGTTCCTCCTGGTTGAGTTGCACCGGCACGATACTCCCGCGCCGGCCGCCGCAGTGCGCAGCGTTTGGCCGAAGCGGCGCGGATTTGGTCCGTCCCGGGTCGACGCGCCGGTTCGATCAATAACCGCGTGCCAAGGGCCAACGCGTGCGCAGAGTCCCGGCCGTTTCCGGGGTAGGCTCCCCGCATGAAAGCGCAGATCGTAGGGCTGCTGCTGACGGCGCTGGCGGCGGGCGCAGCCGAGATCGCAATTTCGGCGCCGCCCGCGGTGCCGAACAAGGACTGCCTCGAGTGCCACGAGGCGGAGTTCAAACCGAAGAAACGGGGGCAGCCGCCCGAGTGGATCGGCATCCGGCCCGAGCTGTTCGCGAAATCCGTCCACGGCAAAACCAACTGCGTCGACTGCCACACTACGCTCAAGGAAGCGGAGCACGCCTCGAAATTGCCCCCGGCCCAATGCGCCTCGTGCCACGAAAAGGCCGCCGCGCAATTCCAGGCCAGCATCCACGGCGTGACGCGCGCCGACGGCAAACCCGCCGCCACCTGCACGACCTGCCACGGCGACGCGCACACCATGGTGCCGGTGAAGCACCTCGATTCCCCGGCCTTCAAATTCAATCTCCTGCAGACCTGCGCCACGTGCCACGAGGACGAGGCCGCCGCGAAAAAACTCGGCCTCCGGCCCACGCAGGCGATCGCGAAATTCCGCGACAGCATCCACGGCCAGGGCCTCTTCAAGATGGGCCTCACCGTCTCGCCCTCGTGCAACGATTGCCACGGCGTGCACGACATCCGCTCGATCAAGGATGCCGCCGCGCACACCAGCAAAGCCGCCCTCGCCGGCACCTGCGGCACCTGCCACGTCGGCGTCGAGAAAACCTACCTCGCCAGCGTGCACGGCCAATTGCTGCTCCAGGGCGACCCCAAGGGCCCGGTCTGCACGGATTGCCATTCCGCCCACAGCATCGAGCGCCCGAGCAGCGCGCACTTCAAGGCGACGAGCGACCGGAGCTGCGGCAAATGCCACGAGGACCGCCTCGCCAATTACCGCGAGACCTACCACGGCAAGGCCATGGCGCTCGGCCGCACCAACGTCGCGCCCGACGTCGCCGCCTGCTACGATTGCCACGGCCACCACGACGTGCTGCCGCACACGAATCCGGAGTCCCGCCTCGCTCCCGGCAACATCGTCGCCACCTGCGCGCAGTGCCACGCCGGCGTCAACGCGTCCTTCACGCAGTACCAGCCGCACGCCGACCCGAGCGACGGGAAACACTATCCCGCGCTCCACGGCGTGTACGTTTTCATGACGTCGCTGCTCGTGTCCGTGTTCGCCTTCTTCGGTGTCCACACGCTGCTCTGGCTCGTGCGCTTCGGCCTCGCCTGGCGCCGCGATCCCGCCGCCTTCCGGGCCGCCCGCGTCGCCGCGCATGCCGATGCCGAGACTTACCGGCGCTTCGATCCCTTCGAGCGGTTCCTCCACATGCTCGTCGTCACGAGCTTCCTTACGCTCGTGATCACCGGCATGCCGCTCAAGTTCTACGACACGGCCTGGGCGCGCTTCATGTTCGATGTCATCGGCGGCCCCGAGGCCGCGCGCGTCCTCCACCACCTCGCGGCCCTCGTCACCTTCCTCTACTTCGGCCTCCACCTGTGGAGCATCGTCGCGAAGAGCTGGCGCGCCCGCGCCGCGCTGCGCGATCCCGCCACCGGGCGTTTCGCTTTCGGCCGCCTCTGGGGCGCCGTCTTCGGTCCCGATTCGATGGTGCCGTCGCTGCAGGACGGCCGCGACTTCGTCGCCCATCTGAAGTGGTTCTTCGGCCGCGGCCCGCGCCCGCAATGGGACCGCTGGACGTACTGGGAACGCTTCGACTACTTCGCCGTGTTCTGGGGCGTCGCCATCATCGGCCTCTCCGGCCTCGTGCTCTGGTTCCCGAAGTTCTTCACGACCTTCCTCCCCGGCTGGCTGATCAACATCGCGGTCGTCGTGCACTCGGACGAAGCCCTGCTCGCCGCGGGTTTCATCTTCACGTTCCATTTCTTCAACACCCATTTCCGCCTCGATAAATTCCCGATGGATACGGTCATCTTCTCGGGCCACATCTCGAAAACGGAAATGCTCCACGAGCGCCGCCGCTGGTACGACCGCCTGGTCGCGAGCGGCAAACTGGAACAGCACCGCGTGCTGCACAGCGATTGGGAATCCCGGAAGACGCTCTACCGCACGATGGGCTTCGTCTTCCTCGGCACCGGCCTGGCGATCCTCGCCCTGATGGTCTATGCGCTGCTCACCCGCGTGCTGCCCTGACACGCCCCAACTCAAAACCCAAAACTCAAAACCCGGCCCGCAAACTCCAAACTCCCTCCGCCTTCCCCGGCCGCGAGGGACGGCGCGGAAACCTCCGCTGATACTGGCATTTCTCCCGCGGATCTTGGCCAGCCTGCGCGGTTTGGGAAAGGGAGCCGGTCCGCAATCACCAACCCCTGCGCGTTGCTTGGCAACGGATGCGCAGCCCGCGGGCCGATGTTGGGGCATAAAGGTACGCGTTGGAAAAAGTCCGCGTTCCCCATCGCCCAAGCAAACTCAACCCTGACCGAACATGAAGTTTCGACCACGCCTCAATAAAAATGCCCTGCTCTTCGGAGGGGCCGCAGCCTGGGGACTGCTGCTCATCTCCTGCGTCATGGTGAACCGGACGGTACTCCAGTCGCCCCTGATTCCCGGCGCCACGTTTGTCGGCAACAAAGCCTGCACCGAATGCCACGCCGAACATGTCGAAGGTTTCGCCGACGCCACGCACGCCAACGTCGCCCTCGGCGACGCCAAACTCGGCAGCACGGGCTGCGAGGCCTGCCACGGCCCCGGCAGCCTGCACGTGAAATCCGGCGGCACCAAAGCCACCATCGTCAACGCCGGCGCGAAGCCCGAGACCTGCTTCCAATGCCACTTGGACAAGCGCGGCGAATTCAGTCTCGCCAACAGCCACGCGGTCCTCGCCGGCAAGGTGAGCTGCAACGACTGCCATGACCCGCACCGCGGCAACGCGATCTCCGGCTCCGGCGCCGCGCTCGAGGCCCAGAACGAGACCTGCACCAAGTGCCACACCGCCCAGAAGGGCCCCTTCATCTTCGGGCACAACGCGATGAAGGAAGGCTGCGTCGCCTGCCACAGCCCGCACGGCTCGGTGAACCAGAAGATGCTCGTCGCCCGCGACGCGAATCTCTGCCTCCGCTGCCACCTGCAGACCACCGACCGCAACGGCGTGATCTTGGTCAGCGGTTCGGACCACCGGACCCGCCTCCAGAACGGCACCTGCTGGATCGCCGGCTGCCACGAAGCCGTCCACGGCTCCAACTCCAGCAAATCCCTGCGTTACTAACCCCCGACCACCGCAACGTCATGAACGCACTGTCCATGTTTCTCCGCCGCTCGGCCCTCGTGCTGACCGGCGCCCTCCTCGGGGCCGGGGCCCAGGCCGCCGAAGCCGATGCCTTCCCGACCTTCGACGAAAACTACATCAAGGTTTCCGGCCAGGTCCCCAATTTCACCGGCAGCAAAGCCGCGTACCAGACCCGCACCCGCAACGCCACCACCGGCTTCGGCGGGATCGAGGCCTTCAACTACACCAAGGAGGTGTCCAGGATCACGACCGCCACCGTCGACGGCCGCGTGCTGCCCGGCAGCGAGGACTACTGGCTCCAGTTCAAGGTCGTGAAGAACGAGGTCGGCGCCATCGACGTCGGCTACAAGCGCTTCCGCACCTTCTACGACGGCGCGGGCGGCTTCTTCCCGCTCAACAACGCGTGGCTGCCGATCTACCAGCGCGCGCTCCACGTCGACCGCGGCGACTTCTACGTCAACGCCACGATCGCCCTGCCCAAGGCGCCCGTCTTCACCTTCCGCTACCGGAACCAGACCCGCACCGGCCGCAAGGACTCGACGATCTGGGGCGACACCGACTTCACCGGCGTCCCCATCAGCTCTTTGGGTTCGCAGAATGTCTTTTCCGCCAACCGGAAAATCATTCCCGCCTACCTCGACCTCGGCGAACGCCAGGAACAGATCGAGGCCTCCGTCCGGCACACCGTCGGCAAGACGACCGGCTCGCTCACCCTCGTCGTCGATCGCATCGATAACTTGAATACGCGCTCCGTCGACCGCTTCCCGGGCCAGCTCCGGCCCTTCCCGGCCATCCCGGCCAATCCCCCGACTCTTGTCCCGCCCGCGCTGGCCAACAGCGAGAACAAGGGCTTCGACCAGCAGGGCTTCGAAGAGAGCAGCTACGGCTTCATCGGCAAGGTCGAGACGGCGTTCAGCGACCGGCTCACCGGCTTCGTCCAAGCCCATCTCAAGCATGCCGCCATCGACACCAGCGCCTCCCGCCTGATCACCGGCAGCTTCGCCACCCTGGCCGGCACGGTCGCCCCCGTCGGTTCCTTCACCGCCGGCGGCCGCCCCCCGTACTCCCACAACAGCACGGGCGATCTCGATCTGGATGTGCTCGTCGGCACCGTCGGCCTCAACGCCAAGCCGAACAAAGACCTCCGCGTGGATGTCGCGCTCAAGCTTGAGCACCTGCAGTACGACGGCCGCAACAACGCCGTCTACGTCAACAACCTCGTCAACCAGACCACCGGTTCCGTGACCCAGCTTCTGGTGCCCGCGCCGAGTTCCTCTTCCGTCGACGAGAAGCCGGTCGTGCCGGAGATCAGCCTCCGCTACACCGGCATCACGAAGGTCAGCCTCTTCGCGACCTGGGACTACCGCCGCGTTCCGGGCGACGAGAAATTCGCCTACGCCAGCATCAGCCCCGGCGGCGGCAGCATCGTCGGCACCCTGAATCTCTTCAACAACAAGGTGAAGGAGAGCCACACCAATGTCCGCCTCGGCGGCAGTTGGACGCCCAACGCGTTCTTCAACGGCCGGGCCGAGTTTTTCACCAAGAACCACGAGAACCGCTTCGACGCGTACCTCACCGGCACCGAATTCTATTTCCTCGATTACGATATCTCGGGGGTGAAACTGACCGGTACCTTCCGGCCCAATCCGCAGGTCGGCTTCACGACCCGCTACGTCCAGCAGCGCGGCAAGGCCGCCATCGCCAGCACGGGCTACGCGGAGGGCGATTCCAACAACTCCCGCCGGCACAACATCGCCGCCACGCTCGACCTCAACCCGAGCAAGCTGGTGTACGTGCAGGCCAATGTGAACGTCGTCTTCGACAAGCTGAGCACCGCCTATCCCCGCGCCGGCGGCTCCGCCAACGACGTGCTCCGCAACGCCGACAACAATTACTGGAACGGCAACGTCGTCACCGGCTACGTGCTCGACAAGAACACCGACGCCCTCATCGAGGCGACGTACTACAAAGCCGACAACTACAACACCGCCATCGTCGCCAGCGATCCCTATGGCGCCGGCGGCCGCGACTACACCGTCGCCTTCGGCGTGAAACACAAGTTCACGCCCAAGCTGCTGGGCTCCGCCAAGGTCGGCTACATCGACAGCCGCAACCTCACCGCCGGCGGCAACTCCGACTTCAAGGGACCCCTGTTCTACGCTGCTCTCGAGCACGCGTTCTGACCGGGAGCCCTTGTGTTACCCCGATAGTGGCCGGCCGCGGTGCATGTGGGTGCATCGCGGCCGGTTTTTTCCCGGCCAGCGGTCGGCCTCTGTTCTCCGCGGCCCCGGATCGAATCCCGGCAACCTCCGCCCAACTGTCCCGCCCCCCGGCGGCCCCGGAGCAGCCTCCAGCTCCGCTGCCTCGCCGCTGCCTTCCGGGTTGGCGAAGCCTTTGGCGCCAATCGGCAACCCGGTCCAGGCAGGACTTCGGATCCGGCTTTCCGGTTTATCTTCACGCCCCCGCGCCGCTCGTCCGGGCCCGACGTGTTTTTTCGCCCATCCGGGAATAGCGCTTGCAGCCTGATTAAAATGTCAGGCAAATTCCGATCACCCCGGCCCTCTGCGAGGGCCGTTTCACCGTTCAACTCCCCCCCCGCTGGATTTCCGCGCCGATGTCGCGTCGGCCCTTCCGGCGGTCTCAGCACCTACCCTTATGAAAGCAAACTGTCCCACCTCGGTACTCCGTGGCTTCGCCTTGCTCTGCGCATGGCTGGCCACCGCCCTCGTCGCCTCCGCCCAGGCGACCGGCACCATCCAGGGCCGCGTGTTCAACCCGGTCTCCAAAGAATACGTGCGCGACGCCGAAGTCCGCCTCGATGGCACGAATCAAGTCACGTACACTGAAGGCGACGGTTCCTTCACCTTCGCCGGCGTTCCCGCCGGCACCGCCTCGATCACGGTCAACTACACCGGCTACAATGTCGTGAAGGAATCCTTCACCGTCACCGCCGGCCAGGCCGCCGTCCGCGATATCAACCTCACGTCCACCGCCACCGCCGCGCCCGCGGCCGCCGGCAAAGACGGCGTCGTCCAACTTCAGGCCTTCACCGTCTCCACCGAACGCGAAGGAAATGCCAAGGCCATCCAGGCCCAGCGCCGTTCGATGAGCATCACCACCTCCGTGGCCTCGGACATCTTCGGCGATGTCACCGACGGCAATGTCGGCGAGTTCCTCAAGTACCTCCCCGGCGTCGACCTCGACTACGTCGAATCCGAAGCCCGTGGCCCGCGCCTCGGCGGCATGGACTCGCAATACGTCGGCGTCTCCTTCGACGGCGTCCGCTCCGCCTCCGCCGACGCCAACCGCGGCGGCGGCACCAACTCCCGCGCCACCTCGTTCGAGGGTTTCTCCATCACCGCCATCGAATCCATCGAGATCAACCGCACCACCACGCCGGACTCCGATGCCGATTCCCCCGCCGGCACGATCAACATGCGCACCAAACGCGCCTTCGACCGCAAGGGCCGCGTCCTCGGCTACAACACTTCCCTCAACTTCAATGCCGAGGAATTCACCTGGAAAAAGACGGCCGGCCCCCGCGACGGCGACTCCTACAAGTGGAAACCGAACTACTCCTTCGACTACGCCGAATCCTTCTTCAACCAGCGCTTCGGCGTCCTCTTCTCCGCCAGCCACGCGCACTCCTACACCGAGCAGTACGTCGTCAACAACAGCTACAACCGCGCTCCCACCGTCGCCGATCCGCGCCCGATGGTCATCCGCCAGATCGATTTCAAGGACGGCAACAAGACCATCCTCAAGGACGCCATGACGCTCACCGCCGACTGGAAGGTCACCCGCAGTCTGGTGCTCTCCCTGACCGGCATCTACACCTACACCGAGGGTGAATTCTGGAATCGCAATTTCACCTTCGTCGCGGCCAACGACAACGCCAACGTCAACAACGGCCGTGCCACCGTCGGCGGCGACGGCCTCACGACGATCGTGGCGACCCGCGCCCCGACCGGCACCGTCAACAACGTCGCCACCCTCAACAACGGCGGCGGCTCCTCGTCCAAGCTCACCTACACGCGCACGTTCTCGCCCAAGTTCGAATTCAAGGAAGGCGCCTGGGTCATCGACGGCAACATGGGCTACAGCCGTTCCGTCAACAATTACGAGGCCCTCGAGCGCGGCTGGATCAACAGCGAGGGCGGCGGCGTCCCGAGCAGCTGGATCGCCACGCGGCCCCACCAGGAATCCTGGGAATGGAACATCCGCCAGACCAGCGGCAACGATTGGTTCGACCGGACCAGCTTCGTCGACACCAACAGCCGTTCCGGCGGCACCCGCGTCAACAACGACGACCGCACCTGGATCACCACCATCTGGAGCGGCCAGCTCAACGCCCGCTGGGCTGTGCCGTTCCTGAAGCGCTTCCCCACCGCCCTCAAGTTCGGCGGCAAGTGGGCCGAGGAAAGCCGCAACAACAACAATTGGACCAACTGGAACATCTGGTCCTACGTCGGGCCGGGCGGCAACACCGTTACCCGCAACCCCACCACCGGCGCCTGGCAGAATGCCAGCTACGGCAATTGGGCCAACCTCGGGCCGCAGTTCATCTCGCCCCATCCCTTCGACATGGGCACGACCAACGGTCTGACCGTTTCGAATCTCAACGGCCAGCAGGGTATGCCGCCCCGTGTCAACCGCGAGGCTGTCCTGACGCTCTTCCGCTCCAACCCGGAGCAATTTGTCCACACTGCGACCCCCGAGGACTACTACACTTCGTACATCAACAACCGCCGCGACTTCAAACAGATCGTCACCGCCGGCTACAGCCAGGCCACGATCCGCCTGAGCCCCAAGCTCAGTATCCTCGGCGGCGTGCGGGTCGAAGAGACCGAAAACAAGGTGAAGGAATTCGATCCGCTGACCCGCGCCCAAGTCCTCGCCGCCGGCTACGATGTCAACGCCCCGGGCACCAGCGGCGGCCGGGCGCGGACCCTCGAAGGCATCAAGTACCAGTACGAGAGCAACCCGCGCGTCACTCGTATCGCCAGCTACCGGAACTACTTCCCGTCGATCATGGCGAAGTACTACATCACGCCGAACTTCGAATTCCAGATCGGTTACAACAAGTCCATCTCCCGCCCGCCGATCGACAACGTCACCGGCCTCTGGGGTATCGACGAAGTCAACTTCCGCGTCTCCGCGCCCAATCCGGAGCTGCTGCCGGAGTATCACAAGAAGATCCAGTCCCGCCTGGCGTACTACTTCCGCGGCCGCTCCCCCGGCCAGCTCACCCTCGACCTCACCCAGGTCAAGGCCACGAACTTCCGCCAGACCTTCGACTACACCGCCGAGCAATTCGGCGTCGATGATCCCGACTTCGAATCCTACACCTTCCGCACCACCGTCAACAGCGCGGACGAACAGACCTTCAAGTCGATGGACCTCGCGTACAACCAGACGCTCGGCTTCTTGCCCAGCGATTACCTCCGCGGCATCAACTTCAACGTCGCTTTCTCCCGTGCCTACGCCGACCGCCGCCGCGCCGGCCTCTCGCCCCACCGCGTGACGTCCCGCCTCGGCTACGCTTACAAGAAGTTCAACGGCTCCATCGGCATGGTCTATCGCCCCGATGCCCCCGACAGCACGACCTACGGGCAATATCAGGGCGAGCAGACCCAGTTCGACGTGTCGCTCAACTGGCGCCTGAACCGCTTCGCCACGTTCTACGCCCAGATCCGCAACATCACCGGCAAACCCGTGCGCTGGTACCACACCGCCCCCGGCGTGGTCGAAGGCGAGCAACGCGCCCTCCGCCAACTCCAGGAATACGGCGCCAACTGGGTCTTCGGCGTCCGCGGCCAATTCT
>NEUS01000003.1 GCA_002288455.1 Opitutia bacterium Tous-C1TDCM
TCGACGGTGAGGCCGAGATGCCATTTGCCGAATGCGCCGCTGACGTAGCCGGCGGGTTTCATGAAGGTCGGAAATATTTTTTCCGTTTGCGCGATGCCGCGGCCGCCTTCGCCGGCCGTGTAAACGCCCGCGCGCTGCTGGTAGCGGCCGGTGAGCAGGCCGGCGCGCGTGGGCGAGCAGACATTGCCGGTGATGTAGGCTTGGGAAAACCAGACGCCTTCGCGCGCGAGGGCGTCGAGGTGCGGGGTGGAGACTTCCTTCGGGTGGTGCGGGTTGAAACCGATATCGGCGTAGCCCTGGTCGTCGGTGAGAATGACGACGACGTTGGGCGGGCGCGGGGCCGGGGCGGCGTGGAGGACGGCGGCGCCCAGCAAGGCGGAGAGCAGGGTGAGGAGGGCGGATAATTTCATGAGGATAAAGGTTACTTGGCGGCTTTGGCTTTTTTCGCAGCGCCGGCGGGTTTCGGTTCCCAGCGGAAACTCTCGCCGGCGGTGACAAGGCGCAGCGCATTTGATTCCGGACCGGGCGAGGCGAAGTGCCGGGGCGCGCTCCGGCGCAGCTCGGCCATCACGGGCCGGTATTTTTCCTGCGGAGCAAGGTTGTCCCATTCGTGCGGGTCTTTGACGACATCGTAGAGCTCTTCCGTGCCGTCGGCATGGTGGATGTAGCGCCACTGCTGGTTGACGATGGTATAGCCACCGGGGAGCACGTCGCAAAGCAGGACGTTGCGGTCTTTGGCCTGGGCGGGTTGGCGCAGCGTGGAGGCGAGCGACTGGCCTTCGAGGCCGGCATCGGGGGCGAGTCGGCAGAGTTCCGCCAGCGTAGGAAACGTGTCGATGGCGCTGACGGTTGCGTTGACGTTGGCGCCGCGCGCGATGCCGGGGCCGGACCAGATGAACGGGATGTTGGCGGTGCGTTCCCAGAGCGAGTGTTTGCCCCAGTGGCCTTTCTCGCCGTGGTGATAGCCTTGGTCGCTCCAGAAGATGACAACGGTGTTGTCGCGGGCGGCGCTGGCGTCTAGGGCATCGAGCACGCGGCCGAGCATCGCATCGGCGTAGGAGATACAGGCGAGGTACGCGCGGAGCACCTGCTTCATCTCGCCGAGTTCGTTCAGCTTGTCGTGAATCGTGGCCTTGCGCCGGTCGTTGAACCGCTTGATCGCCGGCGGGAGATCGTCGGTGTCGCCGTCTTTGAGCGGCGGCAGTTTGATTTCGTCGAGCGGGTAGAGGTCGTAGTATTTTTGCGGCGCGTAGTTCGGGAAGTGCGGCGCGTAGAGGCCGAGCGCGAGGAAAAAGGGTTGGGTGTGGGCGCGCTTGAGCACGCTGATCGCCCACTCGGTTTGCCGGGTATCGGCCATGTCTTTTTCGACTTCGTCGGGGAGCGGCGCGTACTCCATGAACGAGCGGTCCGTGCCGGCGCGGGCCTCGCGGGTAAATTTGCTGTACGGCACCGGCGTCGGGAGCGGCGCGCCCTGGCGCCAACTGTCGACCGGCCAGCCCGCGGTGCGGGTGGCGGGGGCGCGGGGATGGAACTCGGTCCAGCCGCGCAGATCGAGGTAGCCGGCCGGGTGGTGAAACACCTTGCCGGTGCCGAAGGTCGCGTAGCCGCCTTCCCGGAGCGCGACCTGCAAGGGACGCAACTCGGGGCGATCGTGGTGATAGACCTGGGTGGTGTAGGCGCCGGTGGTTGACGGATGGCGGCCCGTGAACAACGCGGTGCGCGACGGCGCGCAAAAGGTGCCGCAGGCCTGGGCGTTTTGAAAGGTCACCCCGCGGGCGGCGAGGCGGTCGAGGTGCGGGGTTTTGGCGCGGATGCCGGAATGCAGCGGGCCGACCCAGTCGTTGAGGTCGTCCGTGGCGAAGAGGATCACGTTGGGCGGCGCGGACGGTGCGGCGGCGGCGCGGCCGGGCAAGGCGGCGGCGAGCAGGAGGACGAACAGCGGGGCGGTCCGGGTCGAGCCGGAGCGGGAGAGGAGTTGCATGGGAAAACGGTGGGCCGGGTGTGGTCCGGGTTTCAGGGGGCGGCCTGGCGACGCGCGGCGGCCTGCGTGCGCGCCTCGGCGAGGACTTGTCGCGCGCGCTGCACGACGGCGGCGGATCCCGGGGCGGAGGCGAGGTTGGTCCACTCGCGGGGATCGGCTTCGAGATCGTAGAGCTCGTTCACGTCCGGCCGGCCCCATTCCGTGTAGCGCCAGCGGTCGAAGCGGATCGCGGTGCCGAGCGTCTCGCCCCGTTTCACGACCGTGTAGGCCCATGGTTTGCCGGCGGCCGACGCATCGCGCAGTTGCGGCGCGAACGAGCGGCCTTGGAGATGCGCGGGCGGCTTGACCGCGCAGAGTTCCGCGAGGGTGGGGAAAAGATCCAGCATTTCGACGAGGCCGCGGGTTTGGGCGCCGCGCGTCACGCCGGGCACCCGCACGAGGAGCGGGACGCGGGCCGATTCCTCGAAGAGCAGGACTTTGCCCCACATGAAATGCTCCCCGAGGTTGTAGCCGTGGTCGCCGACGAAGACGATGATCGTGTTGTCCCACTGGCCGGCGGCGCGCACGGCATCGAGGACGATGCCGAGCTGGGCATCGATGAACGAGATGCAGGCGTAGTAGGCCTGCATGAATTCGCGGCGGCGCGCTTCGTCTGCCTGCCCGAGCGCGGGGAATCCATAGTCCTGATACTGCTTGGTCGCGGCGATGGCGGGGATGTCGCTCCAGTCGTTCTTCGGCGGGTCGACCAGTTTGAGCGATTGCGGCGGATACAATTCGAAGTAGCGGTCCGGCGCGAGGAACGGGATGTGCGGCTTGTGCAGGCCGACCGCGATGAAGAAGGGTTGGTCGCCGTGGGCGCGGTCCGCGAGCCAGCCGGCGACGCGGCGCGCGTTTTTGCCGTCGCTGTGCTGCTCGTCCCGCAGGCCGGTCGGACCGTAGCCGGGGCCGAGGCCCTTGACGCCCTGGTTCCGCGTCTGGGGCGCGACGGTGAGCAGGTGTTCGCGCCAGCGCTGCCGGTTGGCCGGGGAGGTCACCGGCCCGTGCGCGCGTTCGAACTTTTCGCGCGCGGCGCGTTCGATCGCCGTCTCGTCGTTTTCGAACCATGCCGCGAGATCCCAGGTGTTGCCGCCGGGATTGTCGCCGCGGGTGTGGAAGACCTTGCCGACCGAGGCCGTCCAATAGCCGGCGTCGCGGAACACGCGCGGCAGGTTCGGCGTGCCGGGCCGGGTTTCTTCCAGGGTGACGCGGTTGTCCAGGACGCCGGTGCTCTCGGGATACAGCCCGGAGAGAAACGAGGCGCGCGACGGGCCGCAGACGGGATATTGGCAATAGGCGCGGCGGAACACGGTGCCCTCGGCCGCGAGCCGATCGAGGACGGGCGTCAGCACGCCCTCGTACCCGGCCGGCGAAATCCGGGCGCTCAGATCGTCGCTGACGACGAAGAGCACATTGGGCCGGCGGGCCGAGCCGGCGCCCGCGGCGGCGGCCGGGCCCGCGGTGCAGAGAAGGAGAAAGGCCGCGGCGGGGAAAAGGAAAGCGCGGGATCGTGGACGAGACGGGACAGTGGGCATGGTTCAGTAGGAAAACGAAGTGGTGAGACGGAGGGAGCGCGGTTCCATCAAGTCGAAGCGGCTGTAGGCGATGCCGCGGCCGCCGGGGAGATTGTAGGGCGGGATGGCGGAGAAGCGCTGGGGCAAGCGCCCGTCCTGATTGAAGAGATTGGAGACGTTGATCTGGTAGGCGAGCGTGCCGCGAAACTTGCCCTGGCTTACGGGGTGGCGGAAGCGCAGCATCAGATCGGCGGCGGAGATCGCGCGGCCCTTGATCTCGGACCCGCTCGCGGTGCGGCCGATGATGTTGGCCATCTGCCAGCGGTAGCCGAAGCCGGTGGAGAATCCTTTCAATCGGCCTTCCGTGAAATCGTAGGCCGTGAACATACTCATGCGGTGCGGCCGCAGGCCCCAGCGTTGTTCGTTCTGGAGTTTGTCGTCGTTGATGTCGGCGATCATGTTCCGGATTTCCTCCGCGACGGTGATGTTGCCGCTGGTATTGAGCGTCGCGAGGTTGGCGGCGGGCGCGCGGTTCCCGAGCTCGATCCATTTGGCGACGGTGCCGCCGGCGGCGAAGGCGGCCGGGTTCACGGCGAAGGTGCCGTTGGCGTTTTGGGTGACGCCTTCCTTCAGCAGTTTGCCGTCGAAGGTGTAGCCGTACCACGGGATCGCGTCGGCGCCCGAGATGTTGGAGCGGATACGGTCGGTGTAGGAATAATTCGCGGTGAGGCGCCAGCGGGGGGTGAGGTTGGCAACGGCGCTGAACTCGTAACCCTTCGAGTCTTCGTCGAACCGGTCGGCATTCACGACCGGCGTGATGGCAGCCCGGGTCGCCGTCCAGTCGGAGGCGGCGATCGGCCGGCCCGGGCCGACAAGAACGCTTTCGAGGGCGTCGGCGATGCGGCGGTTGCGCAGGTTGTATTGCGCGTTGATGCCGCCGCTCTTGGTCTGGCCGACCTGGCTGGTCGTGAATGCCACGGCCTTGAGCGCGACGCGGTTGGAGAAGAGGTTCAGGGCGAAACCGTAGTCCTCGCCCTGCCCGCGCGTGGGATCGGGGATCGTGCCGTTGGGCAGCACCCGGTTGGTGAAGGTCGGGATGCCGATGTTGGTCGAGCGGTTGCCGAGGAGGGAAAGCCAGTCGGCGACGTGCAGCACGACGCCCTGCGAGCGGGTGATGCCCTTGAGGTGGTTGACGCTCGCCTTGGCGGGATCGCGGTCGATGCGCGGCGTCCGCAGGACGGGATCGGTCGAGTAGCCGAAGGAGGTGACGTCGCCCTCGTCCACGCGATAGCCCACGGTCGCGACGAGCCGGCGCTGGAAGAAATGGCTCTGGGCCACGAGCAGTTTGGCGGCGAGTTCCTGCTCGGCGGCGGCGTGGTTCGTGCCGGCGTCGCCGTCGATCCAAATGAGATCATGGGTCCGGCCCGCGGCGGAGACGGTCTTGGGCAGCCGGCGCCAATCCGGGGCGATGAAGGAGCCGGGATCGGTTTCGTCGAGGTAGGCGCGCTGGAACACGAGGTTGCTGGCGTTCTGCGGGGCGGCGTTGAACGGGGCGCCGGCGAGGCCGAGGCGGCGGGCGTTGAAGAAATCCGTGTCCTTGGAACGCGAATACATGCCGGCGAAGCGATGCGCGCCCGCCCACTTCCACTTCGGGTCGAAATCGTAGGAGAGCGAAACCCGGGACTCGCGGTAGGTGGCGTCGTGCAGCTCGCTGTACCACGGGGCGTCGAGGTAGAGCCGGCCGGCGTAGGGATTGGCGGGGCCGTTGACGCCGAGCGTGCGGTTGGCCTCGCCGGAGATCATCGGCGTGGAGCCCTTGATCAGCGGGTTCTCGATGTTCACCTCCTGGAAGTGGTGCGAGAGGTTCAGCGTGAGCCGCGCGGCGAGGCGCCAGTCGGCGCTGAGCGTGTAGTTGGCGAGCCGGGTATCGCGGTACATCCCGGGTCCGCCGGAGTTGATTGCGTAGGGCAAGATCGCCGGATCGTGGAACGAGAGCGTGACGCCGCTGGTGCCCGGCGTGCCGTCGGGCGCGCGCACGGCGGGGTTGTTGTAGGAGCCGGTGACCATGGTGCCGCTCGAATCGAAGAAGGTGCTGTCGTTGGCGATGAGAATGAAGCGCCGCGTATTCGCGCCGGCGGCGACGTTGCGGGCCGTCACGCCGAGGGCGATCTGGGCGGCGGTGGGGTTGGTGTTGTTGGGCGCGAAGGTGACAGCGCCGGCGCCGCGCGCGTTGCGGTGGTCGATCCAGGCCAGCGCCCCGTCGAACGCGGGGAACGGCGCGACCACGGCCCGGTGTTCGCGGCCGGTTTCGCCCATCGCGCGGATCGTGAGGCGATCGGTCGGCGTGAAGGCCACGGTGGCGAAGAGCCGGTCCTTGTCGTGGAACGCGGGCCGGCGCCAGCCGCCGTTTTCCTGGTGCACGCCGGCGACGGCGAGGGCGAGTTTCCGGGGGACGATGACCTGGTTGTGGCGGAGGGTGGAGCGGTTCGTGCCGTAGCTGCCGAGCTCGTGGCTGAGGCGTCCGCTCGTGCGGTGGGCCGTCGCGAGGATGGAACTTTGGTTGATGATGCCGCCGGCATCGCCCACGCCGAAAAGTATGCTGTTGGGTCCGCGGCTGTCGTCGTAGCGATCGATGCGGTAGCCGTCGTTGACCGTGATGCTTTTGAAGTAGTCGATGCCCTGGGCGGAGAGGATGCCGCGCACGTTGATGCGCTGGATCACGTTGGCGCCGCCGAGCATGTTGTTGGCGTTCGGCCCCGAATTGACGTCCTGGGCGTTGATCTGGGAGTTGACCGAGTAGTCGATGATTTTTTCGATTTCGTTGAGGCCGATGTCGTCGAGAAACTCGCGGGTAAAAACGGAGATCGAGGCCGGCGTGTCGCGCAGGCTGGTGTTGAGGCGGCTGCCGGCGAGGGTGTTTTCGGCGCGGTAGCCTTTGTCGGCCGTCGTGTTGACGGTGAAGGGGCTGAGTTCGACAACGGCCGAGTCGGCGGCCGGATTCGATGCGGGCGCCGGGGTGGGCGCGGCTTGACCGAAGAGAGGACCGGCGGCGGCCAGAACCAGGAAAACGGATACGGCAAGCGGGGCGGGGTGCGGACGTAGGGACGGGGTATTCATAAGCAGGGGTTGGAAAGGTCTACGGCGGCGTCGCCTGGTGGAGGGCGCGGAGTTGGTCGGCCGACAGGGCCCGATGGAAGACCGCGATTTCGTCGAGGGTGCCGTCCCAGAAGCCGGGGGTGTTGGGCTCCGGTTCGCGGCCGGCGGCGTCGAGCTTGGCCCCGAGGCCGAGGGCGGCGGCGGGGACCGGGTTGAGGCTTGCGCAGGCGGTGGCGGCGACCTCCCGGCCGTTGCGGTAGAGCCGGAGCGTCGTGCCATCGACGACAAAGGCGACGAAGTGCCATTCGCCGAGCGGGAGGGGCTCGGTTTCGCGCACGCCGACCTCTGCGCCCGCGCCGTCCCGGACGCGGACCTCGAGTGTGCCTTCGTCGTGCCAGAGGCCGAAGTGAAATTGGCCCCCGGGGGGGCCGTTGCCGGCCTTGGCCCAGTGTTTGGCGATGGTGGCCCAGCGG
The DNA here is from genome assembly GCA_002288455.1 of Opitutia bacterium Tous-C1TDCM. Lineage (GTDB taxonomy): Bacteria > Verrucomicrobiota > Verrucomicrobiia > Opitutales > Opitutaceae > ER46. The sequence continues at coordinate 7,101 of NEUS01000003.1, forward strand.
GGGCGGCTTTCCGCGCGGACCCAGGCGCAGACGGTGAGGGCAGCGGACGGCGCCGGGGGAAATTCGGGCACGACGGCGTAGGTCCGGGTGGCCGGGCCGCCGAGGCGCAGACCGGCGCCGACCTTGCCGGGGGCGGACGTGCGTTCGCTCGCGCCGCGGAGAATGCGGCCGTGCAGTTGCCGGGCGGATACGTCCATGAGGTGCGCGGCATCCGGGGTGATGCGCATCCGGTAGTAGGCCACGGGCTCTTGGCTGCGGATCAGATCGCGGTAGCGGCCGCCGGGCTCGTCCAGGGTGCGAATGAAGCGGTCGGGTCGATAGTCGATCCCGGTGGGGGTGCGGGATTGCCGGTCGATGCGGGACGCCCGGTTCTCGGCGAGCCGGAGCGAGTCCGGCTCCTGCTGGTTCCGGACGAGGACCTCGCCCTTGAACACGTGCACCTCGCTGCTTTGGGCGCCGGCGCTTACGCCGAACTCGGTGCCGAGATCGACGATCGCGCCGCTCGGCGTGTCGACCGTGAACCCGACGGCGTTTTCCGGCACGCGCGCGCTCACGTTGCCCTCGGCGAGCCACAGCGTGGTGGCGTTCCGCAGATCGAAGCGGGCCGGGGATTCGAGCACGAGCACGACGCCGCTGGGATAGGTCAGCTCGAGCAGGCCGCGGCGCAGGTGCAATTCGCCGGCGCGCAAACGGGTGCCGACGGCGGTGTCGGCGGGAAGTTCGTCCGCGAAAAGGACGGCACCGCTGGCATTCGAAACGGTGGCGAAGGGGCCGCCGCGGGGCGGGGCGGGCGGCGCGGCAAACCGCCACGCGAGGAGCCCGGCGAGGGCGAGGCACGCGGCGGCGGCGAGCGGCCGACGCCAGCGGCGGAGGATCCGGAAAGCGGCACCGCGGGGAGGCGCCGCTGCCGGTTCGCCGGAGGTGAAGCGACTGGGCGCGTGATGCAATTCGGCGGTCAACAGCGCGAGGCCGGCAAAGGCTTCGCGGGCGGCGACGGACTCGGCGAGCAAGGTTTCGAGTTCCGCGACCTCGGCGTCGGAGAGGGTGTCGTCGCGGAGCTTTTCGGCGAGTTCGGCGAGCCGGTGGAGTTCGGCGGCGGAGAGCGCGGGCGGTTCATCGCTCATGGCCGGGCGGATTGCAGTTTGGAATTGATGCAGGCCAGCAGGCGCACGTGGAGCCGCGAGAGAGCCTTGTAGATCGCGTCGACCGTGCGGCCGAGGCCGGCGGCGATCTCGGCGATGCTTTCGCCGGCGTGATAGCGCCGCCGCACGAGATCGAACTCGCGTTCCTTCAGTTGGCCGACGCACGCGTGCAGGGCCTCGGCGCGATCGGAGGCGGCCCAACGCGGCTCGGCGAGCGTATCGGCGATGGCCTCGATGGTTTCGTCGCTCAGGCGGGCCTGCGCGCGTTTCCGGCGATCATAATAGCTCAGCACCTGAAAGCGCGCGATGCGCAGCGCCCAGGCGCCGAAATCGGTGCCGGGCTGAAAGTCGCCGAATTTCCGCCACAGCACCGCGGAGGTTTCCTGCATGACATCGTCGGCATCGGGACCGCGCGGCACGAGGGAACCGATCAGGCCGGAGATGCGGCGATGGTTTTGCAGCAGCAGGCGGGTGAACGCTTCGCCGTCGATCGGCCGGGGTGGAAGGGGCATGCTCGAACGCGCAGCCGCAGGCGGCGCATCGGGGTAATTCGGCGACCCGCCGGAAATCGGACAAGAATCTTCGCCGAAGGTCTCGCCCGCGAGTTGCCCGGCGGGGTGCGAGGGTTGGTCCGAAACTGAACCGGCGGCCGGGAAACCGGCCGCGGCGGGAAACTTAGGCTGGCGGAAGCGGCGCGAAGCGTTTGCTTCGGAGGAGAAACGCCCTGCGTTCCCGTACCCCGAATCCCGCTCCGATGCGCCGCTCCCTTTTAATTTTCCTTGCCGTATCCGCTTGGGCGGGCGCGCGGGCGGCGGCCGTCGATTTCAACCGCGAGGTGCGGCCGATCCTGTCGGACAAATGTTTCCATTGCCACGGGCCCGACGAGACGGGCCGCAAGGGCAAGCTGCGGCTCGATACGCCGGAAGGCGCGACGCGTTTCCGCAACGGCTTCGCCGCCGTCGTGCCGGGCAAGCATGGCGAAAGCGAAATGATCGCGCGGGTGACGAGCGCCGATTCCGAGGAAGTCATGCCGCCGCCGGAGGCGAAAATCGGACAGCTGAGCGCGGCGGAAGTGGAGACCTTGAAGCGTTGGATCGACGAAGGCGCGGCCTACCAGTCGCACTGGTCCTTTGCGCCGCTCGCGCCCGGGCCGGTGCCGGCGCGGGCGGCCGGGACCGCGGCGACGAATCCGATCGACCACTACGTTTACAGCGCCTTGGCGAAACGGAAAATTGCCCCGCAGCCGGAGGCGGACCGCGCGACCTTGATCCGGCGGGCGACCTTCGATCTCACGGGCCTGCCGCCGACGCCGGCGGAGGTCGCGGCCTTTGTCGCGGACCGCGAGCCGCAGGCCTACGAGCGGCTGCTCGACCGCCTGTTGCAGTCGCCGCGCTACGGCGAGCGCATGACGGCGGACTGGCTCGATCTGGCGCGCTACGCGGACAGTTTCGGTTTCCAGGTCGACCGCGACCGCCCGATGTGGCCGTGGCGCGATTGGGTCATCAAGGCCTTCAACACAAATTTGCCGTGGGACCAATTCGTGACGTGGCAGCTCGCCGGCGATCTCCTGCCGGGCGCGACGCCGGAGCAGATTCTCGCCACCGCCTTCAATCGCTTGCATCCGCAGGAAGCGGAAGGCGGCTCGGTCGAGGAGGAATACCGCGTCAACTACGTCAACGACCGCGTCACAACCTTCGGCACCGCCTTCCTCGGCCTGACGCTCGAGTGCGCGCGGTGCCACGACCACAAGTTCGATCCGGTTTCGCAGCAGGACTACTACCGGTTCTTCGCGTTCTTCGACGACATCGACGAGGCGGGGCTGTATTCGTTTTTCACCAACGCGGTGCCGACGCCGGCGATGCGGGCGCCGGATGCGGACTTGGAAAAACGCATCGCCGCGGCCCACGGCGCGGCGCGCGCGGCGCGGGCGACGTTGGCGGAGACGAAGGCGGCGCGGCGGGCGGCCTTCGAGACGTGGCTGGCGCAGCCGGACGGATTTCCCGTCGTGCCGGGCGGCGAGATCGCGCGCTTCGACTTCGAGCAACGGCAGGCGACGCCGAAGCCCTTGCCCGCGGCGGCCAAGCCCGCGGCGAACGGCGAACCGGCCGCGCCCGCGCCCGCGAACAGCGGCCCGGTTTTGCCCGAGCGTTTCGAGAGCCGCACCTGCCCGGAAACCTACGCGAGCACGGCGCCGGAAAACGTCTCGGTGCCCGGTCGCGACGGATTGGCGCTGCAATTGACCGGCGACCATCCGGTGGCGACGAAGGTGGGCAATTTCCACCGCTACGAACCGTTCACCGTTTCCCTCTGGTTGCAGACTCCGGACGTGAAGGAACGCGCCGTCGTGATGCACCGCTCGCGCGCGTGGACCGACGCCGGCAGCCGCGGCTACGAGCTGCTGATCGAGGACGGAAAGCCGAAGTGGTCGCTGATCCATTTTTGGCCGGGCGACGCGATCTCCGTGCGGGCCCGGGCGCCCTTGCCCGTGGGGAAATGGGTGCACGTGACGGTGACCAACGACGGCTCGAGCCGGGCCGCGGGCCTGCGGATCTACGTCGACGGCGAGCCGGTCGCGACCGAGACGATCCGCGACCATTTGACGAAGGACATCACCGGCGGCGGCGGCGACTCGATCGTATTGGGCGAACGTTTCCGCGACAAAGGATTCCGCGGCGGGCTGGTCGACGACCTGCGGGTTTTCCAACGCGAGCTGACGGCGCTGGAGATTCGCGACCTCGGGCAGCCCGGGACGTTGGCGGCGGCGCGGGCCCAGCCGGTGGCGGCCCTGACGGCGGGGGAACGCGAGCAGTGGTTCGCGTTTTACCTGGAAAATCACGACGAGGTTTACCGCGCGCAGCGGGCGGCGGTGCAGGCGGCCGAGGCGGCGGCGTCGAAACTCGGGGACGAGGCGCTCGAGATCATGGTGATGCGGGAATTGCCGCAGCCGAAGCCGGCCTACGTCTTGAAACGGGGGGAATACGACCAACGCGGCGAGGCGGTCGAGGCGGGCACGCCGGATTTCCTGCCGCCGTTTCCGGCCGCGGCGCCGAAGAACCGGCTCGGGTTGGCGAAGTGGCTGACGGCGCCGGAGCATCCGCTGCTGGCGCGCGTGACGGTGAACCGTTTCTGGCAGGCGCTGTTCGGCCGCGGGCTGGTGAAGACGGCGGACGATTTCGGCAGCCAGGCGGACCGGCCGGAGTACCCGGAGTTGCTCGATTGGCTGGCGGCGGAGTTCATCCGTTCCGGCTGGGACACGAAGGCGATGCTGCGGACGATCGCGTTGTCGCAGGTTTACCGGCAGGGCAGTTTCGCGGCGGGCGACCTGATGACGGAGGATCCGGAGAACAGTTTGCTGGCGCGCGGGGCGCGGTACCGGTTGCCGGCGGAAATGATCCGCGACCACGCGCTGGCGGCGAGCGGGTTGCTCGTCGAGCGAACCGGCGGGGCGCCGGTCTTTACTTACGACCATCCGGAGTCGTTCAAGCCGTCGCCGGCGGGCAAGGGCGAGCAGTTGTATCGCCGCAGCCTGTACACCTTCTGGCGGCGCAACGGGCCCGCGCCGGTGCTCGAGGCCTTCGACGTGCCGAAACGCGTGGTTTGCACGGCGCGGCGCGACACGACGAACACGCCGCTCCATGCCTTCGTGCTGCTGAACGGCCCGCAGTTCGTCGAGGCGGCGCGCGTGCTCGGGGAAACGGTGCACCGGGAGACGGGCGGGCGGCGGGACGAGCTCGCGACGGCGGCCTTTGTCCGGTTGCTGGGCCGGGCGCCGACCGCGGCCGAGCACGGCGTGCTGGTCCGGCTCTACGACGAGCAGCTCGACTGGTACCGGCGGAATCCGGCCCAGGCCGAGGCGTATTTGAAAATCGGCGACACGCCGCGCGACGCGGCCCTGCCGGCGGCGGAAATCGCCGCCGCGGCGGTGCTCGCGAACACCCTGATGAACCACGACGGCTTCGTCGTGAAACGCTGACCATGGACACTCCCGACGCGGCCCGGAATCCCCTCTGCACCGGCCCGGAACCCTGGTTCCGGATGAGCCGGCGCGAATGCCTCAACCGCCTGGCGCTCGGGCTCGGCGGCATGGCGTTGGCGGAATTGCTCGGGACCAAGGCGGTCGCGGCGCCGGCGGCCGCCCCGAAAGGGCTGCCCGGGTTGCCGCACTTTGCGCCGAAGGCGAAGCGGATCATTTATCTGTTCCAATCGGGCGGGCCGTCGCAGCTCGACCTCTTCGACTACAAGCCGCTGCTCAACCGGAAGCACGGCGAGCAATTGCCGGAGACGGTGCGCGGCGGCCAGCGGCTGACGGGGATGTCGGGCAACCAGAGTTCGATCCCGATCGCCGGCTCGCCGTTCAAGTTCGCGCAGCACGGGCAGAGCGGTGCGTGGGTTTCCGACGCGCTGCCGTACACGGCGAAGATCGCGGACGACCTTTGCATCATCCGCTCGATGCACACGGAATCGATCAACCACGGGCCGGGCGTGACGTTCATGCAGACGGGCTCGCAGATCCCGGGGCGGCCGAGTTTCGGATCGTGGCTCGATTACGGACTCGGCAGCGCGAATGCGGATTTGCCGGCGTTCGTCGTGCTGCTGACGAAGGACAAGAAGGGCCAGCCGTTGATGTCGCACCTGTGGGGCGCGGGTTTTCTGCCGGCGAAACACCAAGGCGTGCGGTTCCGTTCCGGCGGGGATCCGGTGTTGTATCTGGGCAATCCGGCCGGAGTGGCGCCGGAGAACCGGCGGCTCGCGCTCGATCGCCTGCGGGAATTGCACGAACAGCAATTTGCCGGGACGCCCGATGCGGAGATCGCGGCGCGGATCGCGAACTACGAGATGGCGTTCAACATGCAGACGAGCGTGCCGGAGGTCGCCGATTTCAAGGACGAGCCCGAGCACGTCGTCGCCGAGTACGGGCCGGACGCGCGGACGCCGGGGACCTTTGCGGCGAATTGCCTGCTGGCGCGCCGGTTGGCGGAGCGGGGCGTGCGGTTTATCCAGCTGTATCACCAGGACTGGGACCACCACGCGGGATTGCCGGGCGGCCTGAAACGCGAGTGCCTGCAGACGGACCGGGCGGCGGCGGCGTTGGTGACGGATCTGAAGCGGCGCGGTATGCTCGACGACACGCTGGTGGTGTGGGGCGGAGAATTCGGCCGGACCAATTATTGCCAGGGGCTGATGACGGCGGGCAATTTCGGCCGCGACCACCATCCGCGTTGTTTCTCGGTGTGGCTGGCCGGCGGCGGCACGAAGCCCGGCATGACTTACGGCGAGACCGACGAGTACGGCTACAACGTCGCGCAGAATCCGGTGCACATCCACGATCTGCACGCGACGATCATGCACCTCTTCGGCATCGATCACGAGCAGCTGACCTACAAATTCCAAGGTCGCCGCTACCGCCTGACCGACGTGCACGGGCACGTCGTGAAGGACGTGATTGCCTGAGGCGGCGGGGGCGGCCTACAACAGCCGCGCATGAATCTGCGCACCCCGTTGTTCACCCTTGCCCTTTCGTTGCTCGCGGCGCCGCTCTTCGGCGCGGAGCCCAACACGCTGACGGCCGCGGAAAAATCCGCCGGTTGGAAACTGCTCTTCGACGGCACCTCGCTGAACGGCTGGCGCGGCTACAAGACCGAGGCGATCGGCGCCGGCTGGAAGGCCGAGGGCGGCACGCTGACGCTGACGGCGGCGAAATCCGGCGACGTGATGACGAAGGACGAATTCGCCGATTTCGAACTCAGCTTCGAGTGGAAGATCGCCGCCGGCGGCAACAGCGGCGTCATTTACCGCGTCGGTCTCGGCGAGAGCGCGAGCCACCGCACGGGACCGGAGTACCAGATCCTCGACAACGTCGCGGCCAAGGACAACAAGCTCGGCAACCACCTCGCCGGTTCGCTCTACGACATCGGCAAGGAAGCGCCCCGCGATCTCGTGAAGGCGGTCGGCGAGTGGAACCAGAGCCGCCTGATCGTGCGCGGCTGGAAGGTCGAGCATTGGCTCAACGGCAAGCAGGTCATCGCCCTCGACCTCGGCGGCGCCGAAGGCAAGGCGGCGATCGCGCAGAGCAAATTCAAAGACCTGAAGCAGTTCGCGTCGCTGGCCAAGGGCCACATCGCGTTCCAGGACCACGGCGACGTCGTCAGTTACCGTTCCATCAAGATCCGGAATCTGAAGTAAGCGCCCGGCCGGTTGGTGCCGGCGGCGATTTCGAGGCGGGCCTGCGGGCCCGCCTTTTTTGCGGGCGCTAGAGCGGGCCGGCGGTTTCGGCGCGCAACGTGGCCAGGCCGGCGCGGGCGGCGGCTTCTTCGGCGGCTTTTTTGGAGGAGCCTTTGCCGGTGCCGAGCTGACGGCCGAGCAGGGAAACGGCGACCTCGTATTCGCGGGCGTGGTCTTCGCCGGTGAACTGGAGCACGTCGTAACGCAGGGCCTGGTTGCCGTGGCGCGGTTGGACCAGTTCCTGGAGGCGGCCCTTGGGGTTTTCCAAATCCTCCACGGCGGCGAGCCGTTCGGGCAACGGGCCGTAGAGCGCGAGCAGGGCGGCGGAGACGGTCGCGAGATCCGCGTCGAGGTAGATGGCGCCGAGCGTCGCCTCGAAGGCATCCTCGAGGGCGGCGGAGCGTTGGCGGCCGCCGGTGGATTCCTCGCTGGTGCCAAGGAGCAAAGCGGCGTCGAGGCCGATCTGGCGCGCGAGGCCGGCGAGGCAGGCGCCGTTGGCGAGGGCGGCGCGGCGTTTGCTGAGGACGCCCTCGCGTTCGCCCGGGTAAAGTTTGAAGAGCGCTTCCGTCAGGACGAGCTGCAGCACCGCATCGCCGAGGAACTCGAGACGCTGGTTGGTTTCGCCGATGTCCGGGAAATCGGAGAGGACGGACGGGTGGGTGAGGGCGCGCCGCAGGAGCGAACGGTCGCGGAAGCGGTGGCCGAGCCGGGCTTCGAGGGCGGCGAGATCGGCGTTCATGAACTGGCGCTGGAGTAGCGGCGGATGCCGCGGTGGAAGACGAAGACCGCGAGCGCGAACCAGAGCGCGGCGAAGAGGAACGGGCCGGCGATCCAGCGCCAATCCTCGCCGAAGCGGCCGATCAGCACGCGGGCGGGGGCGTTGCTCACGACGACGACGGGCAGCAGCCAGACGAAGAGCATCTGGCTGACGACGCCCTTGAAGGCCTCGCGCGGCAGGCGGGAGAATTCCGTCAACGTGAAGTACGTGCCTTCGACGCCCTGCGCGCTCGTGAGCCAGAACACGAGGGAGATCGAGATCACGAGCACGCTGTAGTGGATCACGAGGCCGCAGCCGACCATGGCGGCGTAGAGGGCGACATCGAGGAAGCTCGGCTGCAGGTCGAGTTTGCCGGCGGCATAGACGATGACGCCGACGGCGATGACGGCGTTGACGAGGCCGTCGGGGTCGAGTTTCCGCGTCGTGGCCATGAACATGACGTTGCCGGGCTGGGCCAAGAAGAAGTCGAAGTTGCCGGTGCGGACATTGCGGCCCATCTCGAAAATGCTGCTCCAGAAGAAGCCCATCAAAAAGCGCTGGATCAGCATCGAGGTGCCGACGAGGAGCATCATCTCGTATTGGTTCCAGCCGGCGATGTTGTCGGTGTGCCGGTAGATGACGGAGACGAGGAGCAGATTGACCGTCATCCAGAACAGCTCGACGAGGGACCAGACGATGAAGTCGCCGCGAAACATCATGGTCCGCGTGATCGAGTAGCGCGCGCTCGCGAGCCAGATCCGGAAGTAGTGAAGCATGGATAAATGCGGATTTCGGAATGCGGATTGCGGAGTGGGAAAGGCAGATGAGGAATGAAAAACGCGCCGTGGATCGGTCAGTTGTCCGGCACTCCGCATTCCGCACTCCGCATTCCGCAATTATCCCCTCAGCCTCCCACCGCCGTGTGGCGGCGCAGGCCGCGGAGCCAGAGGCCGTGGCCGACGGTGAGCAGAATGCCGACCCAGCAGGCCTGGATACCGAGGCACCAGAGCGATTCCTCGAAGCCGAAGCGGCCGGTGAAGATCGCGGCCGGGAAGTACATCTGGTACGGATACGGCAGGAGCATCGAGGCGGCGAAGAGGTCGGGCGACATCAGGTCGAGCGGGAAGATCTGGCCGCCGAGCACGGCCTCGATCGCGAGGGAGAGGATGACGAAGCCCTGGATTTCGAGAAACCAGAACGTCAGCATGCCGAAGCAGTAGGCGATGCAGAACTGGATCAGGGCGGAGAGCAGGACGGCGGGCAGGCCGACGGCGAGGCGCCAGGGCTCGGCGGGGAAGGTGAGGTAGTCGCCGATGACGGGCAGGGCGAAGAGCAGCGGGATCAGAATGAGGGTGCCGGAAACGAGGCGGGCCGCGACGAAGATGCTGAAGCGGTAGGCGAAGTAGTTGATCGGCTTGAGCAGGAACTGGTTGATCAGGCCGTTGCGGATTTCCTCGCTGATCTGGTAGTCCTCGTTGAACGCGCTGACGAGAAACTGGAGCGCGAGGATCGTGATGAAGTAGGTGAGGGTCTGCCGCAGGTCGAAGCCGCCGATGTTCCCCGCGCCCTCGAAGGCCGCGCCCCACAGAATGAAGACGACGGCGAGATGGAAGAGGGAGAAGAACCCGCGGATGGCGAAATTCCAGCGGTACACCAGATTGCTCTGGAGGCCGACGAGGAAGGCCTGGCGGTATTTTTCGAGGGCGGGAAACATCGTCCGGGGACGGCGCGCGGCCGGCGGGCTCAGGCCTTGAGGCCGAAGCGCTCGATCACCTCGGCGGCGAGGGCGCGGTAGGCGACGGAGCCGGGTCCGTTGGGATCGTAGGCGAGGATCGGTTTGCCGAAGCTCGGGGCTTCGCTGAGCCGCACGGTGCGGGGGATGACGGCCTTGAAGATTTTCTCCGGCAGATGCTGGCGGACCTCGTCGACGACCTGCTTGGCCAGATTGATGCGGGAATCGAACATCGTCATGATGACGCCGCCGAGCTGGAGGTGGTCGTTCACGTGGGCCTCCTTGAGGCGTTCGAGGTTGCGCAGGATCTGGCCGAGGCCCTCGAGGGCGAGGTACTCGCATTGCAGCGTGATCAGCAGGTGGTCGGCGAAGGCGAGGCTGTTCATCGAAAGCATGCCGAGGGCGGGCGGGCAATCGATGATGATGGCGCGGTAGCCGTTGGAACGGCGGACCGGATCGAGGACGGTGCGGAGGCGGGCGAGATAGTTTTCCGTCTGGGCGAGCTCGATTTCGGCCGCGGCGAGGTCCTCTTCGCTGGGGATGAGGGCGAGGTGCTCGTAGGCGGTGGGCACGATCATCTCGAAGGCGCTGCCTTCGCCGCGGAGGGGGCCGTAAAGACTGCGGCCGGCCTGCTTCTCGACGCCGACGGCGCTGGTGGCGTTGGCCTGGGGGTCGAGATCGATCAACAAAGTGTGGATCTTCTTCTCGGCCAAGGCGGCGGCGAGGTTGACGGCGGTGGTGGTTTTGCCGACGCCACCTTTTTGGTTGGCGATGGTAAAGACGGTGGTGGCCATGAAGAGTCTTTGGTCAATGAGGCCGCGCCAACCGGGCCGCAAGCGCAGCTTCCAGTTTGCTGAAATCCGCCGGGGGGCGGCGCGAAATTCGCGCGCGGCAAGCGGCGCGCAGGAATCGCGGAGAAATTCCGTTGACAGCGGCGGGGCCGAGCGATGCTTTGGCGCCTTTTATGAAAGTCGTTTCCTCCATCAAGTCGGCCAAGAAGCGTCACCCGGCGTGCCAGGTGGTTCGCCGCAAGGGCAAGATTTACGTGATCAACAAGGTCGAGCCGCGCTACAAGGCTCGCCAAGGTTAACCTCCTCTTACCGCGATGAAAGCCGAAGGCCATCCCTCTCTCAACAACGTCTGCTTCCTCGATATCGGAACCGGCCGTCGTTACCTCACCAAGTCGACCATGAAGTCCGCCCGCAAGGAGCAGATCGACGGTCAGGAGTTCTTCGTCATCGCCCGCGATGTGACGATGGACTCGCACCCGGCCTACACCGGCGAGAAGCGTCTCGTCGACACGGCCGGCCGCGTCGAGAAGTTCACGACGAAGTTCAAGCGCGGCACCGGCAAGAAGTAAGCCGCGCCCGTTTTTCACTTTCGAGGCCCGCCTATCCGGCGGGCCTCTTTTTTTGCCCGGCGCCCGGCGCATGACGCGGGCGGCCTCGGGGCGGGCGGATTTTTTCCGTGTGTTCGCGGCGCGGGCCGGGCAATTCTGACCGCTTTCCTTCCGTCATGCGTATCCATCCGTTCCAAGGTCTTGTTCCTCCGCCGGCCCACGCGCCCACCGTCGCCTGCGTCCCGTACGACGTCGTGAATGCCGCCGAAGCGGCCGCGCTCGCCGCCGGCAAGCCGGACAGCCTGCTGCACGTCGACCGCGCCGAGATCGACCTGCCGCCGGGGACCAATCCGTATGCGGATTCCGTGTACGCCAAGGCCCGGGAAAACTTTCTCGCGCTCCAGCAGCGCGGCGTGCTCGTGCGCGAGACCGAGCCGTGCCTCTATGTTTACCAGCAGCAGATGGGCGACCACGTGCAGCGCGGCCTGATCGCCGGCTGCCATGTCGAGGATTACGACCGCGAGCTGATCAAGAAGCACGAGAAGACGCGGAAGGACAAAGAGGACGACCGCACCAAGCTGATCGACACCCTCGGCGCGGATACCGGTCCCGTTTTCCTCACGTACCGGGACAACAGCGCCGTCACGGCGCTGGTAAACGCGAAGACGCAGGAAAAACCGCTGCACGATTTCACCGCGCCCGACGGCATCCGGCATACGGTCTGGCGGATTCCGGGCGGTGCCGAATGGGTGCAGGCTTTTGCGGCCGTGCCCGTCACGTACATCGCGGACGGCCACCACCGGGCGGCCAGCGCGGCGCGCGTGGCGCGGCTGCGGCGCGAGCGCAACCCGGCGCACACGGGCCACGAGGATTACAACTGGTTCCTCTGCGTGCTGTTTCCGGCGAGCGAACTGAAGATCCTCCCTTACAACCGCATCGTCGTCGATCTGCACGGCCTGGCGCCGGCCGACTTCCTGGCGAAGGTGAAAGCCTTGTTCGGGTTGACGGAGAACGCCGTCCCGGCGCCGACGGCGGTCGGGCAGGTGAGCATGTACCTCGGGGGCAAGTGGTACGGCCTGACGATGCCGGCGGACCCGCAGGCGGACCCGGTGTCGCGGCTGGATGTGAGCGTGTTGCAGGACCGCCTGCTGGCGCCGGTCTTGGGAATCCACGATGTGCGGACGGACAAGCGCATCGATTTCGTCGGCGGCATCCGCGGCCCCGGCGAGTTGGTGAAACGCATCGATGCCGACGGCGGCGTGGCCTTCTCTATGTACCCGGTGACGCTGGCGCAGCTCATGGACATTGCCGACGCGGGCCAGATCATGCCGCCGAAGAGCACGTGGTTCGAGCCGAAGCTGCGGTCGGGGCTGGTGGTGCACACGTTTTGAGCCGGGCGGGACGGCAGTTGAAGGTTGAAAATTGAAGGTGCGGCGGAAAATCGGCGCGGCAACGGACGGGCCGGCTTGCAGAAGCCGGCGCCGGCGGTTTGCTCCGCGGGAATGATTTTCGCGCGCTTTTCCCGGCTTCGTTGGTGGCTGGTCCTTGGGCTGATGACGGCGGCGGCGTGGGCGGCGGAGCCGGCGGGCGACGCCGCGCCGTTCCCGCGTCCGTTGGCCGGATACGCGGCGACGGACCGGCCGGAGCTGGTCGCGACGCTGCTGGCGCGGGCGCAGGCGGAACCGTTCAACGTCGTGGCGTCCGTGATTTTCCTGCTCGCGATCGGGCACACGTTTCTGACCGCGAAGTTCCGGCACCTGGCGCACGAGGCGGAGGAGGAGCATCTGAAAGCCGTGGCCGCGCGCGGCGAGACGGCGGGGATCACCGATGAAGACGGGGACGGCCGCCCGGACGAGGTGAGTTTCAAGGGGCAGCTGTACCATTTTCTCGGCGAGGTGGAGGCCGTGTTCGGCATCTGGGCGCTGGCGCTGGTCGGGGCGATCACCTGGTTCCACGGCTGGGGCACGGTGCTCGCCTACGTGGGGAACCGCGTGAACTTCACGGAGCCGATGTTTGTCGTCGTGATCATGGCGATGGCGGCGACGCGCCCGGTGCTGCGGGTGGCGGAGGCCTGCCTGCGGGTGTTCGCGCAGCTCGGCCGCGGCACGGCGGGGGCGTGGTGGCTGGCGATTCTGATCGTGGCGCCGGTGCTGGGCTCGTTCATCACGGAGCCGGCGGCGATGACGATCGGCGCGCTGCTGCTGGCGCGGCAGTTCTACGAATTGAAGCCGTCGCCGCGGTTCGCGTACGCGACGATCGGGCTGCTCTTCGTGAACATCTCGGTCGGCGGGACGTTCACGCATTTCGCGGCGCCGCCGGTGCTGATGGTGGCCGGTCCTTGGAATTGGGATACGGCGTTCATGTTCGAGCATTTCGGCTGGAAGGCGCTGATCGGGATCGTCGCGTCGACGGTGGGCTACTACCTGTTTTTCCGCGGCGAGTTCGCGGCGCTGGAGCAAAAGCGGCTGGCCGCGGCGGCGGCGGCCCCGGTGCAGGCGGACCGGCCGGTGCCGGTCTGGGTCACGGCGGTGCAGCTCGGGTTCATGGCGTTCACGGTGTTTGTCGCGCACTATCCGGCGCTCTTCATCGGCGGGTTCCTGTTCTTCCTGGCGTTCACGCAGGCGACGGCGCACCACCAGGGCAAACTGGAGCTGAAGTCGCCGCTGCTGGTCGGGTTTTTCCTCGCGGGCCTGGTGGTGCACGGCGGGTTGCAGGGCTGGTGGATCGAGCCGGTGCTGACGCGGCTGGGCGAAGTGCCGCTCTTCCTCGGAGCGACGGTGCTGACCGCGTTCAACGACAACGCCGCGATCACCTACCTCGCGACCTTGGTCCCGGGTTTCACGGATCCGCTGAAGTATGCGGTCGTGGCCGGGGCCGTGACGGGCGGCGGCCTGACGGTGATCGCCAACGCGCCGAATCCGGCGGGCCAGAACATCCTCCAGCGTTTTTTCCCCGAAGGCGTGAGTCCGCTCGGACTGCTGGCCGGGGCCTTGCTGCCGACGGTGATGATGGGGCTGGCGTTTATGTTGCTGTGAGGCGGGGCCGGCGATTCGCTGCCGGTTTTCCATGCTGCCCCTGTTTCCCCTGGCCGCCGCGGCGAGCGGCGATGTTCCCCTTTGGCTGATCGGGCCGTTTGCGCTGCTGCTGTTGCTGATCGCGACGATGCCGCTGACGCCGCCGCGGATCAAACACCTGTGGGAGCACTACTATCCGCACATCTCGGTCGCGCTCGGCGCGGCGGTGGCGGTCTATTATGTGCTGCGGATGCCGGGGGGCGGCGCGGTGCTCGGGCACACGATGCTCGAATACGTTTCCTTCATCGTGCTGATCGGATCGCTCTTTGTGGTTTCGGGCGGAATCCACCTCAAGGTGAAGGGCGGGGCGACGCCTTGGGAAAACGTGATCTTCCTCGCGGTGGGTGCGGTGGCGGCGAATTTCATCGGCACGACGGGGGCGTCGATGGTGCTGATCCGGCCGTGGATCCGGATGAACAAGGTCCGCATCAGCGCCTACCATATCGTTTTCTTCATCTTCATTGTCTCGAACATCGGCGGCGCGCTGACGCCGATCGGCGATCCGCCCTTGTTTCTGGGGTATTTGCGCGGCGTGCCGTTTTTTTGGCTGCTCGAACACGTGGTGGCGGAGTGGTTGTTCACGCTCGGGGCGGTGCTGGCGGCGTTCTGGGTTTTCGACCGCCGCAGTTTCGCGCGGATGCCGGCGCCGCTGCAGCGTTCGGCCGAGGGCGAGGACGTGTGGCAATTCAGGGGCGCGATCAACGGGCTCTTTCTGCTCGCGATCATCGGGGCGGTCTTTTTGCCGGAGACCTATTTCATCCGCGAACTGACGATGCTGGCCGCAGCGGTCGCGAGCTATCGGCTGACGCCGAAACGCATCCACGAGGAAAACGCGTTCGGCTTCGGGCCGATCAAGGAGGTGGCGTTTCTCTTCGTCGGCATTTTCGCCACGATGATGCCGGCGCTCGGGTACCTCGCGCAGCACGGCACGGAATTCGGTTTCACGAAGCCGCTGCAGTACTACTTCGCGTCGGGCTCGCTCTCGGCGGTGCTGGACAACGCGCCGACCTACGTGAACTTCCTGCAACTCGCGCAGACCACGGCGGCGGCCGCGAATCCGGCGGCGTTTGCCGGGGCGTCGGGTCCGGCGGCGGTGCGGGTGTTGCTCGAACAGCAACCGCTGTACGTCGTGGCGGTGAGCCTGGGCGCCGTGTTTTTCGGCGCGATGACCTACATCGGCAACGGCCCCAACTTCATGGTGAAGTCGATCGCGCAGGACGCCGGCGTACATTGCCCGAGCTTTTTCGGCTACGTCTTCCGCTTCAGTTTGCCGATCTTGCTGCCGATTTTGGCGCTCGGGGGATGGATCTTTTTATAAGTGCGGATTGCGGAATGCGGATTGCGGAGTGCCGGAATAATCCAAGCGCGGCCGGTCGGTTAAAGTGGGTCTACGCATTTCCGATTTTTGGATTTCTGGTTTTCCAATTCGCAATCCGCAATCCGCAATCCGCGATCCGCAATTGGCAGATCCGCAATTTTATGGGAGTGGGCGGACGTGGAGGTTCATGAAGGCGCCTTTGGCGCCGGCGGGGGCGAGGCCGAAGTGGCCGCGGGGCGGGGTGCCGGGCGGGAGGGTGACTTCGACGGCGTCGGCGCCGTTGCGTTGCCATTTCAGGGAGGCGCCCTGGACGGTCACGGTGTAGCGGTGGAATTTCGCGTCGGCGGGCACGGGAATCGCGGCGGCGCGGGGTGAGGCGCCGTCGCCGCGGACGAGCACCGTGAGCGGCGCGACTGGGCCGGCCGCGGTTTTCTCGGCGCGATAATCGAAGACAAATTCCGCGGCGCCGTACTCGGCGGCGGTCCAGAGCGGGGCCGCCAAGGCCGGGCCGGTGTGGGTGATTTTCTCGCCGGCAACGGACCAGAGGGCGGGCGCGGACGCGGGGGGCGTCCAGCCGCGGAGGTCGAGGCCGGTGAACAGCGGCATCCAGCCCGGGTCGAGGGGAGCGGAGACGTCGGGGCCGGCGCCGGTCGAGGGGAGTTCCTTGATCCGGACGTTGCGGAATTCGACGCGGGCGCCTTCGGATTCGAGGGCGAGGTAGCCTTTGCGGTAAACGATGTCGTCGCCGCCGCTGACCTCGCGGCCGTTGACGTGGAGGCGGATCGAGCCGTGGCGGGCTTCGATGCGGTAGTGGTTCCACTCGGGCGAAGGTTTGCTGCGGTTCTCGCGCGGGAAGCCGCGTTTGCCGTTGGTCGGCGGGAGCGGTTTCATGGAGGCGCCGTGGATCGCGAACACGTCGCCGTGCACGGTGAACCAGTCGGATTTCTTGCCGTTCTTCTTTTCGAAGTCTTCGGCGTAGCCGTGGTCGAGGGCCTGGATCTCGATGCCGCGGAGGAAGGGCACGCCGGGGGCGCTGATGGGGGTGCCCCAGACGAAGATGCCGGAGTTGCCGCTGCGCTGGAGGTGGCGCCACTCGGCCTCGAGGATGAAGTTTTCGTATTGGCGCACGGTGCGGAGGGCGCCGACGGGTTTGCCGGTGCACGCGATGACGCCGTCGCGCACCGACCAGGTTTCCGGGGCGCAGTTGATGTTGATCCAGCCGTCGAGATTGCGGCCGTTGAAGAGGGGGACGAAGCCGTCGGCATCGGCGGCGGGCGTGACGGCGCGGCAGGAGCAGAGCAAAATCAGGCACGCGAGCAGGGGCAGGGAACGCATGCTTCGGGGATACCGGCAGAAATCTGGTCTTCGATGTTTTTTCGCTCCACGGTGGGAAAATGAATCCGTCCGCCCCGCGTTTTCCCGAAGTCCAACGTCGTCGTTTTCTGGCTGCCGGCGCGGTGGCGGCGGGGGCGGCGGCACTGGGGATGAAGGCGCAACCGGTGACGGCGGCGCCGGTGCTGGGGCAGGGGAAATTCCGTTTCCGGCAAGTGGTTGGTTGGGGGCAACTCGGCGAGGCGACGCCGGTGAACGATTGCCACGGGCTCGTGTGCGACCGCGAAGGGCACGTGATTTTGCTGACGAACCACGTCGCGAACAACGTGATCGTGTACGACCGCGCCGGGAAATTGGTGCACAAGTGGACGCGCGGTTGGGCCGGGGCGCACGGGTTGTCGATTGTGACCGAAGGCGCGCGCGAAGTGCTGTATGTGACGGACCTCGCGAGTTACCGGGTGATGAAGACGACGTTGGACGGCACGGTGTTGAACGAATGGCGTTGGCCGGAGCACACGGGGAAGTACGAGAAGGAGAACCAGTACCGGCCGTCGTGGACCTTGCACCTGCCGAACGGGGAATTCTTCATTCTCGACGGGTACGGGCGGGATTTCATCGCGCACCACGCGGCGGACGGGACGTTTCGCCGGATCTTCGGCGGGGCGGAGGGCGGCATCGTGCATTGGGGGCCGCACGGCGGGATGGTGGATGCGCGGCGGCCGGAGGCGCCGACTTTGTTGATCGCGATGAGCGACCAGCAGCACCTGTTGCGGCTGGGGTTGGACGGAGCGAAATTGGCGCAGACGGATTTGCCCGGCGGGAATCCGCGGCAGATCCGGGCGCACGGCGGACATTTCTACGTCGCGCACCTGGCGGACAATTGGCCGAAGGACCGGAGCAGCCGGGGCTTCGTCTCGATTTTGGATGCGGAGTTGCGCGTCGTTTCGAATCTGGCCGGAACGGCACCGGAGTACGGCGACGACGGCAAGTTGCGGCCGATGCGGAACGACGGCGGGATCTTCAACCACCCGCATGACGTGACGGTGGACCGGGACGGCTGCGTGTACGTGGCGCAGTATGCCTCGGGGAAGACGTATCCGCTGAAGTTCGAGCCGGCGGGATGAGGGGAAACCGGAGTTCGGAGACCGGAGTGCGGAAACCGGAGACCGGAAATCGGATACCGGAAGACTGAGACCGGAAGGCAGAATGCTGAAGGAGGAGGCCGGGAATGGAGGATTCCGAGATTGGTCTCCGGTTTCCGAATTCCGAATTCCGGTTTTGGCACTCCGCAATTGGCCGTTGCTTCACGGGGAGCTTGCCTCTCGGGCTCGGGTGTACCGACAGTGGGGGGTGCGTTTACCCCTTTGGATCTTGCGCTACTTGCACCGCGGGAGGCTCTCGCGGAGCCGGATGCGGGGCACGTTTCTGCACAATTGGCTGGGGGACAAGATTCTCGACAAGTCGCTGTGGATCCCGACGCGGGCCTCGGTGGCGCGGGCTTGGCTGGTCGGCTGGCCGATCACGGTGATTCCGTTTTTGCCGGGGCAATCGATCTTCGCGTGCATCGCGGCGCTGTGCGTGCGGGGCAATCTGTTGCTGGCGATCGGGCTACAGTTTCTGTCGACGCCGTTGACGGCGCCGGTGCACCTGCCGGCGTGCTATCTCGTCGGCGAGGTGGTGCGCGGGGCGAGTCCGAAGGCAGTCTGGCGCGAGGTGCGGAGCAAGCCGGCGCATTTGCTGACGGGCAGTGCGGTGACGTCGTTGTACCTGGGCGCGGCGGTGATCGGCATCGTGGTCGGCGCGGCGGGTTACGCGATTTTGCAGGGCACGTGGAAAGACAAACCGCGGGCCCGCCGCCGGAGCGACACGGCGCCGGGTTTCTTGGTCGGGGAAGGCGAGGCCGATTCCCGGCCGCCGGTCGACGGTTCGGTGCCGCCGGTGCCGGTGAAGCCGCCGTTGGGGCAGCACGATCACCCGGTGCCTTGACCGGATGAACCGGGTTCCGGGAGCCGGTGCCGGGACGCAAAAAAGGCGCCGAAAAATCGGCGCCTGAAGGAGCATCGCTCCGCCGCGCTCAGGCGAGGGCATGCAGTTGAGAGTTGAAAGTTGAAGGTTGAGAGAACGATCCGTCGAGAAACGGAAAATACAATCGCAGCCCCGGACCTGAAAAACCGAGCGGTTCTGCTCTCAACGCTCAACCAAGCTCGCTCAACTGCATGAGTCCGCTCAGGCGGTGAGGATTTTGCGCTGCTTGGCGTCGTAGGTCGTCTTCTTGCCGGTGTCGTAGGAGATGACGGCCATGAGGACGGCGACGGCGTGCTGGTAGCCGGCGTCGATCGACGCGTGCGGGGTCTCGCCGCTGCGCATGCACTGGAGCCAATTCAGGAAATGGTCGGGGCGCTCGACCGGCACGACTTCCTGTTTGCCGCGGATCTTGCCGTCGCGTTTCGGGCCGCCCTCGGCGCTGTAGGTCGGGGCGTTCCAATTGCCGACGTCCAAGGTGCCCTTGTCGCCGAAGAATTTCCGCAGGCTGCCGGAGCTGTTGCCGAAGTTGTTCGAACTCGTGACCATCATGCCGGCCGGGTACATCCAGGTGGCCATGACGTTGTCGGGGGTGGTGAATTTGTTGTCGTCCTTCCAGTAGGTGACGCCGCCGATGCACATGCAGGATTCGGGCATGCCGCAATCCGTGACGTAGTGCATGAGATCGAGGAAGTGGGCGCCCCATTGCGGGACCGGGCCCTGGCAGAATTCATAGTAGCCGTACCAGGCGGCGTATTGGCGGGCGTCGAAGGCGCGGGGTTTGCGGTCGCCGAGGAAGGCCTTCCAATCGCAGTCGGCTTCCTTCACGTCGCGGCCGAGGTAGCTGTACCAGTAGGGCTTCTCGGCGTTGCGGGTTTCGTCGACGCGGGTGATTTTGCCGAGGATGCCGCTCTTCACGAGTTCGCGGGCGCCGGCGATGCCGGGGAGGCTGCGGAGCTGGGTGCCGACCTGGATGATGCTGCCCTTGGCCTGCGCGGCCTTGGCGGCGTCGAAGGCGCGGACGAGTTTGTCCATTTCCGTGGCGAGCGGCTTCTCGATGTAGATGTGTTTGCCGGCTTTGGCGCAGGCCTCGAGGTGCTCGGTGTGAAGGTGGTCGGGGGTGGCGACCATGACGGCGTCGATGCCGTCCATGGCGAGCAGCTCGCGGTAGTCGGTGAACTTCTTCGGCTCCTTGCCGGACCAGCCTTTTGCCTTGGCGGCGGCCTGGTCGCGGTGCGTTTTCCAGGTATCGCAGACGGCGACGATATCGAAATTGGCGGCGGCGGCATGCTTGTGGATGCCGGTCATGTGGGCGGTCTGGCCGCGGCTGCCGCAGCCGAGCTGGGCGATGCGGATGCGGGAATTGGCGCCGATGACGCGCTTGTTTTCGGCGGCGCTGAGACCGGCGGGCGTGGCGGCGGCGAGGGCGGCGCCGGCGGCGAGGGTCGCGGACGATTTCAGGAATTCACGACGGGGTTGGGAGGACGGGTTCATGAAAATTGGGAAAACGGAAAATTGGAAAATCGGGAAATTGGAAAAGCGGGAAACGGGGAAAGCGGAAAATTGGGAAACGGGAAACGGCGGTCAGAGCGCGAGGATGCGGTCGAGTTTGCCGGAGATTTCGGCGAGGTACTGTTCGTCGGTGAGGTTGGGGGAACGGTATTGTTCGGTGATCATCCAGCCGGCGTACTTCTGGCGGTCGAGGGCGGCCATGACGGCGGGCCAATCGCTGTCGCCGGTCATGAGGTCGGATTGGAAACCGGCGCGCGCGCCTTTTTCGCCGGCGAGTTTGCGGCTGAATTCCTTCACGTGGACGGCGGCGATGCGGGAGCCGAGGACGTCGATCCAATGCTGGGGCCAGCCGGTGTTGACGATGTTGCCGACGTCGAAATGCCAGCGGACGAACGGGGACTTGAACTGGTCGACGTAGGCGGCGGCCTCGAGGGGGCTGAGGAGGAAACTGTTCCAGACGTTTTCGATCGCGATGGCGACGCCGAGTTCTTCGGCGAGGGGCACGGCCTTGCGGATTTCGGCGACCGAGCGGGCGTAGGCGTCGGGGTAGGAGATGTCCTTGTTGACGACACCCGGGACGAGGAGAACGGATTTGGCACCGTAAGCTTTGGCGTCGCGGAGACCGTGGAGCAGGCCATCGAGGCCGATCTGGCGTTCGGAGATGCTGGGGTGGGAGAGGGGCTTCGCCCAATGCGTGCTGATGACGACGCTCGGGATTTCGAGCCCGTGGGCATCGCGGGCGGCGAGGACCTCGGTCTGGTTCATCGCGCTCATGACCTCGACGCCGTGGAAACCGGCGGCGCGGAGCAGTTTGAACTTTCCGTCGACGCTCAAGTTTTTCGCCGTGGGGCTGTTGAGCGTGGAGTACATGAAGCCCTTCTTCAGTTTGCGGCCCGGGGCGGCGCCGTCGGCGGCGCGGAGGGACACGGCGCCGGCGGCGGCGAGGAGGGCGGAAGAATGGAGAAACGTGCGGCGGTGCATGGGGCTCAGAGTTCCTTGATCGCGAGATCCTTGAAGTGCACCGGGTCGGTGTGGCCGGCGAGACCGAAGAAACCGCGGGTCCGGTCTTTGCCCGGATGCGTTTTCTTGTCCATCACGGTGGCGAGGTCGACCTGGCTGAGGTCGGTGTCGAGGATGACGGTGCCGTTGAGTTCGACCTTGATCGTCGAGCCCTTGACGGTGACTTCCTCGAAATTCCATTCGCCGATCGGGCGTTGGTAACCGGGGAGGGCGGCGACCATGCCGTAGACCGAGCCGTGTTGTTGGCGCGGATCCAGTTTCTTGTCCGGCTGTTTGCGGGCACCGTAGTAGTTTTCGTCGATGACCTGGAGTTCGGTCATGCCGTCGTAGGCGGCGTTGCCCTTGCCGGGGTAGCGGATGGCGAGGCCGTTGTTGCCGCCGGGGGGCAGCTTGAATTGGACGCGGGCCTGGAAGTCGCCGAGTTCCTTGTTCCAATACGGGGTGCCGCCGCGGCCGGCGCGCCAGACGAGGGTGCCGTCCTTGATGTCCATGACATCGGCGGGCGTTTTGACCGGGGCCTTTTCCTCGATGACCCAACCGGCGAGGGATTTGCCGTCGAAGATGGATTTGAAGCCGGTCTGGCCGCGGTCGGCGAGCCAGCGGTTGGCTTCTTCGGAGCCGAGTTCGCGGAGGTTGAGGTTGCGCCAATGCGTGGCGCCGCCGTGGGTCTGGAGCTGGATGGGGCCGCGGGCCGGCACGGGGCGGCGCTCGGCGGGCTTCAGCTTCTTGTCGTTCTTGTCGTAGTAGTTTTCGAGGATGACGTGGTCGACGACGGCCTTGTGGTTGAGCCAGACGCTGACGCGGCTGCCGACCATCACGACGCGGAGGTGATTCCATTCGCCGACGGGTTTGTCGGCCTTGACGAGGGGATCGCGGCCGGGCGTGCCCTTGGTGTTGTTCCAGAGACCGCCGGAGCCCTTGGCGTAGCCGATGTCCTTGGTATCGGGAATCGCGGTGTCCCAGATCTGGACCTGCGGCACGCCGCGCAGGTAGACGCCGGAGTCGGCGCCTTTGGCGATCTTGTATTCCAGCTGCAGCTCGAAATCGCCGTAGTCCTTTTCGGTGGTGGCGTAGCCGCCGAGACCGTCGTTGACGAGCACGCCGCCTTCGGCGCGCCAATGCGGTTGGCCGTCCTTCAATTCGGTGAGACTGGCGGTCCACTTGGCGACAAGCGCGGCGCGTTCGGCCGCGGGCAACTCGAGCAGCTTGCGGTGATCGTAAGTGGTGCCGCCGCGCCAGCCGGAGAGATCGCGGCCGTTGAAGAGCGAAGTGAAACCGGCGGGCGGCTGGGCGGCGCGGGCCGCGAGCGCGAGCAGGGAGACGGTTCCGAGGACAAGCAGGCGGGAGATCAGACAGGGCATAGAAGAAGAGGATCCGGGGCGGGACCGCGGGGAACGGCCGGGGTCGCAAGTGACTAGGCGGTTACCTGGGCACCGCAAACCGAAACTCGGTCCGCGTTCCGAAAACGTCGCGGCCTTTCCGACTCGGCAGTTGGAGTTGGGGCACGGCTTGCCCGCGCCCGAGGAGGCGAGAGGAGGCCCGAGGGGCGCACGAGGCGTCCGTGGGCGCGCACGAGGCGCGCCCCTGCGGGACAACGTCGCGGCCGCGGCGCAGTCCGGGCTTCCCATCGCGCCGACGACCCGCAAGTTCTCCGTTTCCCCTCTCCGTCATGCTTTCCCTCCGTTTGCTCCCGGTCCTGTCGTCCCTGCTGGCTGCGTGGCTCGTGGCCGTCGCGCCTCTCGCGCGCGCCGCCGAATCCGCGACGCCCTTCGAACTGCGCGCGGGCGACCGCGTCGTGTTCCTCGGCGACACCGTCGTCGAGCGCGAGCAGCAGCAGGGCTGGATCGAGCTGATGTTGACGGCGCGGTTCCCGGACCGGGCGGTGACGTTCCGCAACCTCGGCTGGAGCGCGGACACGCCGGCGGGCGATTCGCGTTTCGGCCTCAGCCTGCTGCAGGCGGGCCGCGAGCCGGCCGACGAAGGCTGGCAGAATCTCGTGAAGCAGCTCGAGGAAACGAAACCGACGGTGGCGTTTCTCGGCTACGGCATGGCGAGTTCGTTCGACGGCGAGGCCGGCTTGGCGAAGTTCAAGGCGGACTACGGCCGCCTGCTCGACACCCTGAACCGCGTGTCGCCCGGCGTGCGGCTCGTGCTGCTGACGCCGTTGCCGCAGGAGTCGCCCGGGGCGCCGTGGCCGGCCGCGGGCGCGCGCAACACCGAGATCGCGGCGTATGCGCGGACCGTGACGGAACTCGCGGCCGAGCGCCGCGCAACGGCGGTGCCGCTCTTCGAATTGCTGAAGGCGCGGTCGTCCGCGGCCGGCGCCGCCCCGCTCACGGCCAACGGCATCCACCCGACGCCGGCGGGCTACCGCGCGATCGCGGAGACGTTGGAGGATTCCCTGTTCGGGGCGGGCAAACCGGGCCCGTGGCGCACGAGCACGCAGACCGAAGCGCTGCGCCGCGCGATCGTGCAGAAGAACGAGTGGTACTTCCACCGGTCGCGTCCGGCCAACATGGCCTACATTTTCGGTTTCCGGAAACGCGAACAGGGAAAGAACGCGACCGAGGTACTGCAATTCGACGAAGCCATTGTCCGCGAGGAGCAGCGCATCGCGCAGTTGCGCGGCCTGCAGTTGGTCAACGTGCCCGAGATCCCGCGCCGGGTCGGCAACGTGGCGGCGAAGTTCACGCCGCAGCCGCATCCGCAATTTGAAGTGGCCGAAGGCTTCGAGGTCACGCTGTGGGCCGAAAACCCGATGTTGAACAAGCCGATCCAGATGAACTTCGACGCCCGCGGCCGCCTCTGGGTCGTGAGTTCGGAGCTGTATCCGCAGATCGAGCCCGGCCAGGCGGCGACGGACAAAATCATCGTCCTCGAGGACACGACCGGCGCGGGCCGGGCGGACAAGGCGACGGTGTTTGCCGACGGCCTGCTGATTCCCACCGGTATCGAGGTCGGCGACAGCGGCGCGTATGTGGCGCAGAGCACGGAGCTCATCCATTTCAAGGATACGGACGGCGACGGAAAATCCGACGTGCGCACGACGGTGCTGAGCGGTTTCGGCACCGAGGACACGCACCACAATCTGCACACGTTGCGCTGGGGGCCGGACGGCCGGCTGAATTTCAACCAGTCCGTGTACACGCGCACCGACACCGAGACGCCGCACGGCGTGGTCCGGCTCAAGGCCGGCGGTATCTTCCGCTTCGACCCGCGCGACCAGCGGATGGAAATTCTCTTCCGCGGCCTGATCAACGGCTGGGGCCACCAGTTCGACGACTACGGCCAATCGTTCATGACCGACGGCGCCGGCTTCCAGGGCATCAACTGGGGCGTCCTCGGCGCGACCTTCCGCACGCTCGCGCCGGCGCGGCGCCAGCTCGAGAGCGTGAGCCCGGGCACGTATCCGAAATTCTGCGGTTTGGAGATCGTGCGCAGCCCGCTGTTTCCCGCCGATTGGCAGGGCGACATGGTGACGGCGGATTTCCGCGCGCACCGCATCGTGCGTTTCAAGATTTCCGAACAGGGCTCGGGTTACGTAACGAAGGAAATGCCGGACATCATCCGGACGACGGCGTCGACTTTCCGTCCGATCGACCTGCGCATGGGGCCGGACGGCGCGCTGTACATCGCGGACTGGAGCAACCCGATCATCCAGCACGGCGAAGTCGATTTCCGCGATCCGCGCCGCGACAAGGCCCACGGCCGCATCTGGCGCATTGCGCCCGTCGGCCGCAAAGCGGCGCCGCGGACCGATCTCGCGGCGCGGACCACCGCCGCGCTCCTGCAGGGCGTGCTCTCGCCCGAGGGTTACGTGGCGGAGCAGTCCCGCCGCCTGCTGACCGAGCGCGGGGCGGCGGCCGTGCGGCCGGAGCTCGACCGTTGGTTCGCGGCGCTGCCGCGCACGGACGAGCGCGCCCGGCTCAACGCGCTGTGGCTGTATCAGACTTTCAATGTCGTGCCGGACGGCTTGGTCGGCGAATTGCTTGCGGCCAATGATGCGCGGGTGCGGGCCGCGGCGGTGCGGGCGATCGCGCCGGCGGACGCGGCCGCGGCGTTGGAACGGCTGGTGGCCGATCCGCACCCGCGGGTCCGGCTCGAGGCCGTACGCGCGCTCGGGCGTCTGGGCACGGCGCGGGCGGCGGAACTCGCATTGGGTGTTTTGGAACGGCCGATGGATACCTACCTCGATTACGCGGTGTGGCTGACGATCAACGAACTCGCCGATCCGTGGATCGCGGCGGTGAAGTCGGGCGCGTGGAAAACCGAAGGTCGCGAGAAGCAGCTCGAGTTTGCCCTGAAGGCGGTCGAGCCGGCGCGGGCCAGCGAGGTGCTCGGGCAATTGTTGGCGACGCGCGGCCTGGCCCGCGACGGCTCCGGCCCCTGGATCGAATTAATCGGGGCGGCCGGCGGACCGCCGGAACTGCGGCTCCTGCTGGATGCGGCGTTGAAGGGTGGACTCGCGGATCCGGCGATCGGCCGCGCGCTGGGGGCGCTGGCGGCGGCAGCGCGGTTGCGCGCGACGCGCCCGGCCGGCGATCTCGCCGGCATCGCGCCGTGGCTGCGGGCGACGGACGCCAAGGTGCAGGCCGCGGCGCTGGGTCTCGCCGGGGCGTGGAAACTCGGCGCGGTGCGCCCGGCGTTGCTGGAAATTGCGGGCGCGGCGGAGACGACCGCGGCGGCGCGGACCGCGGCCTTCGCGGCGCTGCGCGACCTCGGCGGGGCGCCGACGATCGCGGCGCTGAAGAAACTGGCGCGCGAAGCGACGCTGCCGGTGGTGCGGCGCGAGGCTGTGGTCGTGCTGGCCGCGTTGGAACTGCCGACCGCGGCGCCCGAAATCATCGCGGTGCTGCAGGCGACGGCGGACGAAGCCGCCGCCCAGGCGCTGTGGCGCGCGTTGCTCAGCGTGCGCGGCGTGAGCGCGCGGCTCGCGGCCGATCTGCCGGCGGCCGGCTTGCCGAAGAGCGTGGCCCAGGCGGGCCTGCGCCCGGCCCGCGAAGGCACGCAGCACCAGGCCCTCGTGCCGGTGCTCGTGAAACTGGCGGGGCTGACGTTGTCGGATACGCAGCTGACGCCGGCCGAATTGCAGCAGTTGGCCCGCGACGCTTTGGCGCAGGGCGACGCGGCGCGCGGCGAACGCATTTACCGGCGCACCGAATTGGCCTGCGTGGCCTGCCACGCCATCGGCGGCGCCGGCGGCAAGCTCGGGCCCGATCTCACCAGCATCGGCGCGAGCGCGCCGGCGGACTACCTCGTGGAGGCGCTGCTCTACCCCAACGCCAAGATCAAGGAAGGCTACCACTCCGTGATGATCGCGACCAAGGACGGCCGCGAACTCAACGGCATGATCGTGCGCGAGACCGGCACCGAGGTCCTGCTGCGCGATGCGGCCAACCAGGAAATTTCCATTCCCGCCGCGTCGATCGCGCGGCGCACGAGCGTGGGTTCGCTGATGCCCGCCGGTTTGCTCGACGGCCTCGTGCCCGAGGAGCGCGCCGATCTCTTCAAGTTCCTCGCCCAACTCGGCAAGCCGGGCGACTACGATGCCGGCAAGGGCGGCGTCGCCCGCGGCTGGAAGCTCTACCTCGTCGTCAGCGCCAACCAGCACCTCGGCGTCGAGCGCGTGATCCAGGGCGACCCGACGCTCGCCTCGTGGGTCCCGGTTTTCTCCCTCGTGAACGGCAACCTGTCCCGCGACCTGATCGAGGCGGCCTATCCCAACCGCGGCAACAGCCGCGGACTGTTCGCCGCCACCCAGTTCGAGGCCGCAAAGGCCGGCGAGGCCGCCTTCCGGCTTTCCGGCCAAGTCCTGGCCGCGTGGATCAACGGCGAGAAGGTCCGCCCGGGCCCGGAGTTCGCCGCGAAGGTCCGCGCCGGCACCAACACCGTCGTGCTGCAATTGCCCGCGGAGCCGCTGCCGGCAGCGGTGCGGCTGGGCGGCGACGTCGCGTTCGCGCTGCCTTGAGCGCCGCGGCCGCGGCGGAGTTGACGGGTAACCGGGGAGTTACCACGTTGCCGCCATGGCTTTCAAGACGGCTCTCATCGCGGCGGGGTGCGGACTGGCGGCGGTCGCGCTTGCGGCGGAAAAAAAGGTCGAGCACCTCAATTCCTACACCAAGGCGTACGGGGAATCGAAGGGGGCGCTCGCCGTGGATCCGGCGAAGGATCTGCCGAGCTACGCCCCCGTCGAGGCCAAGGACGCCGTCGGCACCTGGCAGGTGAAGCGCGGCTTCAAGCTGGAGTTGGCCGCGCACGAGCCGCAGGTGCGCGACCCGATCGCGATCAGCTTCGACGAAAACGGCCGCATGTTCGTCTGCGAGATGGTCGATTATTCCGAGGAACGGGACCACCAGCCGCATCTCGGCCGCATCTCCGTGCTCGAGGACCGGGACGGCGACGGCCGTTACGAAACCAGCAAGGTGTTTGCCGACAATCTGCCTTGGCCGACGGGTTTGATCTGGGCCAACGGCGGGCTTTTCGTCGGCGCGACGCCCGATATCTGGCGCCTTGAAGATCGGGACGGCGACGGCGTCGCTGAGTTCCGCGAGGTCGTGTTCACCGGCTTCGGCAGCGGCCTCGCGCGGCTCAACGTGCAGGCCATGCTCAACAGTTTCGCGTGGGGGCAGGACAACCGTATCCACGTGCAGAGCTCCGTCGGCAACCGCGGCAAGATCCGTTCGCCGAAACGGCCGGACTTGCCGGAAGCGGAATTGGCGGCGCGGGATTTCTGGTTCGACCCGAAGACCTACGAGTTCGGCTTCGAGGCCGGCGGCGCGCAGTACGGCATGAGTTTCGACGACTGGGGACGGAAGTTCGGCTGCTCCAATTCCGACCATCTGCAATATTGGCTCTTCGACGACCGTTACGCCGGGCGCAACCCGTACTTCAATCTGCCCGGCCCGCGCCAGAGCATCGCGGCGGACGGCGGCGCGGCGGAGGTTTTCCGGATCAGCCCCGATGAACCCTGGCGGATTATCCGCACGCGGTGGCGCATCGGCGGCGTGGTCAAGGGTGTGGTCGAGGGTGGCGGGCGCGTGAGCGGGTATTTCACCGGCGCGACCGGAACGACGATTTTCCGCGGCGACGCCTACGGGCCGGAGTTCGTGAACAACTCCTTCACTGGCGACGCCGGCGGCCAACTTGTGCACCGCAAGCAGATCGCGGCCGACGGCGTCTCCCTCGTGGGCCGGCGGCCCGCGGACGAGCAAGGCGTGGAATTCGCGGCCAGTCGCGACACCTGGGTCCGGGTCGTCAATTTTGCCAACGCGCCCGACGGCACGCTGCACGTGTGCGACATGTACCGCGAAGTGATCGAGCACCCGTGGAGCATCCCGGAGGAAATCAAAAAGCATCTCGACCTGAACCATGGCCGGGACCGCGGCCGCATCTACCGCGTCGTGCCCGATCAGCCGGGTTGGACGCGCCGGAACCAAGTGGCGCTGGGCCGCGCGACGACGGCGGAATTGGTCGCGACGCTCGAGCATCCGAACGGATGGCACCGGGACACGGCGTCGCGTTTGCTTTATGAACGCCAGGATCCGGCGGCGCCGGCGTTGCTCGCGAAATTGATCGCGGCGACGAAGTCGCCCGTGGCGCGCCACCAGGCCCTCGGCGTGCTCGACGGCCAGCGCGCGCTCGACGAAGCGGCGGTGCTGACGGCGCTGCGCGATGCGCACCCGCGGGTGCGTGAACGCGGCATCGTGCTGGCGGAGAAATTGCTCGCGCAGGGCAAGACTTCGGCGCGGCTGCACGAAGCGCTGGCCGCGTTGGCCGGCGATGCGGAAGCGCGGATCCGTTTCCAGTTGGCGTTTTCATTGCCCGCGGGCCTGAGCGCCAAGGACGGCACCGGCCCGGCGCCGCTGGCCGCCGCGCTGGTGCGACTCGCGTTGCGCGATGCCGGCGACACCTGGATCGCGGCGGCCTTACTCTCGGCGCCGCCCGCGGTGCTGAACACCGTGATTTTCCCCGCGCTGACGCGCGATCCCGCGGTCGGTGCGAAGTCGGCCGACTTTGTGGCGAAGCTCATCGAGACGGCGGCGGCCAGCCAGCGCGGCGAAGCGCTGCGGCCGCTCTTCGATCTCGTGGGCCGCGCCGGCGCGAGCCCGCTGTGGCTGCGCGCGCTGGGCGAAGGCCTGCGTCGGTCCGGTGGGTCCGTGGAACAGGCGGACCGCGAGGGCAAACTGGCCGCGGTTTTCGCGCGGGCCGCGACGACGGCGGCCGATGGCGCCGCTCCGGCGGCGGCGCGGCTGGCGGCGATCGAAGTGCTGGCGTCGGCGCCGTTTGCGCAGGGCCGGCCGGCGTTGGTGGCGGCGCTCGCTGCCGGCCAAGCGGCCGAGGTCCAACTCGCGGCGCTGCGCGTGCTCGCGACCGCGGCGCGGCCCGAAGTGACGCAGGCGTTGCTTGCGGCGTGGCCCGGTCTCGGCGAGAGCGGCCGGACGGCGGCGCTGGCGGCGATGCTGGCGCGCGAAGACCGGACGACGGCGCTTTTGCAGGCGGTGCAGGCTGGCAAGGTGGCGCCGGCGTTGTTCAGTGCGGCGCAGGTGCAGGCCTTGGTCCGGCACCGGACGCCGGCGATTGCGGCGCTCGCCAAGCAAGCGCTCGCAAGCGTGATCCCGCCCTCGCGCGAGGAAGTGGCGGCGAAATTCAAGGCCGCCGCAACTGCGACCGGGGATGCGGCGCGCGGCCGGGCGCAGTACCAGGCGCGTTGCCTGATTTGCCACAAAGCGGAAGGGGCCGGCATGGAACTCGGGCCCGATTTGATTTCGGTGAAGACGCGCGGCCGGGACGGTTTGCTGACGGCGATTCTCGAGCCGCACAAAGAGGTCGCGCCGCAGTACGTCGCGTACGATGTGTCGACGAAGGATGGCCAATCCTACACCGGCATGATCGCCCGCGACGATGCGACGAGCCTGACCCTGAAGATCATGGGCGGGGCGGAAATCGCGATCCCGCGGGCCAACGTCAAAGGCAGCCAATCCGCCGGGAAGAGCCTGATGCCCGAAGGGCTCGAAGCCGGCATGTCCGTGCAGGACATGGCCGACCTGCTGACCTTCATCGAGGAATTGAAGTAAGCCGGAAACGCGGCGGGGCGGGGCTACTTGCCGCTGCGCTTCATCAACCCCTCGCGGGCGGCTTCGAGCTTGGCGCGTTCCGGCTTGGTCAAGCTGTTGATTCCCGAAGTCGCAATCTTGTCCAGCAAGGCGTCGATTTCCGCCATCGAGGTCGGGGCTCCGGCCGCAGTGGCGACGGGGGCTTCGGGCCGGTCGGGCTTGAATCCGGGGATGACGGTGAGTTTCGGCGCGCGGCGGCGCAGCCGGAATTTCGGCCACGTCAGCAGTCCTTGCTGGTGCCGCACAAAGGCCCACGCGAAACCGGAGGTGCCGAGCAACGTGATCAACGCGACGACATCGCGGGCGGCGACGGCCATCAGGGCAAAGATCGCGACGAGGATCGCGGCGACCCATTTCGCGAGCAAATTGAACAGCATCGGCAGGTCCGGGTGCAGCGTGGCCACGGCGATGAAGAGCGCGAAGGCGCCGGTCTGGCCGGCTAGCTGCGTCGGCCGCACGAAGCCGAGGAACGTGAGCAGCACGGGCGTGAGCAAATAGAGACTGCCGTAAAGGGTGAGGAACACGCGGCGGCCGAAGAAGCGTTCCAGTTCGCGGCCGAACCAGACGATCATGAACATATCGACCACGAACCAGAGGCTCGGCGGATTGTTCAGGCCGTAGGTGAAGAGACGCCAAATCTGGCCGCGCAGCACGGTCTCGCTCGAAAAGGAAAGCCACGCGAGCCCCCCGCCGAAGTTGGTCGCGAGCAGCAGGGTCGAAACCACCATCGATGCGACCAGTCCGGCGACGATCATGTGCGCTGCGTACAGGGGATAGCCGCGCACCCACGTGATGGGTTGCTGTTCCTGCGAGTACGCGTTGCCGAATCCACTCATGCCCGCACCTTGGCGCCCGCGCCGTTGGGCCGCAAGTCGCGACCTCGGGCGGAAACTGCGCAGTAGGGGCGCGGCTCGTCCGCACCCGTTCGGGCAGGGCGCGCACGGTCCGGATCGGTCGGACACAAGATTCGGATCGGGCGCACGAGGCGATGATCGGGCGCGCACGAGGCGCGCCCCTGCGCCGAGTTGCGCCCGGAACGCGGAATCCGCGCCGGCGGTCTTGCCTTCGCGGTTCGCGCCGGGCGAGGCTGTCCGCGTTACCCCATGAAAAAATCCGCCTTCCTCGCGGCCGCATGGCTGCTGCTCGCGCTCGCCGCCCGCGCCGAATTGAAAATGCCCGCCGTCTTCGGCGACTTTATGGTCCTGCAGCAGAAGCAGGCCAATCCGGTGTGGGGTTGGGACGACCCGGGCACCAAGGTCACCGTCACCTTTGCCGGCCAAACCTATCCCGCCACCGCGGGCGCCGACGGGCGTTGGCAGGTGAAACTCGCCGCCGCGGCCGCCAACAAAAACGGCCAGGTCCTCGCCGTCGCGACCGCGAAGGAAAAGCGCGAATTCAAAGACGTGCTGATCGGCGAAGTCTGGATGTGCTCCGGCCAATCCAACATGCAGTGGTCGCTCGGCCAGACCTACACGGGCGATCTCGAAGGCGCCGGCGCGCGCCGCAGCCATCTCCGCATCATCTCCGTCCCCCAGGTCGGCACGCAGGAACTGAAGACCGATTTCAAGGGCCGTTGGGAAATCGCGAATCCGGAAAACGCGAAAGGCTTCAGCGCCATCGGCTATCTCTACGGCCGCTACCTCCACGATATCCTCGACGTCCCGGTCGGCCTGATCGACAACGCTTGGGGCGGTTCCGCCGCCGAGGCCTGGATCCGCCGCGAGACCGTCGAAAAAGATCCGCGTTTCGCGACCCTCATGGCCAACACCCGCAGGCGCGAAGCCGACGTGCAGACGGAGAAGTCCAAAGCCGACTTCGCCGCCGCGCAGGCCAAGTGGAAGGAAAACGCCGAGAAGGCCAAGGCCGCCAAAAAGGCGGCGCCGGCCGCGCCCGTCGCCCCGACCGCCTGGCTCACCGGCAACGCCCGCCCCGGCAACATCTTCGCCGGCGTCGTGCATCCGACGCTCGGTTACGGCCTCCGCGGCGTGATCTGGTACCAGGGCGAGTCCAACGCCTCCCGCGCCCACGAGCACCGCGAGCTCTTCCCGTTTTTGATCGAGCAATGGCGCAAGGAACAGGGGCAGGGCGATTTCAGCTTCTACTGGGTCCAGCTTGCCGATTTCCGCGCCGAGAAGGCCGAGCCGGGCGAAAGCGACTGGGCCGAACTCCGCGAATCCCAGACCAAGACCCTGCGCCTGCCGAAGACCGGCCAGGCCGTCATCATCGACGTCGGCGAGGGCCGCGACATCCACCCGCGCAACAAATATGACGTCGCCTCCCGCCTCGTCCGCTGGGCCCTCGTGCAGGACTACGGCCTGAAGTTCCCGTACCGCAGTCCCGAATACAAGAGCGTCGCCTTCGACGGCGCCAAGGCGACCGTCACGCTCGACACCTTCGGGAGCTCGCTGCGCGCCTTCGACATCAACGAGGCCCGCGGCTTCGCGGTCTGCGGCGCCGACCGCGTCTGGCACTGGGCCACCGGCAAGATCGTCGGGCCCAACCAGGTCGAAGTGACGAGCGACAAGGTCGCCGCCCCCGTCGCCGTCCGCTATGCCTGGGCCGACAACCCGGTTTGCAACCTCTACTCGGCCGACGGCCTGCCGGTGACGCCGTTCCGCACCGACGATTTCGACTACACGACGAAGCCCAAGCCGCCCGCGCCCGCCGCGGTCGCGCCGAAATCCTGATTGCGGATTTTTGACCACGGATGGCACGCATGAACCCGGCTCAAGCCGGATTCATGCAGTCGAGAGTTGAAAGTTGAGAGTTGAGAGATCGATCCGTGACATCCGTGGTCCTCTGCTTTTGTCCGAAAACCCCGCTATCCCCGCCATGAACCTGCGCCGCTTCCTTGTTTCGATGCTCGTCGCTGTCGCCGCGTCCGCGGGCGCGTCCGCCGCCGAACGCCGCCCCAACATCATTCTGATCATGGCCGACGATTTCGGCTACGAGTGCGTCACCGCCAACGGCGGCGAGTCGTACCGCACGCCGCAACTCGACCGGCTGGCGGCCACGGGCGCGCGGTTCGAGCAGTGCTACGTCCAGCCGCTGTGCACGCCGACGCGCGTGCAGCTGATGACCGGCCTGTACAATGTCCGCAACTACATCGACTTCGGCACACTCGATCCGCAGGCGACGACCTTCGGCCACCTGTTCAAGCGCGCGGGCTATGTCACCGGTGTCGCCGGAAAATGGCAGCTCGGCGCGGGGGCGGACCTGCCGCAGCGCTTCGG
This sequence comes from Opitutia bacterium Tous-C1TDCM, assembly GCA_002288455.1. Lineage (GTDB taxonomy): Bacteria > Verrucomicrobiota > Verrucomicrobiia > Opitutales > Opitutaceae > ER46. The sequence goes on from NEUS01000003.1 coordinate 40,917, forward strand.
TTTCGACGAAGCCTACCTGTGGCAGCACACGCGCGAGGGGAACGCGAAGCCCGCGCGCTACGCCAATCCCGGTCTGGAACACAACGCGCGCGAGCTCGACTTCACCCGGGGCGAATACGGTCCGACCCTCGTCAACGACTTCGCCCTCGATTTCGTGGCGCGGCACCGGGAAAAGCCGTTCTTCCTCTACTACCCGATGATCCTGACGCACGACCCGTTCCAGCCGACGCCGGACAGCGGGGATTGGGATCCGAAAACCAAGGGCGAGCGCGAGAAGCGGGACCTGAAGCACTTCGCGGACATGACCGCTTACATGGACAACCTCATCGGCCGACTCGTCGCCAAGCTCGAGGCGCTTGGGCTGCGCGACAACACGCTGCTCGTCTTCATCGGCGACAACGGCACCCACTCCTCCGTCACCTCGCAGTTCAAGGGCAAGCCGTACCAAGGGGGCAAGGGCACGCGCACGGCGCGCGGCAACCATGTGCCGTTGATCGTGAATTGGCCGGGCCGGGTGCCGGCGGGCACGGTCAACGCCGACCTCGTCGCGAGCGTGGATTTTCTGCCGACGATCTGCGCGGCGGCGGGCATTCCGCTGGCGAAGGATTTCGCCACCGACGGCGTCAGTTTCTGGCCGCAGGCCCGCGGCGAAAAGGGCACGCCCCGCGAAACGCTCTACACCTGGTATGTGCGCAACGGCGGCCCGACGCCGCAGTGGGAATTCGCGATGAGCCGGACGCACAAACTTTACCGCGACGGCGCCTTCGTCGACCTGCGGGCGGATCCTTTCGAGGAACGCCCGCTCCGGGTCGAGCAACAGACGGGCGCGGCGGCGACCGAAGCCGTGAAACTGCAGGCCGAGCTGGACCGTTTCCGCACCGCGCGGCCCGCCCATTTGCTCAAGCCGATCGTGCGGCCCGCGGCGAAGAAAACGGGAGAATGACGCAGGGGCGTCGCTGGCCGACGCCCGTGGGCGCCGACGAGCGACGCCCCTGCCCAAGCCGGTACACCGTGCGGTGCGGTGCGGCGGAATTTCCGTTTGCTCCCCGTGGGGCCGCGCTTCACGGTGCCCGGTTACGTTTCCATGAGCGACCTTCCCCCCGACATCTCCCATGACCAGCACGCGGTCCGCCGGCAAAAGCTGGCCGAAATGCGCGCCGCCGGTTCCGATCCGTTTCGCGCCAACGTCGCGACCACGCACTTCTCGGGAGACGCGCTCAAAGCCTACGTCGAGGGCCAGGAAAACACCGTCCCGGTCACCGTCGCCGGCCGCCTCGTCGTCATCCGCGACATGGGCAAAAGCCAATTCGTCAAGATTCTCGACCAGCAGGGGCAGATCCAGCTCTACGTGAAGAAGGACGTCGTGGGCGAGGCCGCCTACGTCGCGTTCAAGAAGCTCGATCTCGGCGACATCGTCGGCGCCACCGGCACGCTCTTCAAAACCAAGACCGGCGAGGTCACGGTGCGCGTCGACCGCTATGTGCTCGTGGCCAAGGCGCTCCGGCCCTTGCCGGAAAAATGGCACGGCCTGAGCGATGCGGAGACGGTTTACCGGCAGCGTTACCTCGACGTGATTGTGAATCCGGAATCGCGCGCGCGCCTGATGCTGCGTTCGAAGATCGTCTCGCACGTGCGGCGTTTCCTCGAGGACCGGCAGTTTCTCGAAGTCGAGACGCCCGTGCTCGAAGCCACCGCCGGCGGCGCCGCGGCCCGGCCCTTCGTCACGCACCACAACGCCCTCGACGTCGATTTCTTCCTGCGCATCGCGACGGAGCTGCGGCTCAAGCGCATGCTGGTCGGCGGCTTCGACCGCGTGTTCGAGATCGGGCGGATCTTCCGCAACGAAGGCGTTTCCCGCCGCCACAATCCCGAATTCACGATGCTCGAGGTTTACCAGGCCTACAGCGATTACCGCGGGATGATGGGGCTGATCCGCGATTTGATGACCTCGCTCGTGCGCGAGGTGATCAAGCCGGCCGACGGTTCCCTCAAGATCAAGCACGCCGCGAGCGGGCAGGACATCGACTTCGGCGGCGAATGGCGCGAGGTGAAGTACAAGGACCTGATCCGCGAGGCCACGGGCGACGCGGAGTGGTTCGCGCGCTCCGAGGCGGAAAAGATCGCGAAAGCCGAAGCGATGGGCCTCGGCGTCAACCCGGCCTGGGAGGAATTCGAAATCACCAACGAGATCTTCTCGAAACGCATCGAGCCGACCTTGATCCAGCCGACCTTCGTCACGCACCTGCCGAAGGAACTTTGCCCGTTGGCCAAGATCACGCCGGACGACCCGACGACAATCGATGTCTTCGAGCTCACGATCGGCGGCATGGAAGTGGCGCCGGCGTATTCGGAACAGAACGACCCCGACGTGCAGCGCCAGATGTTCGAGGCGCAGGCCGGCGAGGAAAAGCAGAACATCGACCACGATTTCCTGCTCGCCCTCGAGCACGGCATGCCGCCCGCCGGCGGCATGGGCGTCGGCATCGACCGCCTCTGTATTTTGCTCACCGGCGCGGAAAGCATCCGCGACGTGATCCTCTTCCCGCAGCTGAGGCCGGGAAGCTGAAAATCGGGAAAGCGCAAAATCGGAAAAGCGGAAAACTCGACCCGCTGATTTCAGGCTGCATCGCCGTTTCCCGCTTTCCCAATTTCCCGCTTTTCCACTTTTCTGTCGATGCCCTGGTTCCTCTACCTCGCCTTCAAGCAGCTCTTTCCGACGGGGCGGAGGTTTCCGTTTTTCACGTTCATGTCGGGGCTCGGCGTGGCGGTGGGCGTCGCGTTGCTGGTCGTGACGACGTCGATCATGGGCGGCTTCGGCCAGGGGATCCGCAGCATGATCGTCGACATGCAGGGCGAGATCCAGGTCGTGCCGCTCGACGGCCTGATCGGCGATGCGGACGCTTTGATGGCGCAGATCGAGGCCCAGCCGGGCGTCGCCGGCGTCACGCCGTACGCCAAGGGCGTCGTGGGCGTCGCCTTTGAAAACAAGCCCGCCTATCCGGGCATTCTCGGGGTCGACCTCGCCCGCGTCGCGAAAGTCATCCCGCTCGACCGTTACCTGCTGCAAGGGCGGCTCGACGATCTCGACGACGATTCCGTGATCCTCAGCGTGATGCTGGCGCAATCGCTCGGCGCGCGCGTCGGATCGAAGCTCGAAGTCTATTCGCCCTTGCTGATCGAGAAATTGAAACAGGACGAAGTGCTGCTGCCGCGCGAAGTAAGGGTCGCGGGTATATTCCAGATCGGCCACCAGCACCTCGACCGCAGTCTCGTGCTCGCGCCGATGCGCCTGATGCAGGAACTCTACGGCCTTGGGAAAGGCGTGCACGGGCTCAACGTCCGCCTGCAGCCGGGCACGGACGAATTCAAAACCGCGGCGGCGCTCAACGCCGTGCTGCCGAACACGCGACGGGCGCTGACGTGGTTCGAGGCGGAGGCGGATTTCCAGAACATCATCCGGTTCGAGAAGTATATGGTGTTCTTTTTGCTCACCTTCATCGTCGTCGTCGCCGCGCTCTCGATCATGAGCTCGCTGCTCATCTCGGTGGTGCGGAAGACGCGCGAGATCGGGCTGCTCGGTGCGCTCGGCGGCAGTTCGCGGCAGGTGGCGGCCTGTTTCTGCGCGCAGGGCGTGATCCTCGGCGTCGTCGGCACGGGCGCGGGTTTGGTCATCGCGTGGCTCGTGATCGCGTTTCGCAACGACATCGTGCGCGTGCTCGCGCGGCTGACGATGGGCGAGGAAGTTTTCCAGCAGTTCTACGGTTTCGTGAATCTGCCCTCGCACACGAGCGGCGCGGACCTCGCGATCATCATCGTGGGCTCGATCGTCGCTTCGACGTTGGCCGGGCTCGTGCCGGCGTGGCGCGCCGCGACGCTCAAGCCGGTCGAGGCGTTACGCAGCGAGTGAGGCGGTCGCGGCCGGTCAGGCGGATTTGCCGCGGTCGCTGTGCAGCGTGCGCGTGCGCAGTTTCAACGCCAAATCGAGCGCGCGTTTGATGCGGGTCGGTTCCTGCTTCGCGCTCGAGACATAGTACGCGAGCGAACGCTGCATCCCGAGGGTCAGGGATTCCCAACGGGTGCGGGCGGCTTCGTCCTGCGCGAGCACGAGGGCGAATTCTTCCGGAATCTCCAGGGCTTCGGGCTCCGGGTCGGGCCCGAGCACGACCTGCACGCGGCTGCCGCGCTTGAGGCCGAGATCGCGGAGCAGGACTTGGCCGAACAGCAGGAAAAAACCGCCGTCGGCGTGGCTCTGCAGGGCGCGTTTCACGGGCTGCCCGTTCAGCGTGCCGACGAGCCGGCGGATCTTGGCTTTCCGCCAAGCGGAGCCCACGGCGTCGGGCACGGGCAGCACGTGATGCCGCAGGCCGGTGTCGAGCCGGACAATCTCGCCGACGAAGGAAACGGACTTGGTTTTCGGTCCTTTCGGAGCGGTGCGTTTCATGGCGTCGGAATGAAAGGTTCGTTTCGGGCCGGCCGAGCTTGGCAATTCAGGCGAACAAAGGTGAACGGGGCCTGGGGTCTGAGAACGGCGCTGCGGTTCTCGTATCAGCTTTCAACTCTGAACTCCAAACCCCGAACCCTCAACTGGCGGCGTAGCCGCCGGCGTATCCACGGATTCCGGTACGCCGGCAAGGTTGCGCTCGATCCATTGCTTGATGCGGATCAGGCCTTCGCGGCGGCGGCGCAGGTCGGGCCGCATCGTGCCGAGCAGATTCATCACCGTGATGGCGAAGTCGTCGCCGTTGGCCGTCATCATCTTTTGCAGTTCGAAGGGATTCAGCTCGCCCTTGCGCGCCATCTCGCGGGCTTCGCGTTCGAGTTCGGTGCCGGTGCCGCCGAGGGCGCCGGGGTCGCCCTTGCCTTTGGAGAAACCGCCGCCGCCGCCACCCTTGCCGCCGCCGCCGGCTTCGTCGCGGGACGAGGCCTCGGTCTTGCCGCGGGGTTGGCGTTCGATCGCCGCCGGGTGTTCTTTGCCGTCGCGGCCGACAAGCGCCTCGCGCGGGGGGAGGCGGTGGTTGCGCGTCATCTCGGAGCGCACGCGGCGCACGAGGTCGGGGGAGACGCGGCAGATTTCGGCGATGACGGGATTGGCGCGGTCGGGCCATTCCTCGAGGGCGATTTCGACCGCGTTGCGCTTGTCGGCGTTGTTGCGGTAGACGCCGTTGGTGGAGTTGGCGCCGAGGGCGTGGCGCAGCGCGTCGGTGCGGCCGCCGGCGAACACGTCCGCCTTGATCTCGGTTTTGCCGCAACGCTTGGTCGCGAGGTAGCGGTGGAAGCCGTCGGCGAGCCAGTGCGTCGCGCCGTCGAAATAGACGATGATCGGCGGGAAGACGGTCCCCTGGTTCATCTCGTCGGCATAGCTCTCGACGGCTTCGTCGGTCGTTTGCACGCGGGCCTGGGTGCCGCCGTAGATGCTGATGGCTTCGAGGGAAAGATCCTGGGTGGGCATGGAAAAGGGAAGGGGCGCCAGTCCGGCGGGTCGGCGGCTTGCCGCAAGGGAAATTGCTGCGGAGCAATCGCGACGCCTGGCCGCGGCCCGATCTCTCAACGCTCAGTTCTCTACGCTCAACTCTGCCAGTTCAGGGCTTGATCGTGACTTTGCGGATGACCGGCGCCTTGAGCGGGGAACTCTGTCCGCCATCGGGGCCGCGTTGCACGGGCGTCGCGGCGAGGGCGTCGATGACCTCGAGGCCGCGCGTCACGCGGCCGAAGATTACGTAGCTCGGCGGCAGCGGATAATCGCGGTGCATGATGAAGAATTGGCTGCCGTTGGTGTTCGGGCCGGAGTTCGCGAGGGCGACGACGCCGCGGCGGTAGCCGGCGCGGTAGAGCGGGGAGCCCGGGTCGATCTCATCGGCGAAATTGCCGCCCCAGGCGCTCTCGCCGCCGCGGCCGTCGCCGCGCGGATCTCCGCCCTGGATCATGAAGTCCTTCACGATGCGGTGGAAGGTGAGGCTGTCGTAGTAGCCGTGCTCGGCGAGCAGGCGGAAATTCTCCGCGGCCTTGGGCGCATCTTTCGGGAGCAGGACGATCTCGATCTCGCCTTGATCGGTGGCGAGGACGGCGGTGTTGCCGCCGGAGCTCTTGGCGCCGGGCGGTACCTTGGGGTTGACCTGCGGTCCGCAGCCGGAGCCGAAGAGGACGGCCGCGGCGAGCAGCAGGCCGGCGAGGGGACGGAGCGAAGAAACGGGAAACGCAGCGCGCATCCGCCAGACCTGCGCGCCGGCGCGGACGAGTCAAGCGGAGCGGGGAGGGCGGGCGGCGAGAATGCGTTTGACGGTGTTTTCCGCCGTGGCGACGTTGGCGGTATGGCAGAAAACACGGACTACGATCTCATTGTCATCGGTGGCGGCCCGGCAGGATACGCGGGCGCGATCCGGGCCGGCCAGCTCGGCAAAAAGGTCGCCTGCATCGAACTCGAGCGCGCGGGCGGGACGTGCCTGAACTGGGGCTGCATTCCGACGAAGGCGCTGCTGAAGAGCGCGGAGTTCTACCGTTCGCTGCAGAAGGCGGAGACGTTCGGGATTTCCGTGAAGGAAGCCGGTTTCGATTTCGGCAAGGTGATGGATCGCTCCCGCGGCGTCTCGAGCCAGATGGCCAAGGGCGTCGAATTCCTTTTCCGCAAGAACAAGGTCGATTACTTCGTCGGCCGCGCGCAGGTGACGGTGCCGGGCATGGTCGAGATCACCGAGGGCGAGCACAAAGGAAAGTTCTTCAAAACGAAGAACGTGCTCCTTGCCACCGGCTGCAAACCGCGCCGCTTGCCGGACATCCCGGTCGACGGGCAGCGGGTGATGACGTCGCGCGAGGCGCTGGAGCCGCGCAAGACGCCGCCGAAGTCCATCGTCATCATCGGCGCCGGCGCGATCGGCGTGGAGTTCGCCTATTTCTTCAACGCCTTCGGCTCCAAGGTCACGCTGGTCGAGATGTTGCCGCAGGTCGTGCCGGTCGAGGACGAGGAAATCGCGAAGGCGTTGCAGCGGAATTTCGAGAAGCAGGGCATGACCGTGCACGTGAACACGAAGGTCGAGAACGTCCGCGTCGGCAAAGACCAGGTCGAGCTCACGCTGGTGAAGGCCGGCGAGGCCAACTCGACGGAAGTCGAAGCCGAGTCGCTGCTCGTCGCGATCGGCGTGGTGCCGAATCTCGAGGGCGCGCTTTCCGCCAAGGTCAAACTCGAGCTCGAGCGCGGCTACGTGAAGGTGAACGACAATTACGAGAGCAGCGTGAAAGGCATCTACGCGGCGGGCGACATCATCGGGCCGCCGTGGCTCGCGCATGTGGCGACGTACGAGGCGGTCAACGCCGTCAACGGCATGTTCGGCCATCATCACGGCGGGCGCGTGAAGATTTTCCCCGGCGCCACGTATTGCCAGCCGCAGATCGCGAGCACCGGGTTGACGGAAAAGGCCGCGAAGGAAAAGGGGCTGAGCTACAAGGTCGGAAAGTTTCCGTTCACCGCGTCCGGCAAAGCCGTCGCGTCCGGCGACAGCGAAGGTTTCGTGAAGGTCATCAGCGACGCGAAGACGGGCGAGATCTACGGCGCGCACATCCTCGGCAACGAGGCGCCCGAGTTGATCGCGGAGTACGTGCTCGCGATGAACCTGGAGGCGAGCGTCGACGAAGTGCACCGCGCGATCCACGCGCACCCGACCTTGAGCGAAGCCCTGATGGAAGCGGCGGCCGCGACCTCGGGCGAAGCGATCCATATCTGAAATCCGGCGCGCCGGATTTCAGATATGAAGTTCGGGGTTCGGCGTTCGGGGTTCGGCGTTCGGAGTTTGGCGTTCGGAGTTGGGGCGCGGACGTTGGTTCTACGGCATTGCGCCCGAGCAGGCGGCGCGCTCTCCGGCTTTCAACTTTCAACTTCCGACTTTCAACTCGCGCCGCGGCGGGCGCGGAACGGCGTGCCGCTCTTGCCGCTGGGCAAGGTGCCGTCGGCGGCCATTTCCTTGATCAGGGTCGTGAGGTAGGGAATCAGCTGCTTCTTGCGGCTGACGACGCCGGGCATGTCGAAGATCTCGTCCTGCTCGACGTGCGGGTAGCTGATTTTGCCGATGAAGGCGGCGTCGCCTTTGACCACGAGCAGCGAGTTCTGCGTGTTGATGTCGGTGATGAGCAGCGCGGCGAAGGCGAGGCGCTCGGCGTCGCGCAGTTCCTGCACGGCCGCGGCGATGGGTTTGGCGTGCTGCCAGAAGTTGCCGAAACCGAGTTCCTCGACCTGGGAGACGGCGAAACGGAGACCTTCCTCGGTGTACACCTTGAAGTCGGAGCGGACGACTTTCTCGGGCGGGTTGGCGAGGATGACGGAACCGGAATTGAAGATTTCGTCGGCGAGTTGCTTGGAATCCACGCCGGCGATCTCGGACAGCCACGCGAGCAAGATGGCGTCTTTGCGCGTCGTGGTCGGGCCGTTGAGATGCAGGGTGTCGGAGATGAGCCCGGACATCATGATGCCCGCGATCTGGGGCGACGGCTGCAGGCCCTCGCGGCGGAACATGTCGGCGACGATGGTGCAGGTGGAGCCGACGGGCTCGTTGATGAAGAGGATCGGCTGCGCGGTGTTGATCGCGCCGAGGCGGTGGTGGTCGATGATCTCGGTGACGGTGACTTCCTCGGCGCCGGGCACGGCCTGCGTGAGCTCGTTGTGGTCGACGAGCACGAGGCGCGTCTGCACGGGCTTGAAGATGTCGGTCTTCGTCATGATGCCCGTGAGGCAGCCCTGGTCGTTGGTGACGAGGACGGCGTGGTTGGTGACGGAGAATTTCTTCCGCACATCGGCGATGCGGGTGTCGGGATCGACGATGACGATGCTGGGGTCGATGACGCGCTCGATGTTCGAGGCGGTGCGCACGACCCAGGACGTGGTGGCGGAATCGAAGGGACTGAGGATGAGGCTGACGCCGGCGGCTTGGGCCATCTCGACGGTTTCGTCGTCGGGCTCGAGATTGCTGGTGATGACGAGCGCGCGGATGCCGAGCTCGATGGAGCGGCGCTGGATGTCGTGGCGGTCGCCGACGATGACGATGGATTCGTTGGCGGGGATGTTTTCCCGGACCGAGACGCTCCAGAAGGAACTGAGGTCCATGGTGCCGAGGCGCACGAAGAAATCCTGGACCTCGTCGCCGCGCACGAGGTGGATGGGCCTCGCTTTGAGCGCGGTGCAGATTGCGGCGAGGGAAGTGTGGACCTGGCGCATTATGCGCGGCGCCTTGATGCGCGGGACGAAGAAGCTGCCGAGTTGGGCGAGGGAAATGGTGCCGACGGGTTTCAATTCCGCGGTCGTGACGGGGAGGAGGGTGACGTCGTGCTGGTCGAGCAGTTCGAGCGCTTCGGCGCAGGTCGCGCTTTCGCGGACGGAGACGACGGGCGCGGTCATCAGGTCGCGGACGCGGGGCGAAACATCGCTGAGGTAGTGGGGGAGCGGTTGGTTGAAACGGCTGAGGATGGTGTCGATGCGCGCGTTGGAGTTGCCGCAGCGGGCGGCGATGTAGCCGTGTTCACCGCGCGCTTCCTTGAAGGCGGCATAGGCGATGGCGGAGCAGATCGCGTCGGCGTCGGGATTCTTGTGGCCGACGACGTAGGTAAGATTGGGGGTAGCGGGCGCGTTCGCGGCGGCGGGCGGCGTCATGGTGGTAATCCGGCACCTTGGCGCGGCGGCGCGGCGGGGGAAAGCGGGAAAAGAAAAAGCCCGGCCGAAAAGGCCGGGCCGGGGGAGTGAACCTTGGCTGACGCTCAGGGCCCGCGCGCGGCGAGGACGCCGGCACCGGTGCCGATCATGCCGGCGGCGCCCGAAGCGGGGGCGATGCCGTAGATGCGGGCGCTGGTGGCGGCGGCGGTGGCGTTGAACGGGATCGCCTGCAGGATGTTCTGCGGGCGGGTCGTCGACGTGCTGCTGGGGTTGTTCGAGTAGAAAGGAGAATTGTTGCGCTGCACATTCGGGTAGAACGAGATATTGCCGCCGAGGAACGCGATGAAGCCCCCGGTACCCTTGTAAACACTGCTGGTCGGGCTCCAGACACCGGCGGTGGTGAGGCCCCGGGTGTAAACGACGGGGGTGGTGGCGGCATCGCTCATCTTCACGCCGCCGACGAACTCCCAGGAGGGCGAACGGCCGTTGGTGAAGGACGCGTGCAGCGAATTGCGGGCGGTGCTGGGCTGGATGATGAACTGCAGCGGGACCGCGGCGTTGAAGGCCGGGTCGTTTTTGGCGAAGTAGAACGACGGGTCCGTGAGGATGTTGTTTTTCGCGAGGATGCCGGGCCATTTCCACGCGTTCTGCGGCGCGGCGAGGGTCGCGTTGGGGATATTGATCGGGTCGGGCAGGCGGTCCTGATTGTCGCCCGCATAGATCTGCGCGGCCTTCAGGATTTCCCGCAGCTTGTTCGAGTCGACGGCCTTCTCCGCCTTTTCTCGCACCGTTCCGACGGTCGGGATCACGATCGCGGCGAGAATGCCGATGATCGCGATAACGGTGAGCAATTCGATGAGGGTGAAACCGCCGGACCGGAGATCGCGGCGCACGGGCGCTCCGGAAAAGGCGGAGCGACGGTTAGGGATAAGCATCATGGAGAAGGGGCAGGCTGGTCGGCGCTAGACGCTGAAAACCGGGCGACAGTTTCGGTGAAAAATCGCGAGCACAAGCAGATTCTCCCCCGGCGCGGACTCGACAAAACTTTTCCGTCCGACCTACGCTGCGCGACGATGAAGATCTATCTCGATGGCAAGTTCGTCGACAGCAGCGAAGCCAAAGTCTCCGTGTTCGATCATGGTCTGCTCTACGGCGACGGTGTCTTCGAGGGCATCCGGCTCTATGGCGGAAACATCTTCCGCCTCGACGAACATCTCGAGCGACTCGAGTACTCCGCCAAAGCCATCATGCTGCAATTGCCGCTGACGCGCGCGGAACTCAGCGAGGTGACCTGCGAAACTTGCCGCCAAAACGGCCTGACCGATGCCTACATCCGCCTCGTCGTGACCCGCGGCGTCGGCGACCTCGGCTTGGCGCCTTGGCTCTGCCCGAAGCCCTCGCTTTTCGTCATCGCGAGCAAGATTTCCCTCTATCCGAAAGAGCACTACGACAACGGCCTCGCCATCGTCACGGTGCCGACCCGCCGGATCAATGCCGCCGCGCTGCCGCCGACGATCAAGTCGCTGAATTACCTCAACAACATCCTCGGCAAGATCGAGGCCCGGCAGTTCGGCGCGCTCGAGGCGATCATGCTCAACGACCAAGGCTACGTCGCCGAGTGCACGGCGGACAACGTCTTCATCGTGCACAAGGGCGAGATCATCACGCCGTCGGCATCGCAAGGCGCGCTGAAGGGCGTCACCCGTTCCACGATCATCGACATCGCCAAGGACCTCGGCCTCCCGCTGCGCGAGGCGAATATGACGCGCTACGACATCTGGTGCGCGGACGAATGTTTCCTCACCGGCTCCGGTGCCGAGGTGATCCCGACGGTCAAGCTCGACGGCCGCGAGATCGGCAACGGCAAGCCCGGTCCCGTCACGCAGCGCGTGCTGGCCGAATTCCGCCGCCGCGTGCTGATCGAAGGCACGCGGATCTGAGCGGGGCGCGGGCGGCCGTTGCCGCCCGCTTGCAACGGGACCGGCGACTGCGGCCTCAAGTTTTCCTTCCGCGTCACGATTGCACGGATGGCGCATTATGTCGGGACGGTTCGGCGCTGGATCGGGAGACCTTTGCCCGCACTTGCCAGCGAAGATCACTCTGGCATGTTCCGTGCAGAAACCCTTCCGACATTCCATGGCGAACCCGCTCAAATGTGATCTTTGCTCCAAGCCCGCGACGGTCCACCTCACCCAGATCGTGAACAACAAGGTTCACAAGGTGGACCTTTGCGAAGCGTGCGCGCAGGCCAAGGGCGTCACCGATCCGAGCGGTTTCTCGCTGGCCGACCTGCTGCTCAAGGCCTCGCTGAATCCCGAGCCCGAGACGCCCGCGGGGATGCGTTGCGAGAAATGCGGCTTCACCCAGGCCGACTTCAAGAAGCACGGCCGCTTCGGTTGCCCCGTCTGCTACGAGGCCTTCAACGGCCTGGTCGAGCCGATGCTCGAAAACATGCACAACGGCACCGCCCACGCCGGCAAGATTCCCGTCCGCGCCCTCGAGCGCAAATCCCTCTACGACCGCCTCACCAAACTCGAATTCGACCTCACCGAGGCGATCAAATCCGAGCGTTACGAAGACGCCGCCCGCACCCGCGATGAAATCAACCAGGTCAAACAAGCGTTCACCCAGCAGCCCGCGCGCTAAGGCCATGACGATTTCCTCGCTCATCGACACGCCTTCCGAGCTGACGGATTCCGCCAGCAGCAAGACGGCGATCGTGCTGATGACACGCGTCCGCCTCGCGCGCAATCTCGCGGGCCAATCCTTTCCGGGCTGGGCCAAGCCGCCGCAGCGCGAACAGATCCTCGCGACGTGCCGGGCCGCGGTCGCGGCGACGCCGCAGATGAAGCGCTCGCTCAACGTCGGCATCGGCGACCTCGGCGACCTCGAACGCCAGATCCTCGTCGAGCGCCACCTGATCAGCCGTGAACTCAGCGGCGCCAAGGGCGGCGCGGGTGTCGTGATCAGCCGCGATCAGGCGTTTTCCGTCATGGTCAACGAAGAGGACCACCTGCGGCTCCAGGTGCTGCGGGCAGGCTTCAATCTCCGGAAAGCCTGGCAGGCGATCAACGAACTCGATTCCGCCCTCGAAGAGAGCCTCGATTTCGCGTTTTCGCCGACGCTCGGCTACCTCACCGCGTGCCCGACCAACCTCGGCACCGGCATGCGCGCCTCGGCCATGATGCATCTGCCGGCGCTCGTGATCTCGAGCCAGATGGAAAAGATCGTCCGCGCCGTGAACCAACTCGGCATGGTCGTCCGCGGCCTCTTCGGCGAAGGCTCGGATGCCAGCGGCAGCATTTTCCAGATTTCCAACCAGACCACGCTCGGCGAATCCGAGGAGGACATCATCAAGCGCCTCAGCGCCGTGCTGCAGTCCATCGTCGAACACGAACTCAACGCCCGCGAAAAACTGCTCGAAGCCGATGCCGGCAAGCTGCTCGACAAGATCGGCCGCGCCTACGGCATTTTGCAAAACAGCCATTTGCTGAGCTCGAGCGAGGCGATGAATCTGCTCTCGCTGATCCGCCTCGGCGTCGATCTCGGTTCCTTCGCGCCCGACAGCCGTTGCATGATCGACCGCCTCTTCATCGAGGCGCAACCCGGCCATCTCCAGCACGCCCAGAAGGGCGAGTTCGAGCCCGGCCAGCGCGACGTCCTCCGCGCCGCGCGCCTGCGGGCCGAGTTTGCGAATTTCACCCGCCCGGACTTCGCTTTCGGGCATCGTCCCGCCGCCGGCCAAAACTGATCCGCGACCCAACCTTTCAAAACGCCATGTCCCAAGAACCGATGAACAACTTCACGCCCCGCGCGCAGCAGGTGCTCGCGTTGGCCCGCAAGGAAGCCGATCGCTTCCACCACAACTACGTCGGCACCGAGCACATTCTGCTGGGACTGATCAAGCTCGGCCAAGGCGTGGCCGTGAGCGTGCTCCAGAAGATGGGCCTCGACTTGGAGACCGTCCGCAACGCCGTCGAAAAACAGGTCGGCACCGGCCAGGAAACCAAGGCCCAGAGCAGCATTCCCTACACGCCGCGCGTGAAGAAGGTCCTCGCCCTCGCCGGCAAGGAAGCCAAGACGCTCAACCACTCCTACGTCGGCACCGAGCACATCCTCCTCGGCCTGCTCCGCGAGGGCGAAGGTGTCGCCGCCCGCGTCCTCAAGTCCCTCGACATCGACATCGAGCGCACGCGCAACGAAATCCTCCGCGAGCTCGACCCGCAGTTCTCCGGCTCCCAGCCCGGTGAAGGCGGCGGCGAGGAAGCCGCCGCGGGCACGCCCCCGCGCGCGGGCGCGCCGGCCGAGGACAAGAAGGAAGTGAAGACTCCGGCCCTGAAGGCCTTCGGCCGCGATCTCACCGAGCTCGCCAAGAAGGGCGAAATGGATCCCGTCGTCGGCCGGAAAAACGAGATCCGCCGCGTCATCCAGATCCTTTGCCGCCGCACCAAGAACAACCCGGTGCTCATCGGCGAAGCCGGCGTCGGCAAGACCGCCATCGTCGAGGGCCTCGCCCAGGAAATCGCCAGCGGCAACGTCCCCGAGATCCTGTTCGAGAAAAAGGTCATCACCCTCGATCTCGCCCTCATGGTCGCCGGCACCAAGTACCGCGGCCAGTTCGAGGAACGCATCAAGGCCGTGATGGACGAGATCAAGCGCGCGAAGAACATCATCCTCTTCATCGACGAGCTCCACACCATCGTCGGCGCCGGGGCCGCCGAAGGCGCCATGGACGCTTCCAATATCTTCAAGCCCGCGCTCTCCCGCGGCGAACTCCAGTGCGTCGGCGCGACCACCCTCAACGAGTACCGCAAGTACATCGAGAAGGACTCCGCCCTCGATCGCCGCTTCCAATCTGTCAAGGTCGAGGCCCCGTCCGTCGACGACACGGTGCTCATCCTCAAGGGCATCCGCGGCAAGTACGAGGATCACCACAAGGCGATCTTCACCGACAAGTCCCTCGAGTCCGCGGCGAAACTCTCCGACCGCTACATCACCGGCCGCTTCCTGCCCGACAAGGCCATCGACGTCATGGACGAGGCCGGCTCGCGCGCCCGCATCGGCGCCCTCAGCCGTCCGCCCGACATCGAGAATCTCGCGAAGGAAATCGAGACCGTCTGCGGCCAGAAAGAAAAGGCCATCAGCGAGCAGCACTTCGAGGAAGCGGCCAAGTTCCGCGACCAGGAAAAGCAGCTCCGCGCCAAGCAGGAACAGGTCACGGAAGCCTGGAAAAAACAGCGGGACGAAAAGCGCATCACGATCGACGAAGATCTGATGATGCAGGTCGTCGCCGACTGGACCGGCATCCCGCTCTCCCGCATGGAAAAGAAGGAAAGCGAGAAACTGCTCTCCCTCGAAGGCGAATTGCAGAAGGCCGTCATCGGCCAGGATCCCGCCTCCGTCGCGATCGCGCGCGCCCTGCGCCGCTCCCGCGCGGATCTCAAGGATCCCCGCCGCCCGATCGGCTCCTTTATGTTCGTCGGTCCGACCGGCGTCGGCAAAACGATGCTGGCGAAGACCCTCGCCGCGCAGATGTTCGGCAACCAGGACGCGATCATCCAGATCGACATGTCCGAATACATGGAGAAGTTCGCCGTTTCCCGGCTCGTCGGTTCGCCTCCGGGCTACGTCGGCTACGAGGAAGGCGGCCAGCTCACCGAGGCCGTGCGCCGCAAGCCGTACGCCGTCGTGCTTTTCGACGAAATCGAAAAGGCGCACCCGGATGTCATCCAGTTGCTGCTCCAGATTCTCGAGGACGGGCGGCTCACCGACTCCCTCGGCCGCACGGTCGATTTCCGGAATACGATCATCATCATGACCTCGAACGTCGGCGCGCAACTCCTGCAGCGCCAGACGTCGATGGGCTTCGCGGCCGCGACCTCGAGTTTCAACGACGCCGAGAAGATGCGCGAGAAGGTGCTGGAAGAGGCGAAGCGGGTCTTCAAACCCGAGTTCCTCAACCGCATTTCCGACATCATCTTCTTCCGGCCCCTCGACAAGCTGGACCTCGTCAAGATCGTCGAACTCGAGACGGCGAATTTCGCCAAGCGTCTCACCGAGCGGAAAATCACCCTCGAGTTTTCGCAGGAAGCGAAGGACCTCCTCATCGAGAAGGGCTACGACGAGAAGTACGGCGCCCGTCCGCTCCGGCGCGCGGTCGAGCACTACCTCGAGGATCCGCTGGCCGAAGCGTTGCTCCGCGGCGACGTCAAGGACGGCGAACCCGTCGTCGTGTCCCGCGACGGCGACAAATTGATCTTCAAACAAAAGACGCCCCCCGCCGCTGCCAGCGGCGTGACGCCATAAAAAAACGACGACCACCCGTCGTCTCCCGAAACCCCGCGTCCCGAGATCAAGGGACGCGGGGTTTTTCGTTTCAGATCCGGCGGCGGCGGATTTGCGCGTTGCCGCCGGCGGTCCCGCGCGAACAACGTCGGGCGTGATTCCGTTCCGGCAATTGGCCGCTCTGGCGGCGGCAGCGGCGCTCGCGACGGCGGCGGCAGGCCGGCCGATTCCCGAGGCGGAGGCCCTGCAGCCGCCGACTCCCGCGCGTCTCGCCGCCGTGGCCGCCGCGGCGAAGCAGGACGGCTGGGGGCCGCAGCAGGCGGATCTGCGCGCGGCGGCCCGGCTCGCCTACGAGCGCGACAAATTGCCGGCGGCCGAAGCGTGGAACCACGTGCGGCGCTGGGCGGAATTGTTCGCGCAGACCGAGGCGGAGTTTGTTCCGCAGTGGATCGCCGCCGTGAACGCCGCGCAAGTGGGCCACCCGAACATGCCGTCGCGTTATGGGACGCGCCCCGTGCCGATCGGCGACGTGCTGGCGCCGGAATTGAAGCTTTGGCTGCTCGGCCAGACTGAGCTTTCCGGCGAATTCCACGCGCTGGTTTCGCCGGTCGATTTCCTGCCGCGCAGCTTCGCGATTCTGCAGGAACTCTACGCCCACGATGCCGCGGTCTTCAAAAAATTCCCGGCCCTCGCGGTCGCGATCGCCCTCGTGTACGACGTGCCGCCGCCGCCGATTTGGCCGCATGCGCAGGTGACCGCGGAAGCGCTGCCGCGCCGGTTTCCCGCCCCGACCGCGGCCTTCGCGTGGTGGGCGAAGCAGGAACAACTCGGCAAGACCTACCATCGTCTGGCCCGGCTGGGGCCCGACGAACTGAAGTTCCTCGTCGATGTCGCCGCGCCGTTTGCCGAACTCGAATGGGCGCAACTCGTGTCGAACCACCCGCTCGGCCAACTCGCGGGCGCCTACACGATGGTGCGCTACCGCAACGACCGGCTCGCCAACCGCACGCCGATCTGGTCCGGGTCGAGCTACGCGCTGGCGGAGATCATGGCCGCGGGCGGGATTTGCGCGGACCAGGCGTATTTCGCGACGCAGGTCGGCAAGGCGCGCGGCGTGCCGACGCTGCTTTTTTCCGGCGCCGGCAACGACGGCCGCCACGCGTGGTTCGGCTACCTGGGGGCGGACGGAAAATGGAAAATGGACGCCGGCCGCTATGCCGAGCAGCGCTTCGTGACCGGCTTCGCCCGCGATCCCCAGACGTGGCGGGAAATCTCCGACCACGAACTCGCCTTTCTCGGGGAACGTTTCCGCGATCTGCCCTCGTTCCGCCAATCCCGCGTGCACGTCGCTTTCGCCGCCGATTTTCTCGCCACCGGCCTGGACCGCGCCGCCGGCACGGCCGCCCGCAAGGCGGTGAACTTCGAACGCCGCAACCAGGCCGGCTGGGAATTTCTGCTGACGGCGGCGCGACGGGAAGGCCGGGACGCCAAGGCGGTGGAAAGTTTGCTGCGCGAGGCCGCGGCGGCGTTTGCGCGCTACCCGGATCTCGAACTGCTCTACGGGAAACGGTTGGCCGACAGTCTCCGGGCCCGCGGCGAAACCAGCCTGGCCGACGCGGAACTGCAGCGGCTGGCGGCCAAGAACCGCAGCGGGCGCAGCGATCTCAACGTGGAGCAGGCCCGCGATGCCGTGCGGCGCGCGATCGCGACCCAGCCGCTGCCGCAGCAGCTGCTCGCGTATAACCAAGCCGTGGATACGTTCGGCCGCGGCGCCGGCGTGGCGTTTTTCGACCAGGTCGTGGCCGGTTTTGTTGAGCATCTGCTCCGGCTGGGCCGCCGGACCGAGGCCCAGCAGGCGCTGGACCGGGCGCGCCGGGCACTGCGCGTCGAGCCGAAGAGCCAGCTCGCCGCCGATTTCGAACTGCTCGGCAAGACCGTGCGGGAGACGAAGTGACGCCGCCCGCCGCTGTCACCTCGCGGGGCGCAGCACCTCGAGCGCCGCGAGCATGGCGGCGTTGCGCGTCTCCAGGCCGAGCTTCTGGAAAATGTGTTCCACGTGCTTGTGCACGGTCCGGACGTTGGCGCCGATAATGACGGCGATGTCCGGGTTGCTCTTGCCCTGGGCGATCCAATACAGGACCTCGGCTTCGCGGGTCGTGACGCCCAGCGCCAGCAGGGCGGCCGGGCCGGGCGGTGAGCCGCGCTCCTCGAGTACCAGCATCTGCAGATCGGTGCGGTCGCGCTCCGCGAAACGGCGGACCACGAGGGCCGCGCCCTCCGCCCCGAAGGCGGCCGGCAGCCGGTCCGCCGCGCGGTCGGGATGGTGTTTGTAAAGCAGATCGGCTGCGAGGCGGGTCTGGAAAACGATGCGCCCCTGCGAATCCGCGAGAATCACGGCGCGGTCGAGCGATTGGCTGAGTTGGTTCTCCGCTTCGGTCCGCAGCGCGAGTTCGTCGGCGAGGGATTTTTGCAACAGCCGGATCTGCAGGTGCGCGGCGACTCGGGCGAGCACCTCGGGCGGATAGACCGGCTTCGTGATGTAGTCGACGGCTCCGGCTTCGAAGGCGCGGAGCTTTTGCGCCGGTTCCTCGATCGCCGTCATGAAGATCACGGGCACGTCGCGGCACTCGGGCCGGGTCTTGAGCTGGCGGCAGGTCGCGACGCCGTCGAGGCCCGGCATGATGAGATCCATCAGCACGAGATCCGGCGTGGTGTGTTCGAGCAGGCTGAGCGCGCTGCGCCCGCTCTCGGCGACCAAAATTTCGTGGTGTGCCTCCGTGAGGGCGTCGAGGAGGAGCGACAGGTTCGCCGGGGTATCGTCGACGACCAGAATGCGACCGGCGGTGGTCATGGGCCGCGGGACCGGCGGCCGGCGTGGGACTCGAGGAGGGTGCGGATGTTTTCCCTACGGTAAGTCTTCGCGAGCGGCTCCAGCGCATCGGCCAACGGGTCGCCGCGCAAGTCCGCGAGGCGAAGCCGCAGCAGCGAAATTTCGCCGCGGCGGGCGATGCCGAGCAACTCGTCGATCACCGCGGGATCCAGCGCGGTACCGGCGCGGGCCGGCGCGGCGGCGGGGCCGGCGGCCGTTTCGCCGGTCCACTCGACCTGAAGCGCCATGCCGAGGCGGGCGAGCAGTTCGTCTTCGCGGAACGGTTTCGGAAGAAAATCGTCGCACCCGGCGGCAAAGGCGTCATCGCGCCCGAAGCTCAGCACCGACGCGGACATCGCGATCAGCTTCAGGCCTGAGCCGTGCGCGGCGCGGAGCCGTCGGGCGAGCGTGAAGCCGTCCATGCCGCCCATGCGCAGGTCGAGCAGGACGAGATCCGGCCGCTCGGCGGCGGCGAGCGCGAGGGCTTCCTCGCCGGTCACAGCCTCGCTGATCTCGAAACCGAGCGGCGCCAGCAACTCGCGCAGGACGCTGCGGTTGATCGCGACGTCGTCGACGACGAGCAGGCGACGCCGCGGTCCGCGGTAGCCGGTGATCTCGCCGGCGTGGCGGCGTTCGGCGGCGGCATCGGCGGCGAGCACCGGCAGCCGGACGGCGAAGCGGAAGGTCGAACCGGCGCCGGGCGCGCTGTCGAGTTCGAGCGTGCCGCCCATCAGTTCCACCAAGCGGCGGCTGATCGCCAAGCCGAGGCCGGTTCCGGGTTCGGGCGGCCGGCCGTCGGTCGCCTGCTGGAACGGCTGGAAAAGACGGTCGCGGTCCGCGGCGGCGATGCCGACGCCGGTGTCGCGGACAACGAAGGCGACCGTTTCGGTCGCGGCATCCCGGATCGCAATTTCGAAAACGACGCTGCCGTGCGGGGTGAACTTGAGGGCGTTGCCGAGCAGGTTGTCGAGGACCTGCCGGAGCTTGATCGCGTCGCCGATCACGAGGTCGGGCAAGTCCGGGGCCGGGGTGAAGGCGAAGGCGAGGCCCTTCTTTTCAAAGCGGTCGCTGAGGGCGGCGGCGACATCGCGCAGCAGTTGCGGCAGATGGAAGGGAGCCGGCGCCAATTCCATGCGGCCCGCCTCGATCTTCGAGAAATCGAGCACCTCGTTGATCATGCGGAGCAGATGCTCGCCGGCGGATTGCACGATCTGCACGCGTTCGCGGTTCCGCGGAGTCAGTTCCTTGTCCTTGTTCAGCACCTGCGCGTAGCCGATGACGCCGTTGAGCGGGGTGCGCAGCTCGTGGCTCATGTTCGCGAGGAAAAGGCTCTTCGCGCGGTTGGCGGTATCCGCGGCATCCTTTGCCACCTTGAGTTCGGCCGTGCGTTGCGCGACGAGCTGTTCGAGACGGGTGCGTTCGCGTTCCGCGTGGCGCAGGCGCCAGCGGATGAAGCCGGCGACGGCGGCGAGGGCGGCGACGGCGTAACCGGCGAGGGCGCCGGGGCTGCGGTGCCACGGGGGCGCGACACGGAAGGTGAGCCGGGCCGTCTTGCTGACGAAGCCGTCGGCATCGACGGCGCGCACCTCGAAGACGAAGGGGCCGCCGATGAGGTTGGTGAAGACGGTTTCGTTGCCGGCCGCCGGAGCGGACCACTCTTCGCGGAAGCCGAGCAGGCGGGTCTGGTACCGCAGCGCCGCGCCGGAGCGGTAGCGGGGTGCGGCGTAGCGGAGGGTGGTGGGCAAATTGGAAAAGGGCAGGTGCAGTTCGGTTCCCGGTGCGGTGGACCACGCGCGTTCGCCGGTCATGAAGCGCCGGATCACCGGGGTCCAAGGTGCGCCGGCCCGTTGGGTATCCAGCGTGTCCAATTCCATTCGGGCGATGGCGGTGGGACTCTTGGTCCAAAGGGCGGGCCGGTCGCCTTCCGCTTCGACCAAAATCAGTCCGGCGCCAAACCGGCCGACTCCGGCCTGCCAATGGGCCGGCGCATCCTTCCATCCGAACGACTCCGGCCCGGTCGCGCGGAAGTAGCCGAAGGGGCGCACGGCGGCGACCGTACCGGACCACGCCGCGGTCCAGGCCCGGCCGACGGCGTCGGCGATGACGGGCATGAAGCGCAATTGGTTCACGCCCTCGATCCGGTAGCGGTCATCGGCCGAGAAGGTCCTCGTGGCCGCCTGCCGCCGGTACATGCCCGTGTCTGTGAGGAAATGGAGTTCGTCGAAGAGGGAGAAAACGCCCGTCCAACTTTTCCCTTCCGGCAAGCCGGCTTGCCCGAGGGGATGGGATTCCGCCGTGACGCGGGTCCAGGCGGCGTCGGACGGAGCCAGCCGCCAGAATCCGCTGGCGGCCGTGCCGACCCAGAGCGAGCCGTCGGCGGCTTCGGTTCCGTTCCAGAGTAGCACCCCGGGGGCAACGTGAGCAAACGCCGCGTTGAGCCATCGCGCAGGTCGAGCACGTGAACCCCGCCGTCGGCGCCGGCGACGAAGAACCGCCCTGGCGTCGCGAAGCTGGTCTTGATCATGGTGATCTTCGCCTTCGGATCCAGTACCCGGCGCCGACCCGCGGAAGTCAGGAGTTCAACATGGTCGTCGCTGCCGAAGAGCAGACCGGCCGAAGTGGAGCGGAGGTTGTCGCAGCTTTCCGGGACCCGCGGATCCGACACGAACCGCGCGGGGATGCCGGCGGCGGGCTTGCCCGCTTCGAGGCGCATGAGGCCGTGGGTGGAGCCGGCGTACAACACGCCGTCGTGGCGCACGAGCGAGCCCGAAGAGCCGATGGGGAACGCGTTGCGTTCGTCGAAGACCGTGACGCCCGGGGCGAGGTCGAGGCGGATCAGGCCGTTGGCGGTCCCGAGCCAGAGCCCGAGGTCGGCGTCCAGCGCCGCCCCGAGAATCGCGGGGTTGGCCAGGCCGGTCTTGGCATCGAGGACTTGCGCGCCCTGGAGCGCGGCATCGGCCAAGACCACCCCGCGGCTGTTGGCGCGGACAAAGACCGCCCGGCCGTCCGGCAACGCCAACACGCGGAGCAGCGGCACGGCGACGAGCGGATCGAGCACGGACGCGATCTTCCCGAGCCGGCCGGACACGGGGTCGAAGGTGTACAGGCCCTCGCCTTCAATCACGGCGAGCGCGGTGGCACCGGGGCGTTCCAGCAGTTGGATTTCGCGTCCGGCCGTCTGGCGCCCTTCGGCGAGCGCGCGAAAATCGCCGTCGGCGAAGACCAGCAGACCGCGGTTCGAGTCCTGCAAAAATACCTGGTCGCCGACCGTGAAAAGCTGGGCCCGGGTTTCCGGGGGCAACGGCAGCAACCGTGCGCGGTCGGCGGCAAAATGCAAAATGCCGTTGCTGGTGGCGGCGAAGACGCCGTCGCGCCCGGCGACGAGCGCTCGCATCCGGCCGAACTTGCCCTCCGCCCCCGGCAACCGGGACGTGCGGGAAACGTACCGCAGTTGGCCGTCGGCCGCGGCGGCGGCGATGATCCCGATCTCGTTGTCCCCGCCCGCCCACATTGTGCCTTCGCGGTCCCGGCAAAGCGCCGTCACGTAGGTGGCGGGGACAGCGATTTTTTCGTGGGTCACACCATCGTAGAGGATCGCGGCGTGATAGGTGCCGAAAAGGGTGAAGCCCTCGGCGGTATGCGCCACCGCCGTGACGCGGCTGAAGCCGTCGTAGTCGTCGGAGGAAAAATAACGCTGCAGCGGCAGACCGAGTTCGGCGGGCAACGCCGCGGCGGGGCCGGAGGCTTTTTCGGCGGCGCGGTGGGGTGTTGCCAAAACGGCAACCGCCGCCAGCAGGGCGGCACAAAAGGGGAAGCGGGCGCGCGGGCGGACCACGCGCGCAGTCAGGCGGGCGCGCCGGGACCGGTCAACCCGCGGCGCCTGCGCAATGTCTGCACCGGCGTACGGGTTCCGGCCGCGGTGGGCGGCGGAGGACGCGTAGCCGTGGCGACGGCGAGAAACGCCGCGAGGGCCGGCGCGGGCGCGGTTTCGCCGCTCCAACCCAGCACCAGCCGGCTTTCCGGCGCCGGGCCCTGCAAGGCGCGGAACGCGACCTCGGGCGGCAGGTGCTGCGCCTCCGAGGGCGTCATGAAGGTGACGCCGAGGCCGGCACGGACGAGACCGATGCCGTTGGCGCGCGGCCAGATTTCCTCCGCGATCCGGGGCGTGACCCCGGCGGCGGCGAAAGCGGCGAGAACCCGGTCGAAGAAACCGGGATTGTGGGAGCGCGGGAACAGGACGAAGGGAGTGGCGGCAAGCTCGCGCAACCGGAGCGTGCGCCGGGCCGCGAGCGGGTGGGCGACGGGGAGCAGCACGCCGTTGCGTTCGCGGAGCAGGACATGCGTACGGAGCGAGGGGGTCGGCGCATCCGGATGGAAGAAGCCGCACCCCAGTTCGCCGGCTTGCAAGGCGGCGAGTTGGGCCGAGGTCGGCGATTCGGTGAGCTCGAGGCGGATGCGGGGGTGGCGCCGATGGAATTCGCCCAAAATGCCCGGCAACACGGTCGCCATGGCGAGGCCGGTGAACGCGACCCGCACTTGGCCGACCTCGCCGGCCGCCAGCGCCTGGAGGTCCGCGGGAATCTCCGCCAATCCGCGGAGGAGCGGTTCGATGCGTTCGAGCAGAAGACGGCCGGCCGGCGTAATTTCGACGCCGCGGCGGGTGCGGTCGAGGAGGTTGGCGCCGAGCGCCGTCTCGAGCTGGGCGACGGCGCGGCTCAGGGCCGGTTGGGCGATGGCGAGCGCCGCCGCGGCTTTACGGAAGTGCAGCTGGCGGGCGACTTCCCGGAAGTAAACGAGGTGGCGGATCTCGAACGGATACTGATACTCGCGCGGCATCACCAACCGCTAAAGAAGTATTTCCCGGTTATGGCAATATTCTGGTAGGGTGACGGCGGTCCGGAGCGGAAAAGAGGGTGACAGTCGCGCCGTCTTGCTCTGATTTCGGACCTCCGCGCCCTGCCGGCTCAACTCCTCCCGTTTCTCCGCTCCACTTCTCCGTCCAATCCCCTTCCGCCATGCCCAAATCGCTCTTCGAAAAAGTCTGGGAAGCCCACTCCGTCCGCAAATTGGCGAACGGCCAGACCCAGTTGCTCATCGGCACGCACCTTATCCACGAGGTCACCAGTCCGCAGGCCTTCGGCATGCTGCGCGACCTCGGCCTTAAGGTCCTGATGCCGCACCGGACCTTCGCGACCGTCGACCACATTGTGCCGACCAACGAGCTCGTCGAGCCGTACCAGGACCCGCTCGCGCAGGCCATGATGGATGAGCTGCGGAAGAATTGCGCCCAGTTCGGCGTCACCTTCTTCGATCGCGCCACGGGCAAGCAGGGCATCGTGCACATCGTCGGTCCGGAGCAGGGCATCACCCAGCCGGGCACGACGATCGCCTGCGGCGATTCGCACACGAGCACGCACGGCGCGTTCGGCGCGATCGCGTTCGGCATCGGCACGAGCCAGGTGCGCGACGTGCTCGCCACGCAGACCATGGCCCTCGGCGCCCTCAAGGTCCGCCGCATCGAGGTGAACGGCAAACTCCGCCCGGGCGTGTACGCCAAGGACGTCATTCTCCACATCATCCGCGTGCTCGGCGTCAACGGCGGCACCGGCTTCGCCTACGAGTACGCCGGTTCGGTCTTCGACGGCTTCTCGATGGAAGAGCGCATGACCGTGTGCAACATGTCCATCGAGGGCGGCGCGCGCGTGGGCTACGTCAATCCCGACGCGACGACGTTCGCCTACCTCAAGGGCCGGCCCTACTCGCCGCAGGGCACGGCGTGGGACACCGCGGTCGCGAATTGGAAGAGTTTCGCCAGCGATCCGGGCTGCCGGTACGACGATGTCGTCAAGATCGACGCCGCCGACATCGCCCCGACGGTCACTTGGGGCATCAACCCCGGCCAAGGCATCTCGATCACGGAAAACATTCCCGATCCGGCCACGGCCACGACCGACGACGACAAGGCCGGCATCATCGAGGCGCTCGCCTATATGAAGCTCCCCGCCGGTGCACCGATCAAGGGCACGAAGATCAACGTCGCCTTCCTCGGTTCCTGCACCAACGGCCGCCTCTCCGACTTCCAGGAAGTCGCCAAGTACATCAAGGGCCGCAAGGTCGCGCCCGGCATCCGCGCCATCGCAGTGCCCGGTTCCCAGATCGTCGCGCTGCAATGCGAGAAGCTCGGCCTCGACAAGATCCTCGCCGAAGCCGGCTTCGAGTGGCGCGCCGCGGGTTGCTCGATGTGCCTTGCGATGAATCCCGACAAATTGATCGGCGACGAACTCTGCGCGTCGTCTTCCAACCGCAACTTCAAGGGCCGCCAGGGCTCCGTCACGGGCCGCACGGTCCTGATGAGCCCCGTCATGGTCGCCGCCGCCGCCGTCACCGGACACGTTGCCGACGCCCGCGAAGTCTTCGCCGTCAACTGAGTCCGGCCCCGCAACCCTGCCACCCGCAGCACCTCCCTTCCCATGGCTCTCGACAACATTACCCAGGTTTCCGGCCGCGGCGTCTACGTCCCCGGCAACGACATCGACACCGACCGCATCATCCCGGCGCGCTTCATGAAGTGCGT
Organism: Opitutia bacterium Tous-C1TDCM; assembly: GCA_002288455.1. GTDB lineage: Bacteria > Verrucomicrobiota > Verrucomicrobiia > Opitutales > Opitutaceae > ER46. Next base: position 66,276 of record NEUS01000003.1, read on the forward strand.
CACCTTCGACGGACTCGGCGAATTCCTCTTCTTCGACGTGCGCCACACGCCCGAGGGAAAACCCACCGGCCACCCGATCGACCGGCCGGAACACAAAGGCGCCAAGATTCTCCTGTCCGGCGCCAACTTCGGCTGCGGTTCTTCCCGCGAGCACGCGCCGCAGGCGATCCACAAGGCGGGGTTCCGCGCCGTCATCGCGGAAAACTTCGCCGAGATCTTCTTCGGCAACAGCACGACGCTCGGCATTCCCTGCGTGAACGCCGCCCGCGAGGACATCGCGAAAGTCGCGGCGGCGATCGCCGCGAATCCGGCCCTTGAAATCACGGTCGACGTCGCGGCGCTCGAGGTCCGTTTCGGCTCCGACAAGATCAAGGTCACGCAGCGCGAGACCGCCCGCGACGCTTTGGTCAACGGCCGCTGGGATGCGATCGGCGAATTGCTCGACGGCGTGCCCGCCGTGAAGGCGACCGCGGCGAAGCTGCCTTACCTCGCCGCCTGAGCGGGCGGCCGGCCGGCGTTCAAAAAAACTCCGGCCGTTCCCGAAACTTTCGCGGCCAGTATCCGCGAACTTTTCCCTCGCCCCGCCGTCCCACCGCGGCACGTTCTCATTTTCCGCTATGTTCTTCGCGATGATCGAAGTTTTCAAAGGTGCCGGCATCCTCATTTATCCGCTGGGGATCTGCTCGGCTGCCGCCGTCTTCATCGTGTGCGAGCGCGCCTATGCGCTGCGCCGGGCCGCGATCATGCCGCAGGACTTGGTCGACGCCGTCGTCAACGGCAGGCCGCTGATGGGCGGCAAACACACGGTGCTCGCCCGCATCGTCGAGTTCGCCGAGCAGCACAAGAACGACGAAGGCGCCGTGAAGGCCTTCGCCCGCCTCGAGTTGAACCGCATGGAGCGCGGCATCCCGTACCTCGATGTCATTTACGCCGCCGCGCCGCTGATCGGCCTGACCGGCACCGTCACCGGCCTGCTGCAGGTGTTTTCCCAGATTTCCCCGGACACGGGTTTGCCCGATCCGGTCGCCTTCACTAAGGGCGTGGCGCTCGCGCTGTCGGCCACGGTCATCGGTCTCTGCATCGCGATTCCTTCGCTCGTAGGCAGCGGCTACCTGCAGCGGAAGCTCGAGAATTACGCGGCGCAGCTCGACGTGCTGCTCGAGCGGATTTTGCAACGGACGCGCTGATGAGCCTGCTGGCCAACAAGCGCCGCCGGCGGCCCGAGATGAACCTCGTGGCCTTGATCGACGTGCTCGTGATGCTGATCTTTTTCGCGTTCGTCACGATGCAGTTCAAGTCGGCAGCGACCCTGAACATCACGCTGCCGAAGGTCGAAACGGCCGGCAAAAACGAGTTCCGCGGCAACGTCACCATCTCGATCGACAAAGACGGCAGCCTGACGTTCAACGGCAAGACCATCACGGATGCCGAATTGCCCGCGTTGCTCCAGCAGGTGAAGAACGTCGACAAAGACATCCCGGTGCTCATCCGCTCCGACGAAAAAGCGACGCTCGACCGGTTGACCTTCGTGTGGGACGCCTGCCGCAAGGCCGGGCTCAACAAGCACAGCCTGCAGAGCCGCTGAACGCGCCGGCGGATTTTCCGCTCGCAAGCCGCGGGCCGGGGCCGGCTAGTTTCGACCGCATGAAGATTCTGCTTACCGGTGTCACCCGCGGTCTCGGCCGCGCCCTGACGGACGAGTTTATCCGCGCCGGCCACACCGTGATCGGTTGCGGCCGCAGCGGCGACGCCATCTTCGACCTGCGGATGACGTATCAGGCGCCGCATGACTTCTCCGTCGTCGATGTCGCGCTGGACAACAAGGTCGCGCTCTGGGCCGCGAAGGTGCTGGAAAACGACAGTCCGCCGGACCTGCTGATCAACAACGCGGCGATCATGAATCCGCTCGGGCCGGTTTGGACGCAGAGCGACCGCGATTTCACGAAGCTCACGGACGTGAACATCCGCGGCGTGCAGAATGTGATCCGCCACTTCGTGCCCGCGATGGTGGCGCGGAAAAAGGGGGTGATCGTGAACCTGAGTTCCGGTTGGGGCCGTTCCGTTTCCCCCGATGTCGGGCCCTACTGCATGTCGAAGTGGGCGATCGAAGGCCTGACCAAGGCGATGGCGGAGGAACTGCCGCCCGGCATGGCGGCGGTGCCTTTGAATCCCGGCGTCATCGACACCGAGATGCTGCGTTCGTGCTGGGCGGACGGCGCGGCGTCCTATCCGAAGGCCGAGGCTTGGGCCAAGACCGCGGCGCCGTTTATCCTGGGGCTCGGTCCGAAGGACAACGGCCGATCATTGTCGGTCGGGTCCGGGGAAAATTGAACCGGCGGGCGTACCCGCCGGGTGAGGGTCTTACTGCCGGAAAGGCCCGGCGTCGGACAAAGAGGGCGTCGGGGCTTCGTTTTCGTTCGCCGCGATGGCGAAGGGGAGCTCGGGGGTGACACGCCACGAATGGCGATCAAACGCGGCCAGAAACTCCCGCATCCGTTGCCGACGCCGTTCCAAACTGAAGAGGGTGGAGGGGTCGGTGTGGGCTGGGAAAGGGGTCTGCATGGTGCCACTCTGTTTGCATGGGGTGTGCCAGAATTTAGGCAGTGCCCTAAGATAATGTTTAGCAATACTATGAGCGATGAAATGAGACAATATTGCTTTGCCATAAATTGGGTAAAAATCCCCACTAGGCAATTCCTTCCGGGGGGAATACCCCGGTTCGGGTTCGGGTATGCGGAGGTGTCGCGCGGCGGGGTGGCGGAGGCCGCGGTGTGCTGGGTCAGCGGCTGAGTTTGGCGACCGCCTCGGGCGGGATCTCGACCTTGGTGGTGCCGATGTCGCGGATTTGGGTCGTGGAATTTTGGGTCACGGTCACGTGGGCCCGACCTCGCGGGGTGACGACGGAGAGCGTGCCTTCGAGTTGCAGGTGGTAGCGCGTGACGAAACCGGCCCGCACCCAGAGTTTGAATTTTCCGGTGGCGCGGATCGGGGTGATCTCGGGCTGGCCGTCCCGCACCAGCAAGAGTTGGGCCCCGACCTCGGTCAAATGGCCGCTGGCGGTGTCGCCTTCGATGACGAGATCGCGATGGCTGGTGACAATGACGCCGAGCTCTTCGTGCGGCAGGGAGATGGCCAGTTGGAGGTTGCTGTAGGGGCGGCCGGCTTCGTCGGCTTCGCGGTTCGGCCGCGTGCGGCGGATCGTCGTGCCCGTGAGGACGCCGCCGCTGAGGGACTTCGAGCCGGCGACGCCGGTGGGGCCCGTGGGACTGACCACGCGTTCGAATGCCTCGTCGTCCTCGTGCGGTTCCGGCAGTTCCGCGGGCGTTTTCCAACCGTTCGCGGTGCTCAGCACACAGGCGACGTTGCCGCGGAAGACGGCGTCGACGCGGTTGTCGGTGACGTCGCGGCCGAGTTTGCGTCGCAGGGTATTCACGACCGGCATCTTCACCCGGCTGTAGTCCGGGCGGCGGTGGACGCCGTCGATGTCGTAAGTACGGGCATCATCGGCGACCGCAGTGGTCCACGTGTAGTTCGGCTGTTCGGTGAGCCGCATGGCGGCGACGATCACGTCCTCGACCGGACCGGCGCAGACGCGGCCCGCGGCGAGAACGAAAACACCGGCGAGAATCCGGATGATCGGCACCACGTCCGCTTCAGATGCGCGGCGCAGAAACGGAGACAAGGCGAAAGGTGGCGAAGCCGGAAGCGGAAAGCCCAATGCCCAAAGCTGAAAGCTTGGTACCCGGGCAAGTGGGGCGCCGAGCGGGCGGAGATCCAGTTCAGGGTTTGCCGGATTTCGGGAGGGCAAACTTGATCACGGGTTCGGCCGGGGCGGGGGCCGGAGCGGCCGCGGCGGGAGCGGTGAGCACGGGAGCGCGGCGCGGTTCCTGCGCGATCGGCAGCGTGGGGGCGGCGGCGGGCAGGGCGCGGAAACCGCGCTCGATCAGCTCGGTGATCTGGAGGTCGCGTTCCTTCGATTGGGCGCTGCCCATGGTGACCACGATGATGCGCCGGCCGTTGCGTTGGGCGGTGGCGGCGAGGCAGAAGCCGGCGCCGTTCGTGAAGCCGGTCTTGAGGCCATCGACGCCGGCAAGTTTGCCGACGAGTTTGTTGTGGTTGACCATGTCGATGGGTTGGGCGCGGACGCCTTCGCCGAATTTGCGGGATCGGATCGAGGTATATTTCAGGGCATCGGTTCGCTCCACCAGGTAACGGCTCAGCAGGGCGAAATCGCGCGGCGTGGTGAGGTCGCCCTCGGCGAGGCGGCGGTTCGCGGGCGGCAGGCCGTGCGGGGTGCGGAACGTCGTCTGCTCCATGCCGAGGGCGCGGGCTTTCGCGTTCATCAATTCGACGAAGGCGGGCACCGAACCGGCGGCGGCGCGGGCGAGGGCGTGGGCGGCGTCGTTGGCGGATTGGATCATCATCGCGTGGATCAGTTCCTCGACGGGAAAGGTCTCGCGCGGATCGAGGTACACTTGCGTGCCGCCGATTTTCGAATCCTCGGGCGTGATGCGGACCGGCGTGGTCAGGGCGATTTTGCCGGCGAGCAAATGGTCGTGCAGGACGGCAAACGTCATGAGCTTCGTCATGCTGGCCGGCGGGCCGAGGGTGTCGGCGCGGTCCTCGAAAATCACGGCCCCGGAAGCGGCCTCCATGACGATGGCGCCTTTGTAGGTGGCCGGGGCGGTCGACTCCGCGGCGGGCCGGGTTGGGCGCGGGCGGGGATCGGCGGCGGAGGCGCCGGCGACGACCGCCAGCGCGAAGAGAAAGCGGACAATCATGCGCGCGAGGAAGACGGAATTTGCGGGCCGCGCGAGGGGAAATGCGGCGGTTTTCTTGCGTCGGTTTGGCCAAGATTCACGCAGCGGCCCGGTAAACTTTCAGCTAACCTGCAGGTCCGCCCACGGTATCCAGTCAACGGTCACCCCCGACCGCCCTCTACGCCCAGCCGGTCCCTCTTCATGCCTCAATGGAACCCAGACTTTGAAACCGGACATCCGACGATCGATACCGAGCATCAGGAATTCCTGCACCAACTCGAAATGTTGAAAGTGGCGATCGATGCCGGCGCCGGCCGGGAAAAAGTCGTCGATCTCATCGTCGTGCTCCAGCGTTACGTGCTGGGCCATTTCGCGCGGGAGGAGGCCCACATGTTGCGGGTCGGTTGTCCGTCGCACGGCGCCAATTGCGCCGCGCATCGCGAATTCTCGCACAAGTTCGACCGTTGGCTGGAATTGCTGACCTACAGCGGCACTCCCGTTTCGCTGCTGCTGGAGGTGCACCGCGAATCCCTCGCTTGGATCACCCACCATATCCAGAAGGTCGACTGCGGACTCCGCGCCTGCCCGGCGCATGGCAGTGTACCCGTGTCCCCGCGCGCGGATGAGGTCCGGAAAAGTTGACGGTTGCGAATCCGGAAATCGGTTGGTTTCGCGTCCGCGATTTCTGCCGGGCCGGGCGTCGCGTCCGCGGTGGGATCCGGTGTGTGCGATGCCACCGCAGTCGCGGAGCGGCTTTTCATGCGAGCTGTTTCAGGCGCCGGCGAGCGGCGCAGTCGGCGAGCAATTGCTCGAAGCGTCGCGCGCGCGTGGCCGGTTGCTTGGCGGAGACGATCCAGTGGAGGGCGTTGCGGCGGTAGCCGGGCGGCTGGGCGGCGAAGTAGCTCCAGGCGGCGGCAGCGACGCGGAAGCGTTTGGTTTCGGCGGGGGCCAGCTTCGGTTCCTGCCGCGCTTCGAAAGCGTAGACGCCGGTTTTGCGCGGATCGCGGGCGGCGAAGGCGGCGAGACCGGCGGGGTGCATCCGGCCCGCGGCGGTGAGGCGCGCGACGTGGCCCACGTTGACGTTGCTCCAGATGCTGCCGGGTTTGCGCGGCGTGAAGCGGTGCCGGTAACGCTCGGCGTCGAGCGACTTGATCACGCCGTCGATCCAGCCGAAGCAGAGCGCTTCGTCCACGGCTTCCTGATACGTGATGCCGCGGCGGACGGACGACTTCTTGAAGAAGCCGACGAAGGTTTCCGCGGCGGAGGCGTGGTGCGTTTCCAGCCAACGGCGGAAGGAGGCGGCGTCGGGATGGAAAATGGGTTCCATGGTCGGCGCCGCCGCGGTCCGGGAAAAACTCAGTTTTTCGCGGCCCGGCTTTGCTCGAGCGGGAGGTCGTGCAGCTTCAGCTCCGGATTCTTTTCCGTGAAGTAGCGCAGCGTCCACTCGTTGGGGAAGAGTGCGACGGGCTGGTCGAATTTGTCCGCGCCGAAGCTGACGCCGCTGGCGACGACGATGGCGTGCGGGTCGGCGAGGGCCGGGTGCGGCTCGAGCCATTTGAGCAAGGTCCACGGCGTGGGGGTGAGCCGCGATTCGGCGCCGTATTCGGCCTGGAGGCGCCATTGCACGACTTCGAATTGCAGCGGGCCGACGGCGGCCAGCAGGGTGGAGCCGGGCGGGGCGTTGCGGGCGGTGAAGGCCTGGACGACGCCTTCCTGCAGGAGCTGCTCGAGACCGGCGCGGTAGCGTTTGGCGTCGCCGGTGTTGGGATTGGAAATGTAGGTGAAGACCTCGGGCGGGAAGCGCGGGATCTCGTCGTAGGCGATTTCCTTGTCCGAGGTGAGCGTGTCGCCGATGCCGAATTCGCTGTGGCCGACGAGGCCGATGACATCGCCCGGCCAGGCGACGTCGACGGTCTCGCGTTCCTGGCCGAAGAGTTTGTGCGAGGAGGAGAGGCGCATCGTTTTGCCGGTGCGCTGGTGGGTGACCATCATGTCGCGCTCGAACTTGCCGGAGCAGATCCGGAGGAACGCGATGCGGTCGCGGTGCTTCGGATCCATGTTGGCCTGGATCTTGAAAACGAAGCCGGAGAATTTGTCGTGGGCGACCGGGATCTCGCGTTTCGGCGTATCCGCGGCGGCAGGACCGGCGGCGGGATCGGGCTTGGCGGAGGAGGCGACCGTGATGACGGAGCGGCGCGGGGCGGGCGGGACGGAGTCGTGGAGGAAGCCGTCGAGCAGGAGCTGGATGCCGAAGTTGTTCACCGCGCTGCCGAAATAGACGGGGGTCTGCCGGCCGGCGCGGATGGCGGCGAGGTCGAAGGGGTGGCCGGCGCCGTCGAGCATCGCGAGCTGCTCCTTCACTTCGTTGAAGGTGTAGTCGTCGAGTTTTTCGCGGACGATCGGGTCGTCGAGATCGGCGACGCTGACGGGGGCGTGGTATTTGCCGCCGGGGACGCGTTCGAAGAGATGGACCTCGCGGGTGCGGCGGTCGAAGACGCCGCGGAAGCCGGGGCCGTTGCCGAGGGGCCAGATCACGGGGGAGGACTGGAGGCCGAGGACGGTTTCCAATTCGTCGAGCAGCTCGAGCGCGTTGCGCGTCGGCCGGTCGCACTTGTTCATGAAAGTGAAGATCGGCACCCCGCGGCGGCGGCAGACCTCGAAGAGCTTGCGGGTCTGGGCTTCGACGCCCTTGGCGGCGTCGATCACCATGAGGGCGGCGTCGACGGCGGTGAGGACGCGGTAGGTGTCCTCGGAAAAGTCCTTGTGGCCGGGGGTGTCGAGCAGGTTGACGGCGTAGCCGCTGTAGTCGAACTGGAGGACGGTGGAGCTGATCGAGATGCCGCGCTGTTTCTCGAGTTCCATCCAGTCGGAGGCGGTGGCGCGCTGGTTTTTGCGCGCGGTGACGGAACCGGCGAGGTGGATGGCGTTGCCGTAAAGGAGGAACTTCTCGGTCAACGTCGTCTTGCCCGCGTCGGGGTGGGAGATGATCGCGAAGGTGCGGCGGCGGGCGATTTCGGCGGCGGGAGACATGGACAGTGAACCGGGAGGGAAACGGGAATCGCGGGGCGAGGGAAGAGCGAACTCGCGGGCGGACGGGCGAAACGCTTGCGCCGCGGCGAGCGGGCGGGCAACAAGGCGCACCCCATGAATCGCGCGACGAAGATTTTCGTTCCCGGCTTTGCCTTGCTGGTGGTCGCGGGGATCGCGTTCGGCGGCTGGATCCAGTGGCAGAGCCACCGCCGGCTCGCGCGGGTGTACGCGATCGAAGTCGCGGCGGTGCCCGTGCCCGCGGGCGCGGAGGCGGTGGCGCGCGGGAAACACCTGGCGACGACGCGCGGGTGCGTCGATTGCCACGGCGCGGATCTGGCCGGGGCCACGGTGATCGACGACGGGGCGATGGGCCGGATCGACGGACCCAACTTGACCCGCGGCGCGGGCGGATTGCCCGCGGACTACGCGGATTCGGATTTTGTGCGCGCGATCCGGCACGGCGTGAATCGCGAGGGCCGCGGGTTGTTTCTGATGCCTTCGACGGACTATGCGACGCTGTCGGATGCCGATATGGGCGCGTTGATCGCCCACCTGCGGGTGTTGCCGGCGGTGGACAAGCCGAGCGGACCGGTGAAGCCGGGCCCGGTGGCGAGGACCTTGCTGGCCACGGGGCGGTTGCGTTTGGCCGCGCAGGAAATCCAGCACGCGCGGATCAAGCCTTCGCAGGTGGCGCCGGCGGCGAACGCCGACTACGGACGCTATGTGGCGGCGAGTTGCACGGGTTGCCACGGGTCCAATCTCTCCGGGGGCAAGATCGCGGTGGGGCCGCCGACGTGGCCGCCGGCGTCGAATCTCACGCCGCACCCGGACGGCCGGCTGGGGCAGTGGACGGAAGCGGATTTTGTGCGCGCGCTGCGCACCCACCGGCGGCCCGACGGCAGCGAGATCAGTCCGGTGATGCCGAAGACGTTCGGCGGATTGGACGAAATCGAAATGAAGGCGCTGTGGGCCTACCTGCGGACCTTGCCGCCGAAGCCGTTGGGCAAACGCTGAAGGCGGCGCGGCGGGCGGGCGGCGCACAATTTTGTGGCGGTGCCGCGCATTCGGGCAAACGTGGGCGCGTGTCTGTCCCGCCTGCTTTCAAACTCCGTCCGAATGCACGTTCCCGCGTCCTGCAGGGGCACCCGTGGGTGTTTGCCAACGAAGTCGAGGCGCTGTTGCCGGAAACGGCCGACGGCGAAGTGGTGGAGTGCCGGGACCGCACCGGCCGCCTGATCGGGACGGGCATCTGCAATTCGAAATCGCAGATCGTGTGGCGGCGGCTGAGCCGGGACCGGGTGTCGTTGGATGCCGGATACATCCGCGGGGCCCTGGAGCGGGCCTTGGCCCGCCGGCCGGCGGCGACGAGCGGGACGGTGCGGACGTGCCAGCGGCTGGTGTGGAGCGAGTCCGACGATTTGCCGGGCGTCGTGGTCGACCAATTCGGGGACACGCTGGTGGTCCAGATCCAGACCTTGGCGATGGAGAAACGCGCGGCGCTGATCGGCGACCTGCTCGCGGAATCGGTGCAGCCGGCGGAGATCATTTTCCGCAACGACGCGCCGATCCGGCGGCTGGAAGGCCTGCCCTTCGAGGTGCACACGCGGTCGGGCCGGACCTGGGAGCCGCGGTGGGTGGCGATCGACGGTTTCGAATACTGGCTCGATCTGCAGCAGGGCCAGAAAACGGGATTCTATCTCGACCAGCGGGCGCAGCATGCGGCGATGGCGAAGTATTGCCGCGGCGGGCGGGTGCTGGATGCGTTTTGCAACCAGGGCGCCTTTGCGCTGCATGCGGCGCGGGCCGGGGCCGCCGAGGTGCTCGGGCTCGACAGTGCGGAGGATGCGATCGCGGCCGCGCGGCGAAACGCGGAGCGGAACGGGGTGAAGGCGGAGTTCCGGGTCGCGAATGTGTTCGATTGGTTCAACGCCCCGGAACGCGCGGCGGAGGCGCGTTGGGATGTCATCGTGCTCGACCCGCCGCCGTTTGCGAAATCGAAGAGCGCGCTCGAGGGCGCGTTGCGCGGCTACAAGGAAATCAATTTGCGGGCGCTGCAGCGGTTGGCGCCGGGAGGCGTGCTCGCGACGTACACGTGCTCGTACCACATGCAGGATGCGGAATTGCGCCAAGTGCTCGCCGAGGCCGCGACGGACGCGAAGCGGAAACTGCGCGTGCTCGAGTGGGCGCACCAGCCGCCGGATCATCCGGTTCTGGCGACCATGGCGGAGAGCGAATACCTGCGCGGCTACATCCTGCGGGTGGAGTAAGGCCGGCCGGCGAGTTGATTCTTGAGTGCGACGCCGATTCGGGCCTAGTCCTTCCTCTCATGGCCCGCCCGACCAACGCGTTGATTGTGGACGATGAACCCCACGTGCGGATGTTCGCACGGATGCTCTTGCGCGAAATCGGCATCACGGAGGTCTGGGAAGCCGCCGACGGCGCGAAGGCCGTGGAGTTTCTGAACGAATACGAACCCGAGTTGATGCTGCTCGACATCAATATGCCGAACATGAACGGCATGGAATTGTTGCAGGAGCTGCACGGGGCGGGCTGGGATGTGCCGGTGATCGTGCTGACCTCGGAGAGCGCGATGAAGACGGTGCAGGATGCGGCGGCCTTGGGGGCCTGCGGCTACATTCTCAAACACAGCCCGAAGCAGGAAGCGCTGAAGTCGCTGCGCGAGTTGGTCGACGGGTTGGCGGAAGAGGAACCGCCCGCAGATCGGCACGGCGGCGACGGGATCTGAGCCGGGGAATAGGACTAGCGAGGGCCGAAGCCTGTTGGTTGAGGAGGGCCCTAGGGGCTCCGTGAGCCGGGATGGGACTTATGCGAACTATGGGACTTATTGTTCCTATATGTCCTATAGGTCGCATCGGTCCCATGTGCGCATGCGGCCGAGAGAAGCTGCGACCGGTCGCGGGGCGCCGGTCGCACCGCGCGCGGCGATCAGCCGGAAAGCCCGGGCTGCCGGAGCAAGCCGGTGCAGCGCTGCAGAAAGGTAGGACGGCGGAAGACGTTGATCACGCGAAACGCGACCAGATCGCGCAGCACCGCGGGACGCGGAGGCTGGATTGCCAGCGGCGAACGCGGGCTCTCCGGCAAGGGCAGCCAGGAGTCGCGGGAAATCTCGGTACCGGCGGGGAAGAAGAAGGGGGAGATTTTCATGGTGAGGAGGTTGGAGGATTGGAAAAGGGACAAGGAGTACCTGACGAATGCGGGGGCATCGTCCGGGATCCGGAAACCGGATCGGGGGGAGTTCGGGGACGCGGCGGCGGGCCGGGTCGGGGTAGCCGGTGGCGACTGCGGCGGGCGGATCAGTTTACCTGAGTTCGGATCAGGCCGATCATCACGCCTTGGATGATCAATTCCTGAACGGGCAGGAGGTCGGGATAGCGCGGATTCTCGGCGCGGAGAAAGGGGCGGCCGCGCTGGACAAGAAAACGTTTGAGGGTGGATTCGCCGTCGATGAGCGCGGCGACAATATCGAGCGGGCGCGGCTCGCGCGGCGTGACGAAGACCGTGTCGCCATCAAGAATACTGGCATCGATCATCGAATCGCCGCGGACGCGGAGAGCGAAGACCTTGGTCTCGGGCCGAATGCCCAAGGTGGCGGTATCGACGGAAATGTAACTGTCGGGCTCCTGTTGTTCGGCGGCGATGGGCAGGCCGGCGGGAATGGTGCCGAAGAGCGGAATCTCGATCAGGGAACCGCGGCGCGGATACGAAGCCGGGAGGAGGCCGCGGGCTTTGCCATCGAGCCGGCGAAGGGCGCCCTTTTCGGTGAGCGCATCGACGTGGCGCTTGATGCCGAAGGGACTGGCGAGACCGAAGTGGGCTTGGATTTCCCGGAGGGACGGCGCGACGCCGTGGTCGCGGTGGTGGGCGTTGATGAAATCGAGGACCTGCTGCTGTCGATCGGTGAGGGGCTCGCTCATAGTGTTCAAGTGAACACATGCGGGCCGGTTTGGAAAGCAGGAAATGCCGGCCGCGCGATTTTTTGCGGGGTGCGCCGGCGGGTGGGAGCGGTCCGGGCGCGGCGGACCGCGTCAGTTCAGGTCGCCGTCTTTCCAATATTTCGTGCCCTGCAGCGTGGCCTGGAGGGCGACGCCGTTTTTCGTCAGCTGGTAGACTTCGACACCGGGGACGGCGGTGATCGCGCCGGCGGCCGCGGCGCCTTTGTCGTCGGACTTGGCGGCGGCGTCGGCCTGGGCGCTGAAGTCCCAGCCTTTCGTGACGAAGGCCTCGAGCTTCGCCTTGTCATGGAAAACGAATACGGCGCGGAAATCCTTCACGCCGAGGCCGAGGCCGATGCCGGCGGAGCCCATCTTCATGAAGGTCTCGGTGTCGCGGAACATGCCGTTCTCCACCACGACGCCGCTGCCGCCGGCGAAGCTGGCGAAGATGAGATTCACGCCGACGTTGGAAAACACGGCGTAGCCGGCGGCCTTCTTGATCTTCGTTTTCAGCTCGGGCTTTTCCTTGGCGATCTCGGCGATGACGGTGTCGCGCATCTTGAGGATGGCGGTGCGCTTCTCGGCCGGAGTGTCCTTCGCGACGAGGGCGGGACCCGCGAACATCAAGGTCAGGAAAACGGCAAGGCGGAGCGGCAGGGATTTCATGCGGGAAGGCGGAGCGGTCTCAGGCTTGGCCGAGCCAGCCGCGGAGGACGGCGGCGTCGGCCCGGAACGCGGCGACGGTGGCGGCGCGTTGGTCGAACGGGATCGGCTGCAACTTGAGGTGTTCGACGTGGAGGCAGACGGGCAGGGCGGCGTGGCCGGCGACGATGCGGTCGACCATGGTCTTGGGCACGATGCCGTCGGCGAGCGGGGTCTCGACCGTGCGGTCGCGGTCCCACTTGAAGCTTTTCACGAAGAGCGAGCCGACGCGCGGGGCGATCATGGAAACGGCGCTGGGCCAGGCGCGGCCCTGTTCGACGAGGAGGTGGCGGGTGTCGAGGGCGAGGGAGAAGTCCTGCGGGGCGATGTCGTCGAGGACGTAGTCGATGTCCCAGATCGCGGCGCCCACATAGTTGGCGCCGGCGTGGTTCTGGTAGAGACCGGTGATGCCGACGCTGCGGTGGATGGCGGCGAGGTCGCGGGCCATGCTGCGGAAATTCGCGAGCTGCGGCTTGATCGGCTTCTTGAGGTCGTACTTGAAGCCGCGGTGCCGGTAGTGGCGGATGCCGAGGGCGCGGGAGGCGCGGAGGACTTTTTCGAGGTGCGGTTCGTCGGGCCGGATGAAGGAGGCGGCGACGACGAGAATGCGGCGGTTCTTCTTCGCGAGGGCCGCGACGTAGCGGGGCAGTTCGTCGGCGGCGGCCTCGGGTTTGACGTGGCCGTCGGGGCGCACGGTCAGCTCGATGTGCAGGTCCATCTCGTCGGCGGTCTGCGCGAGTTGGTCGGGGGTGTATTTCTCGAAGAAGTGTTTTTCGAAACCGGCGATCTCGAGTTTTTTGGCGGCGGCGGCGGGGGCGGCGGGCGTTGCGGCGAAGGCGGCGGGCGCGAGCGCGAGGGAGGCCGCGCCGATGCCGGCTTGGGCGAGGAAGGCGCGGCGGGAGAGATCGGGGGCGGGCAGCGAGGGGTTCATGGGAAAGCTGGGGTGCGTTGGGAAACGGAATTCAGGGGAACGAAACCGCGGAAAGGCCGGCGCGGAAAACGAACCGGCCGGGCCGGCAGGGTGCGGATACCAAAACGCGCCGGTCGCGCGGTGCAATCTCCCGGCCCGGAAAAAGGCGGTGTATCAGGCGGCGGGCTGCGGTTTGCCCGCGAGCCGAGGATAGACGATGCCGTCCAGGGCGGCGCCGACCAAAGGCGCGACCCAGAAGAGCCAAAGTTGCTGCAGGGCCCAGCCGCCAACGAAGAGCGCGGGGCCGGTGCTGCGGACCGGGTTGACGGAGAGATTGGTGACCGGAATGCCGATGAGATGGATGAGCGTGAGGCCGAGACCGATGGCGATGGGGGCAAAGCCCTGGGGGGCGCGGCGGTCGGTGGCGCCGAGGATAATCAGGAGAAAGAAAAACGTGAGCACGGTTTCCGCGACCAAGGCGGACAGCAAAGGGAAGCCGCCCGGCGAGTGGGCGCCGAAGCCGTTGGCGGCAAAGCCGCCGGCGAGGGAGAAGCCCGGTTGGCCGCTGGCGATGACGTAGAGCACACCGGCGCCGGCGGTGGCGCCGAGGACCTGGGCGACGATGTAGCCCGGCAATTCCGCGCCGGGGAAACGGCCGCCGAGGCAGAGGCCGAGCGAGACGGCGGGGTTGAGGTGGCAACCGGAGATGTGGCCGATGGCGTAGGCCATGGTGAGCACGGTGAGACCGAAGGCCAACGAGACGCCGACGAGGCCGATGCCGAGGTTGAGGGGCGTGGTGCCTTCGGTGGCGAGAAACTTGGCGGCGAGAACGGCGCTGCCGCAGCCGCCGAACGTGAGCCAGAACGTGCCGAGGAATTCGGCGAGGAGTTTGTTTTTCATAGCGGGGA
>NEUS01000030.1 GCA_002288455.1 Opitutia bacterium Tous-C1TDCM
CGCGTCTGGATCATCGGCGACACGCCCCACGACATCGCCTGCGCCCGCGCCATCGGCGCCCGCGCGCTCGCCGTCGCCACCGGCAGCCACTCGACCGACGCCCTCGCCGCCCACGCCCCCGACGCCGTCCTGCCCGATCTTGCCGACCCCGCCGCCTTCTGGAACATCGTCACCCCTTCCTGATTTCCCCCTATTCATTCTTCGGGTTTCACAACTCCGAACTCCGAACCCCAAACTCCGAACTTCATTTTCCGCCATGCCCTCCTATTCCATCGCCATCGGTTCCGACCACGCCGGCTTCGCTTACAAAGAAGCCATCAAGGCCATGCTCCTGGCCGACGGCCACACCGTCCGCGATTTCGGCACGCATTCCGACGCCGCCTGCGATTACCCCGACTTTATCCGTCCCACCGCCGAAGCCGTGGCCCGCGGGGAATTCGACCGCGGCATCGTGCTCGGCGGTTCGGGCAACGGCGAAGCCATCGTCGCCAACCGCGTGAAGGGCATTCGCTGCGGTCTTTGCTGGAACGAACAGCTCGCGATCTGGAACCGCTCCCACAACGACGGCAATTGCCTCTCCATCGGCCAACGCACCGTGTCCGAAGCCGAAGCCCTCGCCATCGTGAAAGTCTGGCTCGCCACCGCATTCGAAGGCGGCCGCCACCTCGCAAGGATCCAGAAAATCGACGCCTGAGGCCGATGGAGTTGAGAGTTGAGGGCTTAGCCCAAAAGACCCGGTTGAACCACAGAGACACGGAGAACACAGAGACAAACCGGCTGAAAAACTTGGATTTGGGCTCACCCGCGGGGTGTATCGGTCGTTAGAGCCACCAATGGCTCCAACTCCGTTTTTCAGAGTGCTCTGTGCCTCTGTGGTGAACATTGAAGTGCCGAGGTTAGGCTGAGAGTTGAGAGCGGAACCGCTTCCGCATTCCGTCCTTCGGATCGCCGTCTCCGGTTTCCGGTTTCCGCATTCCGGTCTTCAGCATATCCGGTCTCCGCATTCCGGTCTTCAACATCTCCGGTTTCCCATCCCCTCGCCGCTTGCGCCGCCGGGCGAAGTGCGTTGCGTGACCTATCCGCCCGCGGTTCGTCCTGCGGTTCAGAACTCAATGCCTCGCCTTTCCTACCAACACGTCTTCGAACCCGGGACCGATCCCAGCGCGCCGCCGCTCCTGTTGCTCCACGGCACCGGCGGCAACGAACACGATCTGCTGCGCCTCGGCCGCACCGCCTCTCCCGGTTCCGCGCTGCTCAGCCCGCGCGGCGATGTCGTCGAGGGCCAAGGCGTGCTGCGCTTCTTCGCCCGTCTCGGCGAAGGCGTCTTCGATCCGGCGGAAATCACGCGCCGGACCCATGCGTTGGCCGACTTTGTCCTCGCCGCCGCCGTGCGCTACGGGCTCCAGCCGCTCCAACTCATGGCCGTCGGCTTTTCCAACGGCGCCAACATCGCCGCCACCATGCTGCTGCTGCGCCCCGACGCCCTCGGCGGCGGCGTGCTGCTGCGCTCCATGCTCGTGCTCGACCAGCCGGCGCTGCCCGGCTCGCTCGCCGGCCGCCGCGTCCTCCTGCTCAACGGCACGACCGACCCGCTCGTCAGCCCCGACGACCCCGCCCGCCTCGCCGCGCTGCTCCGCGCCGGCGGCGCGGACGTGAAGACGGAAATCATCCCCGCCAGCCACCAACTGACGCCCCAGGATGTCGCCGCGGCCCAGCGCTTCCTGCGTCCTTGATTCCCGGATACTCCGCATGCTCTACCGCCGCCTCGGCCGCTCCGGCCTCAAAATCAGCGCCCTGTCTTTTGGCGCCTGGGTCACCTTCGGCAAACAGATCGGCGATCCCGTCGCGCGCGACCTCATGCACGCGGCCTACGACGCCGGCGTTAACTTTTTCGACAACGCCGAAACCTATGCCGACGGCCAGGCCGAGCGCGTCATGGGCACGATCCTCAAGGCCTCGGGCTGGCGCCGCAGTTCGTACCTTGTTTCCAGCAAGGCCTACTTCGGCTGGGAGGAAGACAAACCCAACCAGACCGGCCTCTCGCGCAAACACCTCGTCGAGGCCTGCCACGACGCCCTCCGCCGCCTCCAGGTCGACTATCTCGATCTCTATTACTGCCACCGGCCCGATCCCGAAGTGCCGATCGCGGAAACCGCCCACGCCATGCACGACCTCATCGTGCAGGGCAAAGTCCTCTACTGGGGCACCAGCGAATGGAGCGCCGCCCAGATCGGCGAAGCCCAGCGGCTCTGCACCGAACGCCATCTCCACCCGCCCGTCGTCGAGCAGCCGCAGTACAACCTGCTCCACCGCTCCCGCGTCGAAAAAGAATACGCCTCGCTCTACCGCACGCCGACCGGCCTCGGCACCACGATCTGGTCGCCCCTCGCGTCCGGCCTGCTTACGGGCAAATACACCGCCGGCGTCCCCGCCGACTCCCGCCTCGGCGATCCGAGCCTCGCTTGGCTGCGCGACCTCCTGCTGAAAGATCCGTCCACCCCGCGCAAACTCGCCGCCGTCGGCGCCCTTGCCGAAATCGCCCGCCAACTCGGCACCTCGCTCCCGCGGCTCGCCGTCGCCTGGTGCCTCGCCAATCCCAACGTCAGCTCCGTCATTCTCGGCGCCTCCCGCGTCGCGCAATTGCAGGAAAATCTCGGCGCGCTCGATCTCGTTCCGCAGCTCACGCCGGAACTGCTCGCCCAGATCGACCGGATCTCCGCGCCCGTCGCCGCCTGACGCCTCCGTTCGCCCGCGCATGCGCCTGACGTTCTTCGGCCATTCCTGTTTCCTCCTCGAGACGGACCGCGCCCGGCTCCTCTTCGATCCCTACTTCACCGGCAATCCGCTCGCCCCGGTCGCGGCCGACGCCGTCGGCTGCGACTACATCCTCGTTTCCCACGGCCACGAGGACCACACCTGCGACGCCCTCGCGATCGCCCGCCGCTGCGACGCCACCCTCGTCGCCAACTACGAGATCGCCGAGTACTTCGCCGCCCAAGGCGCCAAGACGCACGGCCTCAACCCCGGCGGCGGTTTCAATTTTCCCTTCGGCCGGGTTAAGCTCACGCTCGCCCACCACACCTCCAGCGCCGAGGCGGGCCTGAAACCGATCTACCTCGGCGTCGCCTGCGGGCTGCTCGTTTCCGCCGACGGCAAGAACGTGTACCACGCCGGCGACACCGCGCTCTTTCTCGATCTCCAACTCATCGGCCGCGCCGGTCTCGACGCCGCCCTCATTCCCATCGGTGACAACTACACGATGGGCCCCGACGACGCCCTCGTCGCCCTCGATTTCCTCCGGCCCAAACTCGCGATCCCGATGCACTACAACACGTGGCCGGAAATCGCGCAGGACGGAGCCGCCTTCGCCACCCGCGCCGCCGCCGCCGGCCACGCCGTGCGCCCGCTCCTTCCCGGCGAATCGATCGTCCTCTGAACCTGGATACGGCCAGCCGCATCGACCGCGGACAGCGCCGATCCGGAAGCGCCCCCCGGGCCGCGGCGACTCGCTCTCCCGAGCTCCTATCATAACGTCGACCTTGGACTTTCGGAATTGGATCGGCCATCCGTGCCCATCCGTGAACTCCGTGGTCACACATGCCGACGTGGGATTGCGCCCGAATTCGGCAATTCACTTTTCACCACAGAGGCACAAAGCACACAGAGAACAGGCATTGGTGGCAAAGGTGGCTCGAACAACCGAGTCCCCCGCAGGAAAGCCCAACTCCAGACTTCTTCACCCGGCTCGTCTCTGTGTTCTCCGCGTCTCTGTGGTTCAATGGCATTTTCCTGGGTTCAGTCCCGCTCCGCCGCGTGGCCGCGAAACCGGTTATTCCGGTTTTCTCCTCTGAAAAATCGACTTCTTGCCGGGTCGTCCGTTGACACGCCGTTGTCACATTTCAACGTACGGGCGTGCGGTTTCGTCGCGCATTTCCCGTCGTTCGCAGCGTTTTCGGCCTGCTGGCCGCGCTCTTCGCGCCGACGCTGGCCGCCGCCCCGCAGCTGGAATTGCCGCCGGCGCTGGAATCGAGCCGCCTCATCACGAACGAGGAACTGCTGGCCTCCGCGCAAAAGCTGCTGCCGCGCGGGGCGTTTCTCGGTCCGCTGCTCGACGCCCGTTACGCCGTCATCAAGCACGACTGGCTCGTGAAGCGATTCATCCCGTCGTACCGCCGCGCCGTCGCGTCGCTCCAGGCCGAGCTCAAGCACGCCGGCGATGAAAGCGCGGATTGCGACGACTTCGGCATGTTCCTCCGCCACATGGCCGCGCTGTCCGGCATGCTCGCCGGCGGCGCCCAGCCCTCCGCGGCGCAGGTCATCGTGTTTCAGGAAAATTCGTTCTCCGGCGTCGGCCGCACCCGCGAACGCCACGCCGTCGGCCTCTTCCTCACCGAACGCGGCTGGCAGGTCCTCGAACCGCAGAACGCCGACAAACTCGTCCCGCTGGAATCCTACGTCAACCGGACCGGCATCCAGTACATCAGTTTCCACTGATCCGTTAACCAACCGACCACCGTCACCTATCGATGAATACGAAATCCGTCCTCCTCGCCGCGCTGTCTCTCGGAGCCGTCGCGTTTGCCCAGGCCCAATCCGCCGCCCCCGCCGTCAAAGCCACGCCGTCCGCCCAGGCCGCCGCCGAAATCCCGCAGAAACTCGACAAGTTCATGGTCACGGGCTCCATGGCCGAACCGAAAGCCGAACCCGAGAAACTCGAAAAATTCATGGTCACCGGCTCGATGGCCGAGCCCCAGGGCAAAGCCGAGGAATTGCCGAAGTTCATGGTCACCGGCTCCCTCGCGGAACCCACCGGGGAGACCGCCAAACTCGAGAAGTTCATGGTCACCGGCTCCATGGCCGCCCCGCGCCAGGCGCAGGCCAAACGCTGAACCGCGTCCGCCGCTTCTTCCGCTTCAACCCCGGCCCGCAAGGCCGGGGTTTTTGTTTTCCCCTTTTTCCAATCTTGCCGCGCAGCCCGCCGGATCGGCTCTCAACGCTCAACCCTCAACTCCCGACTCTATCTTCACCGCGCCGCGTCGACCCATGCCTTCGTCCGGTCCGTGAAATCCGTGAACACACCGTCCGCCTTCGCGTCGCGGAACAGCGCCGCGTGCAACGCGTCCAGCGAGGGACAGCCTTTCGGCAAATCGTCCGCGCGCACCGTGTACGGATGCACCGCCAGCTTCACCGCGTGCGCGCGCGCGACGAGTCCCGTGTGCTTGGCCGCGCCGCTCTCGTCCCAGGTCACGATCCGGGAAATCGCCGGCCCGATGCCGTCGACCAACCCCGCCAACGCCCGCAGGCCCTCAGCCGTGACCTGCGCTGCGTAGTCGGTGCCGTCCACCTCCTTCGCCCCCGCGCCGATCAGGAAGATCAACCGGCCCTGCCAGCCGAGTTCGCCGCGCAGGCGTTTCACTTCCGTCAACTCGAAGCACTGCAGAAAACAAAGGTCCGCCTTCGTCGCATACCCGTGGCGCGCCAAGATCGGCAGCACGGCCTTGCTGATGTCGCGCCCCTGCCCGCGGTGCCACGTCGGCTGTTTCAATTCCGGATAGATGCCGGTCTTCCGGCCCGTGCTCGCGTTCAACCCCGCGATCAGCTGCAGCTCTTCTTCCAAGGTCGAAATCTGGTAGCTCGCCGGGGCCTTGCCCGACGGATACCGCCGCGCGAAGACGGCCGCGCCGGTCTTCGCGTTGAACCGTTCCCGCACCTGCAACTGCTTCATCTCCGCCACCGTGAAATCGAGCGCGTAGTAGCGGCCGTCGGCGCGTTTGCGCTCCGGGAAACGCGCCGCCACATCCGTCGTCGTGTCGAGGTGGATGTCGTGCAGCACCACCGGCACGTTGTCTTTCGAAAGCACGAGATCCTGCTCGATGTAGTCGGCGCCGAGCGCGTGCGCATAGGCCTTGGCCTCGAGCGTGTGCTCCGGCAGGTAGCCGCTCGCGCCGCGGTGGGCGATGACAAGCGGACGGGGTTCGGCGGCGACGGCCGCGGCCGCGCCGCAGACCAGGGCAATCAGCAGGTGTTTCATGTCGAAGTTATGTTGGCCGGCGCCCGGTGCCCCAGCGTCATCGCGCTGAACACCATCGTCAGCAGGCAGCAGACGATCATGGTGCCGAACACGCCGCCCCAGCCCCAATGGTCGGCGATCCAGCCGACGCCCGTGCCCGCGATCGCGGAACCGAAAACGTAGCCGAAGAAGCCGGTGAATCCCGCCGCCGTCCCCGCCGCCTTCTTGGGCACCAGGTCGAGCGCGTGCAGGCCGATGATCATGATCGGACCATAGACGAAAAACCCGATCCCGATCAGCGCCGAGATATCGATCCAGAGCGGTCCGTTGCGGTTGAGGCCGTACACCACCAGGCCGACCAGCGTCAGCGCCATGAACAGAATCGTCGCCGGCGCGCGGCGGCCTTTGAAGATCTTGTCCGACACCCAGCCGCACAGAATCGTCCCGGGGATGCCCGCGAATTCGAACGCCGCCCACGCCACGCTCGATTGCTGGAACGAGAAGCCCTTCGCCGTCTGCAAATACGTCGGCACCCAGTCGACGACGCCGTAACGCACAAAGTAGACGAACGCGTTCGCCACCGCGATCGCCCAGAGGTAACGGTTGTTCAGCACGTAGCCGAAAAAGATCTCCTTGAACGTCAGCGTCCGCTCGTGCGCCGCCGAATAGTCCGGCGGAAAATCCTTCTTCTGCTCCTCGATCGACGGCAGGCCGCAGCTCTGCGGCGTGTCCCGCAGCAGCCACGCGATCAGCAGCGCGCACAGCGCCGCCACCGTCGCCGGCACGTAGAACTTCGCACCCCAATCCCCGAACAGCACGACGCCGAGCAGCGCCAGCTTCGCCACGAGTCCGCCGCCGATGTTGTGCGCGACGTTCCACACCGCGACGGTGACGCCGCGCTCCCGCGTGCTCCACCAGTGCACCATCGTCTTGCCGCAAGGCGGCCAGCCCATGCCGTTGAACCAGCCGTTCAACGTCTGCAGCACGACGATCGCCGTCAGCGAACCGTAGATCGCGGGAATCGTCCCGAAGGCGAACGTCACGCCTGCCGTCAGCAGCAGGCCGAGCGTCATGAACCACCGCGGGTTGCTCCGGTCCGACACCGAACCCATGATGAATTTGGAAACGCCGTAGGCCACCGACAGCCCCGTCATCGCCGACCCCAGCGCCGCTTTCGAATACTCGGGGTGCTCCTTCAGGATATCCGGAATCGCCAACGCGAAATTCTTCCGGACGAGATAGAAGGCGGCGTAGCCGACAAAGATGCCGATGAAGACCTGCCAGCGCAGGCGGCGGTATTCGGCATCGACTTTATCCGCCGGCAACGGCGGCACGGCGGGGGCGGGTTTGAGCAACGAGATCAAAGCGGGGTAACGCTGGAGGACGGCCGGGGCGGGCCGCGCCCGCAACTCAAAGTTTCAATTGCTCGCGCAGCCACGCGGGCCGGTTGGTCGTGATGCTGTCGACCCCGAGCCCGATCCACCGCTGCGCCACGGCGACGTCGTCGACTGTCCACACATGCAGCTCGAGCCCGGCGGCGCGGATCCGGGCGACATCGTCCTTCGTCAGCGGCCACGTGTGCTGCAAATCGAGCCCGGTGAGTTTCGCCGCCTTTGCCTGCGCGATGACTTCGCCCAGCGTCGGCTGTTTCTTCGCCTTCGGATTCGGCTCCGCCTTCGGATCCGGCGCCTTGAAACCGACGAGGTACTGCGTCGGCAATTTCGGCAACTGCCGCCGCACCGCCTTGAGCGATTCGTAATTGAAGCTGATGACCGTGACCGTGCGTTCGTCGGCCCGCGCGGCCGCGAGCACCTGCTTCAATTCCGGCACGATCTCCGGCCCGATCTTGATCTCCACGAAGATCCGTTTGCCGGCCGGAATCTCGGCCAACTGCTCGGCCAGCAACGGCAATTTCTCCCCGGCAAACTGCGGCGCCTTCCACGTGCCGGCGTCGAGCCGGCGCACTTCCGCCAAGGTCAGCTCGGCAATCGCGCCGGGCGCGCCCGTCGTGCGTTTCACGGTCGCATCGTGAATCACGATGACGCCGCGATCCTTGGTCAGATGGATGTCGGTCTCGACGGCGTCGGCGCCTTGCCGCCACGCCAACCGCTGCGCCGCCAGGGTGTTTTCCGGCGCCTCGAAGGAGGCGCCGCGGTGGGCGACGATCTGGACGGGCGCGGCCGCCGCCGACAGGGCAACGGTGAAGAGCAGGGGAAATCCGAGACGGTGCATAGGATTGCGGGAGGAAGAAGGTCGCGGCTCAGAACCGCTTGGAAACTTCCATCGTGAACTGGCGGCCGCGCGGATTGGCGGAACCGGAAACGTAGCCGTACTGCTCGTCCGCCAATTCGGGGTCGGAGTCGAAGACGTTGTTGATGCCGCCGCGGAGCGTCACGCCCCGCAGCCATTTCCGGCTGTCGCCGCGCTCGAAACGGTACGAGATCCAGGCGTTGTGCCGAATGGTCGGCTCGACGCGCAGGAGGTAGCGGGTGATGCCGTTGTCGTTGAAGACCTGGATATAGCTGGGTTGGCCGAGGGCATTGTAAATCGGCAGCGTCGTCGCGGCCGACGTGTCGACGAAGGAACCGAAGTAGCTCGCGAACCAACCGGCGGAAACCGGCCCCTGGCGCCACGACACGGAGGCGTTGGCGCGCCACTTGGTGCGGCCGTTGCGGCCGAGCTCGTCCAGCACCGGCGACCGTTCGTCCGCCTTCGACCGGCGCAGGACGTAGTGCGTCGCCTCGCCATTGAACGTGAACTGCCCGAAACGCGTGCGCGGGGCGCGCCACTGCACGCCGAACTCGTAGCCTTGGATGTCGCGACCGCTGAGGTTGAGGTAATCGTCGACCACGCTCTCCACCTCGCCGACCGGCGCCCGGCGGCTGTTGTTGTTCGGCTGGCGCGCATTGTAGGCGGCGAACGCCGCGCGGTCCGTCGCCGCGACCGGCTTGCGCGTGATCTTCGTCGAACCCTTGTACGCGGCGGTGCCGGAACCGAGGTCGATCTGGTCGATCGGCGTGCCCTTCGCGAGTTCGGCCTGCGTCGCGAGGTCGAGCAGCACTTCGTCGCGGTCGATCGCGGCGCCGGCGCCTACATTTTCGATGACGCTGTTCTGGTTCAGCTTGAAGTAATCGAACGACACGGAGAGCCCGCGCACCTTCGGCACTTCGAGCACGAAGCCGGCGACCCAGGTCTTCGCCTCCTCGGGCTGCAGGTTCTGGTTGCCCTGGCGGAACACGGTCCGCTGCGCCGTGCCGTCGGACGGCAACGCGGTGACTTCGAAACGGTACGGATCGTCGGCGCCGATCTGGCGGCGCAGCGGCGTGATGTTGGTCTGCACCAGATTCGGGGCGCGGAACGATTCCGCCGCCGAGCCGCGCAGCTTCAGCCACGACGCCGGTTTCCAGACGAGGCTGGCCTTCGGCTTCGTCGTCTGGCCGTGGATCGAGAAATGCTCGAAGCGGCCCGCGAGCGTGAGCTCCAGCGCCTCGACCAGCGGCACGCGGCGGTCGCGCGTCACGAACGGCAGCGCCGTCTCGACGTACGCCGCGTAGATCGTCTGGTCCGCGTCGATCGGCACGTTGGAACTGAGCGCGAGGAAGTCGTTGTCGCCTTCGCGCAGGAACGGAAACTCGCTGCCCGAACCCGGGGGATTCAAGCCCACGTAGGCGGCGCGTTTGTCGGAGTACGTCTCGTAGCGCACCTCCGTGCCCGCGGCCACGCCGATGTCGCCGGCGGTGAAGAAGCGGCCGATGCGGCCGTTGAACTTCGCGTCCCACATGAAGAGATTCGTCCGGCCGAAACGGTCTTCGTCGGCATAGAGCGGATCCAGTACCGCGGCCGGATTGTCGAAGGCCTTGTCCACCGTGATCTGGTTGTTCTGGATCTTGAACGTGACCGGGAAGGGATTGAAGGCCGTCGCATCCGTGCGGGCCAGCGCGCGCCGCAGCACGGACTCGCGCACCTGGAAATGTTCGAACTCGTGCGACTGCGCGCCGGACGCCACGACCGCGGATTCCCATTCCCACGTCTTGCCGAGCTTGCCGCGCAGGCCGCCGAGCAGGCGCCACGCGTAGCTCTTCACTTCGGTCACGCGCGGCTTGAAACCGCCGCCCGTGTTCTGGCCGGGCGCGATGCCGGTCCAGAGGGATACATCGGCCGGCGCGCCCGTCAGCCGCGGCGTGCCGTCGGCATTGGGCTGGCCCGTCGGATGGTAGAAGCGCACGCCGAACGGATTGTAGGGATTGGCCGCCGGCAGGTAGATGCCCTGGTCGTCCGTGTTCTTGAAGTTCACCGGCTCGCGGCCCGTGCGGCTGTACGCGCGGTAGAAGAGCAGGTCGCCGAAAAGGTGCAGGTCGTTCCGCAGCGGCCGGTCGATGAAGGTCGCGAACTGGATGCGGTCCGTCGCGGGCACGAGCATCTTCCACTTGTTCCAGTTCGAGAAGGCCGCGACCTCCGGATTGTCGATGTTGGCCGAAGGCGCCGTCTGCTTGAACATCACCCCCGCCGCCGAGGGCCAGAGGTAGAACATGCCGTTGGCCGCCATCGTCGCCACGCCCGCCGGCGGCGTCGTGCTCGTGGTGATACCGGTGTTGCCGGCCGGCCGCGAGCCGACGAAGGTGCGCGCGTCGGCCTGGATAAAGCCGCGCTGCCACTGGCCCCATTGGTTGACGGCGTTGGCGTTGCGGAAATCGTTGTCGAGGGCGAAGACCCCGCCCGTCGTCGAGGCCGGATCCGGCAACGGCAGGCCGTTCCACGGCGCCGGCAGCGCGCGGCTGGCGCGGAAATCGGAATTCCTGGAGAAATCGCGGTCGTGCGCCGCGAGCGCGTCGCGGTGGAAATAGTCGAGCGACACGGAGACGTGCAGCGGTCCCCGCTTGAAGCCCTCGAAGGCGGTGACGTTGAACTCGTTCGCCCCGCCGTGCTGCGTCATCGAGCCCTTCACGGTTACACCGCGGCCGATGTAGTTGCGGGAAACGAGATTGTTGATCACGCCGGCGGCGGCATCGGATCCGTAGATCGCGGACGCGCCGTCGCGCAGGATCTCGACGCGGTCGACCATCGCGCGGGGGATGGTGTTGATGTTGACGGCGAGCGAAGGCACGCCGTTCTCCGCCATCGAGACCGGATGCGGCGCCATGCGCCGGCCGTTGAGCAACGTGAGCGTGCTGCCGGAGCCGATGCCGCGGAGGTCGACCGAGGCGACATCGCCGCGGGCGAGCTGCGGGCCGTTGTTGATCTCGGTGATCGCCGAGATCTCGGCGGCGCCGATGGTGTCGAACAATTCCGCCATCGTCGCGGCCCCGCGCGCCTCGAGTTCGGCGCGCTCGATCACGGAAACCGGCAGCGCGGTCTCGGCATCGGTGCGGCGGATGTTCGAGCCGGTGACCGTAAACACTTCAAGCTGCAGCGGCGCCTCCGCGCCCGGCGCCGGCGGCGGCGCGGCCGGCTTCGGCGGCACAGGGGTTTGCGCCGCAGCGACGGCGGCCAGGGTCGACAGGGCTAAGAAACGGGCGGAAGTTTTGATTCGCATGGTCTGGGAACCAAAGGGCTGCGCTGGCGTCCGGGGGGCGGCGAGGAAAAACATCCGCGGCATATTTATTACCCCGCTTTGCCCCGGTTTGTAACCGGTCCGTCACTTGTGCGCCGCCCGCGCCGCGCCGCCGAAATCGCGCGCCGCGCGGCCCGCGGTCCGCCGCGAATCTCCCGCCTTGCCCGGCGCGCGGCGCCCCCTCACGTTGCGCGCCAAAGTTCATGGCCTTCCCTCCCCTTCCCTCGATTCTTGCGGTCCGCGATCTGCGCGCCGCCGAACTCGAATCCGGCGCCGCCGACGGCCTCCTCCGCGCCTACGCGTGGATGCAGTTCGCCCGCCTGGCCGACAACCGCATCCTCGACCTCTTCCGCCAGGGCCTGATCAAGGGCACGGTCACCGGCGGCCAGGGCAACGAGGGCCTCATCGTGCCGCTCGCCCTGCTCGCCGACAAAGCCGTCGACGTCGTCTCCTTCACGCACCGCGGCCTCGGCGGCCACCTCGTCTGGAGCGGCCACCCCTGCGACCATTTCAACCAGTATTTCGCCAACGCCGGCAGCCCCACGCGCGCCCGCGAAGGCAATATCCACCACGGCGACCCGGCCGCGCGCTCCCTGCCGATGATCAGCCACCTCGGCGCCATGCTCTCGACCGTCGCCGGCGCCACCGACTCGCAGCGCCGCCTCGGCCGCCCCGCCGTCGGCTTCGCGTTTTTCGGCGACGGCGGGTCCAGCACCGGCGATGTCCACGAGACGCTCAACCTCGCCGCCCTCCTGTCGCTGCCGGTGCTGTTCGTGATCGAGAACAACGCCTACGCCTACTCCACGCCCACCAGCGAACAGTTCGCCCCCGGCATCGAGCTCTGGCGCCGCGCCGCCGGCTACGGCATCGAGGCCTTCGCCCTCGACTGCGGCGACACCGCCCGTGTCGCGCGCACCCTCGCCGCGGCGATCGCCAAAGTCCGCACCTCCGGCCGCCCGCTGCTGATCGAGGCGCACACCCTCCGCCTCCGCGGCCACGCCGCCTACGATACCGGCGACTACCTGCTCCCCGGCGAAGCCGAGGGTTTCTTCGCCCGCGATCCCCTCCCCCGCTTCCGCACCGCCCTCGCCGCCGAGGTCGGCGCCGACCGCCTCGCCGCCGTCGATGCGGAACTCGCCGCCTTTCTCGAAGCCTGCGTCGCCGTCTCCCTTGCCACCCCGCGGCCTTCTCCCGCCGGCATGGCAGCCGATGTGTTCGCGCCGGTACCCGCGCCCTTGCCGTGGGTGCCTTCGCTCCGCTCCGACTCCGCCGCCCCGCCCGCACCGCCGGAAAACCTCACCGCCGCCCAGGCCCTCAACCTCGGCCTGCGCAAGATCCTCGCCGAACGCCCGGAATCGCTCGTGCTCGGCCAGGACATCGGCACCTACGGCGGCGCCTTCAAGGTGACCGAACACCTGCTCCGCGATTTCGGCCGTCCCCGGGTTTTCAATACGCCGCTCGCCGAAAGCGCCTGCACCGGCTACGCCATCGGCCTCGCCCTCAACGGCCACCGCCCGATCGAGGAATTCCAGTTCGCCGATTTTGTCACCGAGGCCGCGACCCAGCTCACGCTCAACGCCGCCACGATGCGCTTCCGCTCCGGCGCCGCCTGCCCCCTCGTGCTCCGCCTGCCCTGCGGCGGCGGTCTCACCTTCGGCTCCTTCCATTCGCAGGAACTCGAGTCGCTCCTCCTCTCCATGCCCGGCCTCAAGGGACTTTATCCCAGCACGCCGCAGGATGCCTTCAACGCCCTGCTCGCCGCCTTCGAGGACGACAACCCCGTGCTCCTCTTCGAACACAAGGCGCTCTACCGCCGCGGCCGCGGCCCCGTCGCCTGGGATCCCGATTACCGCTCCGTCTGGCAGCCGCGCCACGTCCGCCGCGGCGATTTCGCGACTCTCGTCACCTACGGCGAAATGGTCCAGGTCGCCACCGACGCCGGCGCGTACCTGGAAAGCGAATACGAGACGACCTTCGACGTGTTCGACCTGCGCGCCCTCGCGCCGCTGCGGCTCGAAGCCGTCGCCGCATCCCTCGCCCGCACCGGCCGCCTCGTGATCCTCCACGAGGGCCGCCGCACCCACGGCTTCGGCGCCGAACTCGTCGCCCGCCTGACCGAGGAAAACTTCGCCGCCCTCAAGGCCGCGCCGCTGCGGCTCGCCGCCCTCGATCTGCCCGTGCCCTTCGCCCCCGAACTCGAGGCGGTCTTCCGGCCCGACCGGGAAAAGGTCGTCGACGCCATCGTCGCCTGGATGGGCTGACCCCCGCGCCCCCGTGACCAAGCTCTCCGTCAACATCAACAAAATCGCCCTCCTGCGGAATTCCCGCGGCCGCGATTTCCCGAGCGTCGCCTGGTTCTCCGAACGCTGTCTCCGGCTCGGCGCCCACGGCATCACGCTCCACCCGCGCCCCGACCAGCGCCACGCCCGCTACGCCGACGTCGCCGCGCTGCGCCCGCTCACCGCGCGTTTTCCCGGCGCCGAACTCAACGTCGAGGGCTATCCGACGCCGGAGTTTCTCGACGTCGTGGTCGCCGGCCGCGCCGACCAATGCACGCTCGTGCCCGACGCCCCCGGCCAACTCACCTCCGACCACGGCTGGGACCTCGTCGGCGACGCCGACCGCCTCCGGCCGATCTTGGCCCGCCTCCGCGCCGCCGGCATCCGCTCGAGCCTCTTCGTCGACTTCGACGCCCCCGACCTCGCCCGGGCCAAGGACCTCGGCGCCGACCGCGTCGAACTTTACACCGAGCCCTACGCCGTGCACTTCGGCGGTCCCGAGCAGAACCGCATGCTGGACGGGTTCGCCCGCGCCGCCGCCGCCGCCCAAGCCGCGGGCCTCGGCGTGAATGCCGGCCACGATCTCAATTTGCAGAACCTCGCCGCGTTCCTCGCCATCCCCGGCATCCTCGAAGTCTCGATCGGCCACGCCCTCGTCGTCGAATGCCTCGAAGCCGGCGTCGACCGCACCCTCGGCGACTACCTGAAAATCGTCGCCGCATGAGCGCCGCCCGGCTCCCCGTCCCCGCCGCCCGCTGGGCCGCGATCCGGCTCTTCGCGATGGACGTCGACGGTGTGCTCACCGACGGCACCGTTTTGATTTCGTCCGACGGCACCGAAGCGAAATCCTTTTCGATCCTCGACGGCATGGGCCTGCGCCGCCTCGACCAAGCCGGCATCGCGACCGCCTGGATCAGCGGCCGCCCCTCGCTCGCCACCACCGCCCGCGCCACGGAGTTGAAGATTCCCCATCTCATCCAAGGCCGCGTCGACAAACTCGTCGCCCTCCGCGAACTCGCCGACCGGCTCGGTCTCTCCGCCGCGCAATGCGCCTACATGGGCGACGATGTCATCGACACGCCCGCCATCGCGTGGGCCGGCGTGGGCATCGCGCCCCCCGAAGCGATGCCCTGCGCCCTGGCCGCCGCCGCTTGCATCACCGTCCGCCCGGCCGGCCGCGGCGCCGTGCGCGAAGTTTGCGAACACCTGCTCGCGGCCCGGGTCGCACCGTCGCAACCCTGATGCGGTCCCCCGCCCCACTTTGTTTCCGCCTCCTGCTTTTCGCCTGCGGCCTTGCCGTGGGCGGAACCGGAATCGGCTGTTCGGATCCAGCCGCGACGGCCGCACCTGCGGCCCCGGTCGCACCGGTTGCTCCGGCCGCGATTCGCGCCGCCGACCCCGCCGGCGAACGGGTTTCCACCCCGGCCTTCAACTGGGTGCTGCCGCTCTTCACCGACAAAGAAGGCTTCCGTTCGATGACGCTCCGCGGCTCCGAGGTCCGCCCCGTCGGCCGCGACATCGCCGTCACCGATCTCAGCATCACGACGTTCTCCGGCGACGCCGCCGCCCGCGTCGACAGCATTCTGCTCAGCCCCGCCGCGATCTTCTACCCCAAGGAAAACCGCGCCGGCGGCGAGAAGTCGGTCCGCTTCATCCGCGGCGACATCGAGATCAACGGCTCCGACTGGACCTACGACCACGCCGCGAAAAAACTTTCGCTCCGCCGCGCGGTCCGCGTCACGTTCCAAGCCCAACTCAACGACATCCTGAAATGATTCCCGCCGCCCCGCGCCTCTTCGCTCTCGCCCTGTGCGCGCTGTCGTTTGCCCGGGCCGCCGAAACCGCTCCGGCCAAACCGCCCGCCGCGCCGCCGGTTCCGACCGAGATCCTCAGCGGCGCCGCCGAGGCCGTCAGCACGGAGAAGGAGACGACCTTCACCTTCAGCCAGGGCGTCACCGTCACCGGGACCAATTTGCAGCTGACGTGCCGCGAACTCGTCGTGGTCGCCCTGCGCTCCGGCGACGTCGCCGCGACCCTCGGCAAACAGGAAAACTTCAAGTCCCTCGTCGCCACCGGCGGCGTGCGCATCATCCAGAACGACCGCGAAGCCACCGCCGAAAAAGCGGAAATCTTCCCCGGCGAGGACATGGTCGTCCTCTCCGGCAATCCCGTGATCCGCGGCACCAAGGACCAGTGGGAGCAATCCGGGGTCGGCCAGCGCCTCATTCTCTACCGTGGCCAGCGCCGCGCCGTGTTCGCCGGTCCCGAGGGCACCCGCAACCGCCTCCTCCTGCCGCCGCTCAAGGACCTCGGCTACGACAAGGAAAAGGAGAAACCCAAGCTCGGCGAGTCGACCTCTGCTTCCTCCCTTGCCCCGGCCGCCGCGGCGCCCGAAACGCCCGCTCCGGTCATCACCTTGCCCCTCGCGCCCCCGCCGAAATGAGCGCCGACGCTGCTGCCGCGGAAATCCGCACCGAGGAATTGGTCAAGGTCTACGGCGCGCGCACCGTCGTCGACGGCGTCAGCCTCTCCTTCCGCGCCGGCGAAGTCGTCGGCCTGCTCGGCCCCAACGGCGCCGGCAAGACCACCACGTTCTACATGGTCGTCGGCCTCGTCCCCGCAACGCGCGGCCGCGTCTGCCTCGACGGCACCGATATCACCCGCCTCCGCATGCAACAGCGCGCGCGCCACGGCATCGGTTACCTCCCGCAGGAAGCCTCGGTCTTCCGCAAATTGACGGTCGCGGAAAACATCCTCGCGATCCTCGAAGCCGTCGGCGTGCCGCGCCGCGAACGCCCGGAACGCGTCGACGAACACCTGCGCGAACTCAACCTCACCCACGTCGCGCGGCAGAAAGCCTACACGCTTTCCGGCGGCGAACGGCGCCGGCTCGAAATCGCCCGCGCCCTCGTCACGAAGCCCAAGTTCCTGCTCATGGACGAACCCTTCGCCGCCATCGACCCGATCTCCGTCGCCGAGGTGCAGAAGATCATCCTCCAGCTCAAGTCCCGCGGCATCGGCGTCGTCGTGACCGACCACAACGTCCGCGAAACTCTGCGCATCGTCGACCGCGCCTACCTGATCCACCAGGGCAAGGTGCTCACCGAAGGCCCGGGCGATTTCCTCATCCGCGACGAACAGGCCCGCAAATTCTACCTCGGCGAAAGCTTCAACCTCTAGCCCGTCCCCGCCCCATGCAAAAAGCTGTCCACGGCATCACGGTCGCCCATTTCTTCGAAGCCCACCGCGAGAAACTGAAAATGGAGCTGGTGGTCGGCCAAAAAGGCCTCAACCGCCTGATCCACGAGGGGACGATCAACCGTCCCTCCCTCGCGCTCACCGGTTTCTTCAAATACTTCGCGAACAAACGCATCCAGGTGATCGGCGCCGCCGAGATGGCCTACCTCAAAACCCTCTCGCAGCCCACGCAGACCGAGATCCTCCGCAAGATGGTGAAACGGAATATCCCGTGCCTCATCCTGACGCGGAACTACCACGCCACGCAGCCGATGCTCGACGTCGCGGAAGCGATGAACCTCCCGCTTCTCCGCACGCCGATGATCACGAAACATTTCGTGAATCTCGCCACCCTCGCGATCGACAACGAGTTCGCCCCCCAGGGCACCGAACACGCCACCACCCTCGATGTGAAGGGCGTCGGCGTCATGATCCGCGGCGACTCCGGCGTCGGCAAAAGCGAATGCGCCCTCGCCCTGATCGAGCGCGGCCATTCCCTCGTCGCCGACGATCTCACGATCATCCGGCTCCTCGACGAACGCGAACTCATCGCCTCCAGCCGCGCGCTCAACTTCGGCTACATGGAATGCCGCGGCATCGGCATCATCAACATCGGCGAAATGTTCGGCGTGAAATGCGTGCGCCTCGACAAGCGCATCGACCTCGTCGTTTCCCTCAAGGAATGGACGCCCGACGTCATCGAGGAACGCACCGGCCTCGAGGAAAACTACTACCCGATCCTCGGGATGAAGATTCCCCACATCGAAATCTACGTGCGCCCGGGCCGCGATATCGCCCGCCTCGTCGAAGTCGCCGCCCTCACCCAGGCCCTCAAGAAAATGGGCCACGACCCCGCCCGCGATTTCAACGACCGCCTCATCCGCCACATGCGGGACCAGGAAGCCCAGCCCAAGCCGACCCGCATCCGCCCCGTCGAACGCAGCGATTCGCCCTGAGCCGAACCGATGCAGTTGGGAGAACTTGGCTGAGAGTTGAGCGCAAAACCGTGCGGTTCTTCACGCCGCGTGCGGCGGTTGCATTGCCGTTCTCCGCCGGATCGATCTCTCAACTCTCACCTGCATCGTTCCGGCCGAGGCCCCGCCCTTCGGACCGACCGAACTACAAGATTCTTGCGTCATAAGACGCCGGGGTCTGTCTCTCGTCCATGTCTTCGACCCCTCTCCGGCACGACGGGCGCCGCCCCGACCAGCTTCGTCCGGTTACCTTCGAGCCCAATATCGCCCCCTACGCGACCGGCTCCGTGCTCGTTTCCTTCGGTCTGACGCGCGTCATCTGCGCCGCCACGATCGAACCCAACGTCCCCACGTGGATGAAGCAGCAAAAGGTGCCCGGCGGTTGGTTGACCGCGGAGTACTCGATGCTCCCCTACTCGACCCTCGACCGGAAACCCCGCGACATTTCCCGCGGCAAAATCGACGGCCGCACCGTCGAGATCCAGCGCCTCATCGGCCGCTCCCTCCGCGCCGTCGTCGATCTCCAGAAGCTCGGTCAAAACACGCTTTGGGTCGACTGTGACGTCCTCCAGGCCGACGGCGGCACCCGCACCGCCGCCATCACCGGCGCCTACCTCGCCGCCCGCCTCGCCGTCCAAAAACTGCTCGACGCCCGCAAGCTGCCGGAAAACCCCATCGCCGATTCCGTCGCCGCCGTCAGTGTCGGCAGTTGCGGCGGCCGCGAACTCCTCGATCTCGCGTACACCGAAGACCGTGACGCCGAGGTCGACTTCAACCTCGTCATGACCGGCCGCGGCCAATTCGTCGAAGTCCAGGCCTCAGGCGAGGAAGCCACGTTTTCGCAGGAGCAACTCAACCGCCTCGTCACCCTCGGCCAACAAGGCCTCAAGGAACTGACGGCGCTGCAAGCCGCCTTCCTCGCCCGTCAATTGCTCTGAACCAAGTGCGCCCAGTCGGGCCGGCCAAAAGCGCCCGATATAAAGGTCCCTTGGATTCGGGACTTTCCGAAACCGAATCCTGCACCACGGACTTCACGGACGTTCCCGGACTTAAGCTGCCTCATCCGGGCCCAGCTGTGAAATCCGTGGCCAAAAATCCGAAACCCCTTCGGGCCACGACCTGAAAAGCCGGGCCGGCCGCAATCCCGTCAGCCCTTCGACGGATTCTGCACTCCGGGCGCCGGCACCGGCGGCGGGCCGTAGGACCCGCTTTCGGCCGCCCGGACAAAACCTTCCGTCACCGACTTCAGCTCTTCCCAACGGCGGCGGATCGTCTTCGCCTCTTCCTTGCTGATCACGTTGTCCGCCGAGGCCCGCGCGATCGTCGCCAGCATGTCGGCAAACTCTTGCAGGATGTCGTTGGTCGCCGGGATCAGCTTCTCCGTCGGCGGCAATTCCTGCGGATTGCGGATATAGAAACCGTTGGCCTGCTCGCAGACCCACTGCGCGACCCGCGCATCCGATGTGATGCGGATCAATTGGCCCACGCGGTCGAGCGGGCTGCTCGCGCCGCTACCGCTCTCATCCTCGGGCGGCTCCGCCCATTTGTAGATCAGCGACAACGACAGTCCCATATCGGCGGCGATCTGTTTCGCGCTGGTCTTCTTGAGGACCTCTCTCATCACCTCGTGCGATTGCATGCCCCGCGACCGTGGGGCCCGCCCCGCGGAAACGCAATCCCGGCCCTCGGCCCCGGGCCCGGAACTTTCCGCAACGGATGCGCGGTTTTTTGCGTGCCTAACCTGCGGTGGCTCTGGCTAACTCGCCTCCTTTTCTTTCCCAAATGAACATCCACGAGTATCAGGCCAAAGCGCTCTTCGAAAAATTCGGCGTGCCCGTCCCCCAGGGCGCGGCCGCCAAAACGATGGAAGAATTCGACTCCGCCTTGGCCCTGTTGCCCGAGGGCGCGACCATGGTGAAATCCCAGATCCACGCCGGCGGCCGCGGCAAAGGCACCTTCACCGACGGCTACAAGGGCGGCGTGAAATTCTGCCAGACCAAGGCCGACGCCAAGGAAATCGCCGGCAAAATGCTCGGCAACACCCTCGTCACCGTCCAGACCGGCCCTGCCGGCCGCAAGGTCCAGACCGTGTACTTCACCGTCGCGAGCGACATCAAGAAAGAGTACTACCTCGCCGTCCTACTCGACCGCGCCTCCTCCCGCCCCGTCATCGTCGCCTCCACCGAGGGCGGCGTCGAAATCGAAAAAGTCGCCCACGACACGCCGGAGAAAATCACCAAGGTCGTCATCGATCCCGCCATCGGCATCGCCGACTTCCAGCTCCGCCAGCTCATCTCCGCCCTCCAGCTCTCCGGCAACGAAGCCAAGAACGCCGCCAAGCTGATCAAGAATCTCTACACGATGTATTGGGAAACCGACGCCGCCATGGTCGAGGTCAACCCCCTCATCACCACCCCGACCGGCGATGTCCTCGCCCTCGACGCCAAAGTCTCCTTCGACTCCAACGCCCTCTACCGCCACCCCGAAGTCGTCGCCCTCCGCGACCTCAACGAGGAAGACCCCAAGGAAATCGAAGCCTCGAAGTTCGATTTGGCCTACATCGCCCTCGACGGCAACATCGCCTGCCTCGTCAACGGCGCCGGCCTCGCGATGTCCACCATGGACATCATCAAACACTACGGCGGCAACCCGGCCAACTTCCTCGACGTCGGCGGCGGCGCCTCGAAGGAAAAGGTCGTCGCGGCCTTCAAGATCATCCTCGGCGACGCCAACGTGAAGGGCATCTTCGTCAATATCTTCGGCGGCATCATGGACTGCAACGTGATCGCCGAAGGCGTCGTCGAAGCCGTCAAGGAAGTCGGCCTCAAGCTCCCGCTCGTCGTGCGCCTCGAAGGCAACAACGTCGCCGCCGGCAAAGCCACCCTCCGCCAATCCGGTCTCGCCCTCGTCAGCGGCGACACCATGGCCGACGCCGCCCAGAAGATCGTGAAGTTGGTCGCCTGACGCCGCGACCCGGTAGCGGGTAGTGAGTAGCGGGTAGCGGGCATCAAAAAGCCCATCCGCCAAAACTGTCCGCCGCCGCCATTCCCTACTCACTCCTCGCTACCCGCTACCCGCTACTTTCAAAAAATGAGCATTCTCATCACCCCCAAGACGAAGATCCTCGTCCAAGGCATCACCGGCGCCTTCGGTGCCAAACACGCCCAGCTCTCCCTCGACTACGGCACGCAGGTGGTCGCCGGCGTCACTCCGGGCAAAGGCGGCCAGGTCTTCGAATACGCCGGCCACAAGGTCCCGATCTTCAATTCCGTCCACGAGGCCGCCGCCGCCACCGGCGCCACCGTCTCCGCCATCTTCGTGCCGCCGCCGTTCGCCGCCGACGCCATTCTCGAATGCGTCGACGCCAACCTCGACCTCGCCGTCTGCATCACCGAGGGCATTCCGATCAAGGACATGATCCGCGTGAAGCGCGCGATCGCCGGCAAAAAGACGCGCCTCGTCGGTCCCAATTGCCCCGGCCTCGTCACCCCCGGCGACGGTGAAAACTCCAAGGGCGGCTGCCGCATCGGCATCGCCCCCGGCTACATCCACAAGCAGGGCCACGTCGGCGTCGTGTCCCGCTCCGGCACCCTCACCTACGAGGCCGTCTTCCAGCTCACCTCGAAGAACATCGGCCAGACGACCTGCGTCGGCATCGGCGGCGATCCCGTCAACGGCACGTCCCACCTCGATGTCATCAAGCTCTTCAACGAGGACCCCGACACCCACGGCATCATCATGATCGGCGAAATCGGCGGCAGCGCCGAGGTCGAGGCCGCCCGCTGGATCAAGGCCAACTGCAAAAAGCCCGTCGCCGGTTTCATCGCGGGCGCCACCGCTCCCGCCGGCCGCCGCATGGGCCACGCCGGCGCCATCGTCGGCGGAGCCGAGGACACCGCCGCCGCCAAGATCGCCGTCTTCCAGGAATGCGGCATCGAGGTCGCCGTCACGCCGTCCGACATGGCCGACGCCCTCCTCCGCGCCGCCGCCGCCAAGGGCGTGAAACTCAGCTGAGTTTCCCTGCCTTCAAACCTTCGGGCGGACCTTCACCGGTCCGCCCTTTTTTGCGCCCCGACGCCAACCCGCGATAACGCGCCGGTCTTCCGCCTCAATCAGTGCCCATCAGTGAACATCAGTGGTTCACCTTTCCGAAATATCCGCCATCACCCGCTCGCCCGACCCGCATCGAGCTCCAGCTCGAACAGCAAATCGTCGCGGCACACGACGCTGTGCGTATCCACGACAGGCATATGCGCGAGGTCGCGCTCTTTCCGCCATGCGTCGAAGTGCTGCTTGAACTCGGGTTTCCGGTAATACGCCGTCGCCCGCGTCGTGTCGCCGAAGTTCATCCCGCGGGCCTGCAAAATCGCCGCGATCACTTCCATCGTGAGATCGACCTGCTTGCGCGCGTCGCCCTCCCACGCCGTCTTGCCGCCGGGCTGGATGCTCGCCGTGCCCGAGATCGTCAGCCGGCGCCAACCGCCGGAATCGACCTCCATCGCGCGGCTGAACGCACTGCCGTAAGCCGGCGCCGGACACTGCAACGGCGAGCCAACCTCGCGCGCGCCCGCCCCCGCCACCCGCGGCCGCACCGCCCACGCCGCCACGGCCAAGGCCGCGCCGTCGATGTTGCGGGCCCCGATGCCCGTGCTCGCCGGCAACGAACCCGTGCGGAACTTCACGTCCCGGTAAAGCCCGGAGCGCACGCGGTTGAACTCCCCGTACCACGAAAGAATGTCCTCGTTGTAGAACCAGGTGCGCACCACGTCGCTCAACGCGAACCCCGCCTGGTCCAGCGCCCGCTCGAGGTTGCCGAACATCTGCTGCACCTGCGCTCCCGGCCCCAGCGCCAACGAGGTCGGCCCGAGTCCGCCCAGCAGACAATGCCGCGCCCCGCCGTCCTCGTACACCGAGCCGACGATCCGGTTGCCCAAACGCACGCGCTCGACCTTCCCGCCCGCCAGCGCGAACGCCTGCACGCCCGCCAGCGGCCCGCCGTCGCAACTCGCGCCTTCCACCCACGTCACCGGCCACTGCGTCGTCCCGAGCGTCCGCGCCATCGCCCGCTCGATTTCCTCCCACGCCGCCATCGCGCCGTAGATCATCAACGACAGCACCTGCGCGTGCCGCCGCGCCAATTCGTCCGCCAGCCGCAGAAACACCGTCCCGGCCGGTTCGCCCGCCCGCGGAATTTCCGTGACGACGAATTCGGCCGCGGCCGGTCCGGCCGCCGCAGTTTGGGTTTCCATGATCGTGGCTTTCCCGGGGTGCAAGGAGTTCATCCCGCCGCTGACGCAACCTCCGCCGCGGCGGTTACCCGCGGATCCCGGCGCTTCGCGTAGTGCTCGCGGTAATACGTTTCCCACTGCGCCCGATTAGCCCGCGTTCATCCCGGGCCGCCGTGGTAGCGCGCCGCGCTGCGGCGACGTCACCGCCCGCAACCCCGCCATGTTCTTCCCCGGCATTCTCCCCTGCGCCGCCGCCCGGACCCGCGCCGCCGCGCATCGTTTGCTCTTCCGCGGTCTGCGCATCAGCGCCGCTTACCTCGCCGCAATCGCCGCGCAGTCGTGCTTCGCCGCCCCGGCGGAACCCGCGCCCGCCGATCTCTTCGCCCAGGCCTCCCCCGCGCACCCGCGCGGCCGCCTCGACGAATTGGTCTTCGCGCAACTCGCCGCCCGCGGCTTCGCACCGGCGCATGGCGCCACCGACGCCGTCATCGTCCGTCGCCTCTACCTCGACGTCATCGGCACCTTGCCCACCGCCGCCGAGGTCCGGCAATTCCTGCAGGACCAATCCCCCGACAAACGCCGGCAGCTCGTCGACCGCCTGCTCGAGCGCCCCGAGTACGCCGAATACTGGGCGATGAAGTGGAGCGACGTGCTGCGCGTGAAGGCGGAGTTCCCCGTCAACCTCTGGCCCAACGCCGCGCAAGCCTACCACCGCTGGATCCTCGCCGCCGTGCGATCCAATCTGCCCCTCGACCGCTTCGCCCGCGAATTGCTCACCGCCAACGGCTCCAACTTCCGCTCCGGCCCCGTCAATTTCTACCGCGCCGTCTCGAGCCGCGAACCCGCCGGCCTCGCCCAGGCCGTCGCCCTCGTCTTCCTCGGCGAACGCACCGAGCGCTGGCCCGCGGACCGCGCCGCCGGTCTCGCCGCGTGCTTCAGCCAAGTCGCCTTCAAGGGCACCGGCGAATGGAAAGAGGAAATCGTCTTTTTCGATCCCGCCAAGGCCACCGCCGCCGCGCTGGCCGCCGCGCGCTTCCCCGACGGTTGCCCCGCGACCCTCGCGCCGGAACGCGACGCCCGGCTCGACTTCGCCGCCTGGCTCACCGCCTCCGACAATCCGTTCTTCGCGCGCAACCTCGCCAACCGCTACTGGGGCTGGCTGCTCGGCCGCGGCCTCGCCGATCCCGTCGACGACCTCGGCGCCCACAACCCGCCCGTGCACCCGGAGGCCCTGGCGTATCTGGAATCTGAATTCATCCGCTCCGGCTTCGACGCCAAAGCCCTCCTCCGCGTGATCCTCAATTCGCAAACCTATCAACTCGCCGCCGTCCCCCGCACGCCCGGTCCCGACGCGGAACGCTGGTTCGCCAGCTACGCCCCGCGGCGCCTCGACGCCGAGGTCCTGATCGACGCCATCAACCGCATCACCGGCACGACCGAGAAATACAGTTCCGCGATTCCGGAGCCGTTCACCTTCGTGCCCGAAGACCAGCGCTCGATCGCCCTGCCCGACGGCAGCATCACCAGCGCGTTTCTCGAAAAATTCGGCCGCCCCGGCCGCGACACCGGCCTCGAGGCGGAACGCAACAACCGCATCACCGCCGCCCAACGCCTGCACTTGCTCAACTCCACGCACATCCAGCGCAAACTCGATCAGGGCCCGGGCCTGCAGGCGATTTTGCGCAGCCGCAGCGGCCCCCGCGAAACCGTCGACCAACTCTACCTCACGATCCTCTCGCGGCTGCCCGCCCCGGAGGAACGTCGCCTCGTCGCCGCGCACGCCGCGGCCTCTCCCGACGCCCGCAC
Organism: Opitutia bacterium Tous-C1TDCM; assembly: GCA_002288455.1. GTDB lineage: Bacteria > Verrucomicrobiota > Verrucomicrobiia > Opitutales > Opitutaceae > ER46. Next base: position 25,086 of record NEUS01000030.1, read on the forward strand.
CGCCGCCCTCGATCTCGCCTGGGCGCTGCTCAACAGCGCCGAATTTCTCCACCGGCATTGAACCCCGCCCCGCCATGAACTCCCTGCACCACTCCGTCGATCCCCGGCTCTGGAACTTCGACCGCGAGCTTCGCCTGCTCGGTTTCGGCGCGCCGGCCCTGTCGCGCCGCGCCGCCCTCAAACTCGGCCTGCTCGGCGCCGCCGGCCTCGCCCTCGGCCCCCGCGCCGCCTCCGCTCCGGCCGCGCCGCCGCCCGCGCTCCCGGCCCCGCGCGCCAAATCCGTCATCCAAATCTGGCTCTGGGGCGGTCCTTGCCATCTGGATACCTTCGATCCGAAACCCGACGCCGGCTACGATTACTACGGCGCCCTCAAGACGCCGTTGGCCACCAACGTCCCGGGCATCCAGATCGGCGAACTGCTGCCGCTGCTCGCGCAGCAGGCCGACAAGTACGCCCTCCTCCGCGGCATGACCCACGGCAGCAACGGCCACGAAACCGCCGCCTACACCGTCCAGACGGGCCGGCCCGCCGGCGGCCGCGATGTGTTTCCCGGCGCCGGCGCCGTGGTCTCTTTGTTCAAGGGCTACGACGCCGGCTACAAGGGCCTGCTCCCGCCCTACGTCGTCCTCACCGAACTGCAGGGCCGCTTCTCCGAATCGGGTTTTCTCGGCGGCCGCTACAAGCCCTTCGCCACCGGCGGCGATCCGGGCGCCAACCGTTTCCTCGTCGAGGGCGTTGTTTCCCCCGGGCTCACGGACGAGCGCCAACGCTCGCGCCGCGAGTTTCTCCACCGGCTCAATCTGTTCGAACGCGCCTTGCCCGCGACCGATCCGCGCCTCGCCGCCCTCGGCGAATGCGAACGCGACGCCTACGAGATGATCCTCGGCGACGCCGGCAAGGTCTTCGACCTCGGCCAGGAAACCGACGCCGTCCGCGACCGCTACGGCCGCACCACCTTCGGCCAATCCTGCCTGATGGCCCGGCGTCTTGTGGAACGCGGCGTGCCGTATGTGACCATCAACTACAAGGGCTGGGACACGCACAAGCAGCACTTCCCGATCATGCGGCGCAAACTGCCGGAGCTCGACCGCGGTCTCGCCACCTTGCTCGCCGATCTCGCCGAGCGCGGGCTCCTCGACCAGACGATCGTCTGGGCCGGCGGCGAATTCGGCCGCACCCCCAAGGTCTCCTGGGAATCGCCCTGGAACGGCGGCCGCGGCCACTGGGGCAAGGCCTTCTCCACCCTCGTCGCCGGCGGCGGCTTCAAGGGCGGCCAGGTGATCGGCAAGACCGACGCGCGCGGCGAAGAGGTCGTCGAACAACCCGTGCACCCGAGCGAACTCATCGCCCGCGTGTACCAGCAGCTCGGCATTCCCGGCGACGCCCGCCTCCCGCATCCCGAGGGCCGCGATGTCCGCACCTTGCCCACGGCCGCCGAGGCCGTGCCGTCGCACCGCCATCTCGCCTCGCTGACCTGAACCCTTCGGCCATGAAACGCCTCACCTGGTTCTTCCTCGCCCTCGGCGCCGGTTTGGCCGGCGCCTACCTCCTGCCGAACTCCGCCCGGGCCCAGCCGGCCGGCAACCGCAACGTCCCCCATCTCGCCTTCGCCTACCCGGCCGGCGGGCAAATCGGCACGACGTTCACCGTCCGGATCGGCGGCCAATATCTCAACGGCACGACCGCCGCCCACTTCTCCGTCGCCGGCATCTCCGCGCGCGTGCTCGGTCACGAGCGCCCGCTCACCCAGAAGGAAATCAACGATCTCCGCGACCGGCAGCAGGTCCTCCAGGACAAACGCAACGCCGCCCGCAAAGATCCGAAACTGCCCGCCCTCACCGCCGCCGAAGACGAAGAAGTCGCCGCCATCCGTCGCGAGCTCGCCGGCCGTGGCAACCGCCAGCTCAGTCCCGTGCTCGCCGAAACCGTGACCTTGGAAATCTCGGTGCCCGCCGATCTCGCTCCCGGCGATTGCGAACTCCGCCTGCGCACCGCCACCGGCATTTCCAATCCCGTCGTCTTCGTTCTGGGGCAATTGCCCGAATTCACCGAGCCCGCGCGCATCGCCACTTCGCCCGCGGCCTCCGTGCGCCCGAGCAAGGAACTCGATCCGCAAACCAAGCGCCCGAAAACGGAACGCCGCGTCGTCCTCCCCGCCGTCGTCAACGGCCAGATCATGCCCGGCGAAGTCGACCGCTTCCACTTCACCGCGACCAAGGGCCAGAAACTCGTCCTCGCCGCCCGCGCCCGCGCGCTCATGCCGTACCTCGCCGACGCCGTCCCCGGTTGGTTCCAGGCCACGCTCGCGCTCTACGATGCCCAGGGCCGTGAACTCGCCTACAACGACGATTTCCGCTTCAGCCCCGATCCCGTCCTCTGTTTCGAGATCCCGGCCGACGGCACCTACGTCGCCGAAATCAAAGATGCCATCTACCGCGGCCGCGAGGATTTCGTCTACCGGATCGCCGTCGGCGAATTCCCCTACGCCACCGGCGTCTACCCCCTCGGCGCCGCCGTCGGCAGCCCCGCGCGCTTCGAACTGCACGGCTGGAACATGCCCGCCGAAACGCTCGATCTGCCGACCGCCGGCCGCAGCCCCGGCGTCCTCACGGTTTCCGCCCGGCAAAAGGGCACGCTGTCCAATCCCGTCCGCATCGCGCTCGACGCCGGCACCGACGACGCCGAGGAGGAAACCGCTTCCGCCACCGCCGCCGGCCAGCGCGTCGCCTTGCCCGTCACCGTCAACGGCCGCATCGCCTGTCCTGGAAATCGTGATACCTACCGCTTCAGCGGCCAAGCCGGCCAAATCTTCGTCGCACGGATCACCGCCCGCCGCCTCGGTTCCCCGCTCGACTCGATCCTCACGCTGCAGGACGCCGCCGGCCGCAGCCTCGCCAGCAACGACGACACCGCAGACCGCGGCGCGGGGTTGTTGCCGCATCACGCGGATTCGTTGCTCACGTTCACGTTGCCGGCCGACGGCGACTACACCGTGACGGTTGCCGACACCCAGCACCAAGGCAGTCCCGACCACGCCTACCGCCTGTATTTGGGCCCGCCGCAACCCGGCTTCGAACTGCGCGTCGTTCCCTCCGGCCTCAATGTCCGCGCCGGCGCCAGCGTGCCAGTGACCGTGTACGCCCTGCGCCACGACGGCTTCACCGGCGAGATCATGTTGGCGTTGGCGGATTCGCCTTGGGGCTTCGCTCTCGGCGGAGCCAAAATTCCCGCCGGCCAAGACAAGGTGCAGGCCACACTCACCGCACCCTACGGGGCCCGCGACGAACTCGTCCCGCTACGGCTGGTCGGTCGCGCCGATATCGGCGGTCGCGTCATCGAGCGCACCGGCCTGCCGGCGGAAGACATGATGCAGGCCTTCTTCTACCACCATCTCGTGCCGGCCCAGGAAGGCGTCGTCCAGGTTTCCGGCCGCGGCGCTCCGTTCCGCGTCGCCGCCAAGGGGGCGCTGAAAATCATCCCGGGCGGACCGCCCGCCAAGTTGCAGATCATCGCCCCGACCGTCCGCACCACCGGCAAAATCACCTTTGAACTGCAGGATCCTCCTCCCGGCATTTCCCTCGGCCACATGGTCTCAGGCCGCGGCGACACCGTCAGCATCGAGGTCCTCGGCGATCCCGCTGCCCTCAAGCCCGGCACGCAGGGCAATCTCGTCTTGCAGGCGTTCGGCGAACGCCCGGCCGGCAAAGCCGCACCGAAAAACGCCCGCCCCACCCGCGTGCCCCTTGGCACCGTTCCGGCCGTCGCCTACGAAGTCCGGGACCACCCGGGCCCCGTGTTCTGATCTGCCGACGGGGCGGAAGCCGCGTTCCTCAGCCAAGAAATTCCGGCAGTTGCGTGAGCTTGGTCGGGAGTTGGGAGCAGAAGCGTTCGGTTTCTCCCGTAGCGAGCAGCGGCTTCATTTTCCGTGGTTTGATGGATCGATCTCTCAACCCTCAACTTTCAACTCTCAACTACCTGATCCCGGCATTACACCGCCGGCGCGCGCTCCCCGACCGCGGCCGGTTTCTCGCGTTTGAAACGCAGCCGCACCCGATCAAGCCAGAGATAGACCACCGGCACCGTGTAGAGCGTGAGCAATTGGCTGACCGCCAGGCCGCCGACGATCGCAAGCCCGAGCGGCCGCCGCATCTCGACGCCCTCCCCGCTCGCCAGCACCAACGGCAACGCCCCGAGGAGCGCCGCCATGTTGGTCATCAAAATCGGCCGCAACCGCAATTGCGCCGCCTCGAAGATCGCGGCGCGCGGCGACAGGTCGTTCTTCCGTTCCGTCGCGATCGCGAAATCGATCATCAGAATCGCGTTCTTCATCACGATGCCGATCAGCAAAAAGACGCCGAGCAACGCGATCAGGCTGAATTCCGTATCCGTCAACCGCAGCGCCAAGAGCGCCCCGAGTCCGGCCGACGGCAGCGTCGAGAGAATCGTCAGCGGATGGATCAGGCTCTCGTACAGCACGCCGAGCACAAGATAGACCGCGACGAGCACCCCGAGCAGCAGCAGCGGCTGCGACTGCAGCGTTTTCTGGAAATTCTGCGCCGAGCCCGAAAGGCGATACTGCACTTCCGTCGGCAGCATGATTTTCGCCATCGCCGCATCGATCCCGAGCAGAGCCTCCTCAATCGGCACGCCTTCGGCCAAGGCGAAGCCGATGTTCTCGGCGGCAAACTGGCTGCGGTGCCGCACGCGGTCGTCGATCAGCGAATAGTCGTAGCGCGTGAACGCCGAAAGCGGCACGCGCTCGCCGGCGGCGCCGATCACTTCGACTTTCTCGAGCACGCTCGGGTCCGTCGTGTACTGCGGCTCCAGCTCCATCACGACGCGGTACTGGTTCAGCCGGTCGTAAAGCGTGGCGATTTGCCGCTGGCTGAAGGAATTGTTCAGTACCTGCGTCACCATCTGCGTATCCACGCCGAGCCGGCGTGCCGCCTCGCGGTCGATGTTGAGCCGCACCTGCTGCGTGCCGCCTTCGGAGGGCGCGTTGATGTCGGTCAATTCCGGCATCTCCTGCAACGCCGCCGCCACCTTGGGCGCCCACGTGCGCAGCACGCCGAGATCCCCCGCCATCAGCGTCAGGTCGAACGACGTCGCATCCGACATGCGCGGCGGATCGATGTCCTGCGCGCCGAACAGATAGACCTGGGCGCCGGCGACGGCGGGCGCGGTCTGGCGCAGCCGGTTGACGACGTCGTTGGCGGAAACCTTGCGTTCGGCCAACGGCTTCAGGCGGATCGTGAGCCGCGCGTTGCTCAGGCCCGTCGCGCCGCCGGAAGTGCCGATCACATCCGCCACCGCGGGATCGGAGAGGATGTGCCGGCGGAACGCCTCCACTTTCGGCAGCATGACCTGGTACGAGAACGCATCGTCGCCGCGGACGAAACCGTGCAGCGTGCCGGTGTCCTGCAGCGGCAAAAAGCCCTTCGGGATCGTGACGTACAGCGTCACGTTGAGCGCCACCGTGCCGAGAAACACGATCAGCATCAGCGTCGCGTGCTCCAGTACCCAACCGAGCGAACGCGCATAGCCGCGCTTCAGCCGGCCGAAAGCCGCGTCCGTTTTCCCCCGGAACCAACCCGGTTCCTCCGTTTCCCGCGCCGCCAACCACCGCGCGCACAGGCTCGGCGTCAGCGTCAGTGACACCACCAGCGAAACCAGCATCGCCGCCGCCAGCGTGATCGAGAATTCGCGGAACAGTTTCTCGACCAACCCGCCCATGAAGAGAATCGAGACGAACACCGCCACGAGCGAAAGGTTCATCGCCAGCAACGTGAAGCCGACTTCGCCCGAGCCCTTCATCGCCGCGCGGAACGGCGACAGCCCGCGCTCGATGTGGCGCGTGATGTTTTCGAGCACGACGATCGCGTCGTCCACCACGAGCCCCGCCGCCACGATCAGCGCCATCAGCGACAGATTGTTCAGCGAGAATCCGTAAAGGTACATGATCCCGAAGGTGCCGATGATCGCGACCGGGATCGCGAGGCACGGAATCAAGGCCGCGCGCGCGCTGCCGAGGAAGAGGAACACAACCAGCATCACGAGCCCCGAGGCGATCGCCAGCGTGCGCTGGGATTCGTGCAGCGTCGCGCGGATGCCCGGCGAGCGGTCCATCACGACGTCGAACTGCGCGTCCACCGGCACCAGCGCGCGCAGCGCCGGAAGCTGCGCCTGGATCGCGTCGATCGTCGCGATGATATTGGCGCCGGGCTGGCGGCTGATCAGCAGCGCGACCGCCGGACGGTGGTTGTGGAAGCCGGAACTGTAGCGGTCCTCGACCGACTCCATGACTTTGGCGACATCCCCCAACCGCACCGGCGAGCCGTCCCGATACCGGACCACCAATTCGAGATAGTCTTCGGCTTTGCGCAATTGCCCGCTGAGCTGGACTTCCCACTGGCGGTCGCCGCGTTCCACCGTGCCGCGCGGCCGCAACGAATTGGTCGCGCCGATGGCGCGGCGGACTTCGTCCAGCGCGATGCCATAGTGCGCCAGCGCGTGCGGATTCAGCTGCACGCGGATCGCCGGCAGCGAACTCCCGCCGACCGACACCTCGCCCACGCCGTCGATCTGCGCGATTTTCTGCGCCAGCACCGTCGCCGCCAAATCGTACAGTTTGCCCGGCGCCAGATTCGGCGAACTCAACGCCAGCGCCATGATCGGCGCCTGCGACGGATTCGATTTCCGGAACGTCGGGTTCCCCGGCATGCCCGCCGGCAATTGGCCGCGCGCCGCGTTGATCGCCGCCTGCACATCGCGGGCCGCGCCGTTGATGTCGCGGCCGAGATCGAACTCCAGCGTGATGCTCGTCGAGCCCTGGCGGCTGTCCGAATAAATGCCGGCCACTCCGGCGATGCTGCCCAGCGCCCGTTCCAACGGCGCCGCCACGGCCGCGGCCATCGTTTCCGGACTCGCGCCCGGCAGCGAGGCGCTGACGCGGATCGTCGGAAAATCCACCTGCGGCAACGGCGACACGGGCAGCAGCCCGTAGGCGAGCGCCCCCACCAGCACGAGCGCCACCGCGATCAACGCGCTGGCCACCGGCCGCCGCACAAAGGGACGCGACAGGTTCATCCGCGGGCCGCCTCCAGCTTGCCGGCCACGCGCACCGGGGTCTTGCGTTTCGCTTCCATGCGCTGCCGCAGCCGGTCGAAGTAGAGGTAAACCACCGGCGTCGTGAACAGCGTCAGCACCTGGCTCACGAGCAATCCGCCCACCATCACGAGCCCGAGCGGCTGCCGCAATTCGGCGCCCGATCCGGTGGAAAACATCAGCGGCAACGCGCCGAACAGCGCCGCCAGCGTCGTCATCAAGATCGGCCGGAACCGCAGCAACGCCGCCTGCTTGATCGCCTCCGTCGGCGACAGCTTGTCGCGCCGCGTGGCTTCGAGCGCGAAGTCCACCATCATGATGCCGTTCTTCTTCACGAGTCCGATCAGCAAAATGATGCCGATGACCGCGATCATGTCCAAGGGTCGGCCCGTGATCCAGAGCGCCGCCAGCGCGCCCACCGCCGCCGACGGCAGCGTCGACAGAATCGTGATCGGGTGGATCGTGCTCTCGTAGAGCACGCCGAGCACGATGTACATCGTCACCACGGCCGCGAGCACGAGCCACAGCGTGCTCGACAGCGAGGAACGGAAAGCCCGCGCCGCGCCCTCGAACCGGATCTCGATCGCGGCCGGCATCTCCATTTCCTGCACCGTCCGCTCGATGGTCGCGACCGCGGCGCCGAGCGAAGCCCGCTCGCCCAGATTGAAGGAAACCGTCACCGACGGAAACTGGCCCACGTGGTTGATCAGGAGCGAAGTCGGCCGCTCCGAAACTTGCGCCACACTCGAGAGCGGCACCGGCCGCCCGCTCCGCGTGCGCACAAACAACGTCGTCAGCGCCTCCGGTCCCTGCGCCAGCCGCGGATCCACTTCCATCACCACCCGGTACTGGCTCGATTGCGTGAAGAGCGTCGCGACCTGGCGTTGGCCGAACGCACTGTACAGCGCGTCGTCGATCTCCGCCACCGTCACGCCCAGCCGGCTGGCCGCGTTGCGGTCGATTTCAAGGTAGGCCTGCAGCCCGCGGTTCTGCAGGTCGCTCGCGACGTCGGCGAGTTCCGGCTGTTCCTGCAACCGCCCGATCAGCTGCGGCACCCAATTGTGCAGCAGTTCCTCGTCCGGCGAGGTCAGCGTGAACTGGAACTGCGTGCGGCTCACGCGATCCTCGATCGTCAATTCCTGGATCGGCTGCAGGTAGAGCGCGATCCCGGGCACCTCGCGCGCCGCCTCGCGCAGCCGGTCGATCACCTGCGCCGCCGAGTCCCGGCGTTCGCCGTGCGGCTTCAGGTTGATCAGCATGCGGCCGCTGTTGAGGGTCGAGTTCGTGCCGTCCACGCCGATGAACGACGAAAGGCTGCGCACCGCCGGATCGGCCAGGATCCTGGCCGCGAGCGCCTGTTGCCGTTCCGCCATCGCGGTGAACGAGATCGACTGCGGCGCCTCCGTCACGGCCTGCAGCGCCGCGTTGTCCTGCGACGGGAAAAACCCCTTCGGCACGATCAGGTACAGCCCGGCCGTCACCACCACCGTCCCGACCGTGACGGCGAGCGTCAGGCCTTGGTGCCGCAGCACCCAGTCGAGCCAAACCCCGTAGCGCGCGATCACCGCATCGAGGAAGCCGGGCTTCGCATGCACGCCCGGTTCCGGCTCCGGCAACATGCGCGCGCACATCATCGGTGTGAGCGTCAACGAAACCACCAGCGAAATCAGAATCGAGACCGCCAGCGTGATCGCGAATTCGTGGAACAGCCGGCCCACGACGTCGCCCATGAACAGCAGCGGGATCAGCACCGCGATCAGCGAGACCGTCAACGACACCAGCGTGAACCCGATCTGCGCCGCGCCCTTGAGCGCCGCCTCCATCGGCAGGTCGCCTTCCTCGCGGTAACGCGCGATGTTCTCGAGCATGACGATCGCATCGTCGACGACGAAGCCCGTCGCGACCGTCAGCGCCATCAGCGTGAGAATATTGAGCGAATACCCGGCGAGGTACATCACGCCGAAGGTCCCGATCAGCGACAAGGGCACCGCGATGCTGGGGATGATGGTCGCCGCCACGTTGCGCAAAAACAGAAACGTCACGAGCACCACCAGCAGCACCGCGAAGACGAGCTCGTGCTCCACCGAGCGCACCGAGGCGCGGATGCTTTGGGTCCGGTCCGACAGCACGACGAGGTCCGCCGCCGCCGGCAGGCTCGCGCCGAGCTGCGGCAACAGGGCCTGCACGCGGTCGACGACCTCGATGACGTTGGCGCCGGGCTGGCGCTGCACGTTCACCAGCACCGCCGGCAGGTTGTCCGCCCATGCCGCCATGCGGCGGTCCTCCGCGGCATTTTCGATCCGGGCGACATCGCCCAACCGCAACGGCGCGCCGTCGCGCCACGCAATGATGAGATTCCGGAATTCCTCGACCGACCGCAGCTGGTCGTTCGCATCCATCAAGATCGTCCGCACCGGGCCGTCGAAACTGCCCTTCGGCTGGTTCACGCTCGCCGCGGAAATCGCCGCGCGCACCTCGGCGAAATTGAGCCCGCGCGACGCCAATTCCCCCGGATTGATCTGCACCCGGATCGCCGGCCGCTGCCCGCCCGCGAGGCTGACCATGCCCACGCCCGGGATCTGCGCCAGCTTCTGCGCGATGCGCGTATCCACCAGATCGTGCACCGCGGGCAACGGCATCGTCGCCGACGTCACCGCCAGCGTCAGGATCGGCGTATCCGCCGGATTCACTTTCCGGTAAACGGGCGGCGCCGGCAGGTCGTTCGGCAACAGGTTGTCCGCGGCATTGATCGCCGCCTGCACTTCCTGCTCCGCCACCGCGAGGGAAACCTCGAGCGAAAATTGCAACGTGATCACCGACGCGCCCGCCGAGCTCGTCGACGACATCTGGTTTACGCCGGGAATCTGGCCGAAGCGGCGCTCGAGCGGCGCGGTGACCGAACTCGCCATCACCGTCGGGCTCGCCCCGGGATAGAACGTGAAGATCTGGATCGTCGGGAAATCGACCTGCGGCAGCGCCGAAACCGGCAGCAGCCGGTAAGCCATGATCCCGGAAATCAGCAGCGCGACCATCAGCAGGCTGGTCGCCACCGGCCGGAGAATGAACGGACGCGACGGGTTCATTTCTCCTTCTTCTTTTTCCCGCCCTTGCCTTCGCCCTTGCCCGCACCGGGCGCGCCGGGTGCTCCGGGCGTCGGCGCCGGCCCGACTCCGCCGGGACCCGTCACCAACGTCACCGGCCGGCCTTCGCGCAACCGATCGACGCCCTCGACGATCACGTTCTCGCCGCCTTCCAGTCCCTTCGTCACCGATTGCATGATCCCGTCCGCCGGCCCGAGCACGATGTCGCGGACCGCGGCTTCGTTCTTTTCGTTCGCGATGAAGATATAGGTGCCGCGCGAGCCGAATTGCACCGCGGCCGCGGGAATCACGATGGCCTGCTTCACCGTCCGCACCTTGAGCCGGACGTTCACGAATTGGTTCGGGAAGAGCTTCTCGTCCGCATTCGCGAATTCCGCCTTCAGCCGCAGCGTGCCGGTGGCGATGTCGATCTGGTTGTCCGCGGTGCGCAGCACGCCGTTCGCCAGCAAGGTCTGCTCGTTGCGGTCCCACGCCTCCACCGTGAGTTCCTCGCCGGCCCGCAGCGGCTCCACCACTTTCTGCAGGTCGACTTCCGGCACGGTGAACGACACCGCGATCGGGCGGGTCTGCGTGATCATCACGATGCCCTGCGCATCGCCGGGCCGGACGACGTTGCCGGCGTCGACGTGGCGCAAACCGACGCGGCCGGAAATCGGCGATTCGATTTTCGTGTAGGCCAATTGGCGCGCCGCGTCCTCGACCTGGGCCTGGTC
>NEUS01000031.1 GCA_002288455.1 Opitutia bacterium Tous-C1TDCM
ACCGTCGGCTGCCGAGCCCCTTTGCCCAGCCGTTTCAACAAGGTCCAGCCGGCCGGCGCCAACTCGATCTCGCCCGGCGCCTCGAACACCACGAGGGCCTCCGGTTTCGGCGCCAGCAAGTCCGCCAATTTCGCAAACAATCCCGGCGCCGCTTCCGCAATGAGATCGTAGGGCGGATCGATGAATACCAGATCCGGCACCGCGCCGATCGCCGGCACCGTCCGCGCATCGCCCTGCACCACCGTCAGGTCGCGTTCGTCCCGCCGCAGGCTCTTGCAGACCGCGGCGATGTTCTGCCGCACGCACGCGGCCGCTTTCGCGTTCTGCTCCACAAACACCCCGCCCGCCGCCCCGCGGCTCAGTGCCTCGAGCCCGTACGCACCGCTGCCGGCAAAGAGATCGAGAAACCGCGCGTCGGCCACGCGCATTCCCAGACTCGAAAACACGCCCTGCCGCATGCCGTCCGTCGCCGGGCGGACGGCGTCGCCTTTGGGAACCGCCAGAGTGATGCCGCGGGCCAGGCCGCCGGAGATGCGCATGGCGCCGAGGCAAAAGCGCGCGCCGCGGTTTGCAAACGCGAAGACCCGCGCAACGCTCCCCTCCCGCTCGCCGCATGCCCGATGAACCGCCCTCCGTTTCCCGCCGCCGTTTTCTCCGCGACGCCGCCGTCGGCTCCGGCGCGCTGCTGCTGGGCGCGGCCCCGACTTCCCTGATGGCCGCCGCCCCTTCCGCTTTGCGTTTCCCGGTTTCCGATCACTGCGACGGCCGCCGTTTCTTCAATCCGCGCCGCCATATCAACCGCGATTGGACCGAGATCATCCGCTGGAAACTCACGTCCTCGCCCGCGCCTTGGCCCGAGCGCGTGCCGATCACACCCGTCCCGCCGCCGCCGGCGCCGTCGGGCCGCGACCTCGTCGCCACCTGGATCGGCCACAGCACCTACCTGCTGCAAAGCCCGCTGGGCAACGTCATCACCGACCCCGTCTTCAGCGAACGGGCCAGCCCGGTCGGTTTCGCCGGACCCCGCCGCGTGCACGAACCCGGGATCCGTTTCTCGGATCTGCCGCCCCTCGATCTCGTCGTCGTCTCGCACGACCACTACGACCATTGCGACGTCGCCACCCTCGAGCGTCTCGCGCTCGACCACCCGAAGGCCGTCGTCGTCACGCCCCTCAACAACGGCCCGATCCTCGCCGCCGCCGGCTGGGCCCCGCAACGCATCCACGAGCTCGACTGGTGGGAGAGTCTCGCCTTGCCCGGCGGCATCGGGGCGCAAATCACCCCGGCCCGACATTGGAGCAACCGCGCCACCGGCGCGCGCAACGGCCGGCTCTGGGGCGGCTGCAACCTCAAGTTCGGCGACCGCGGCGTGCACTTCGTCGGCGACACCGGCTACGACGAATTCATGTTCCGCGAGATCCGGCAGCGCTGCGGCGCCCCCGATCTCGCCCTCGTCCCGATCGGCGCCTACGAGCCGCGCTGGTTCATGTCGGAAATGCACTGCAATCCCGCGGAAGCCGTCCAGATCCACCTCGACCTCGGCGCCCGCCTCAGCGCCGCCAAACACTGGGGCACCTTCCAGCTCACCGACGAAAGCCGCGAGGCCCCGGTCACCGCGCTCGCCGCCGCCCGCACCGCCGCCCAGCTCGGCGCCGAAGCCTTCCGTACCCTGGCCCCCGGCGAAAGCCTGCGCGCCTGACGCGCGCTCCCACCCGCGCCCGCCGCCGCCCGCTTCGCGTGCCCGCAAAGTAACCTATTGGGTTACTTTGCCCCGGCGGCCCGCCGGCGGCGAAACCGTTCCGGCCGTCGGTTCAAAACCGGTGCCGCGCGTCCGCCGGACGAAGTTTCGACCGTTGCCTCGGAACCGTGCCGCCCGACGCCTTTCCCACCCCTGCCCGGGGCAACATAGCGTTTGCACCACCGTTCCTTTTTGCCAATGTCTGACCCTTGGTCTCGTGACCGCGGCCGTCCGCCGACTGCCGGCCGCACCACGGGACGACTCTGTCCGCTCCGGTTTTCCGCCATGAACTTCCCTCGTCTCCTCGCCTGCCTCGGCCTCGTCGCCGGGTGGGCGGCTGCGCGGGCGGACGTGGCCGAACGGGAAAACAACGCCTGGCCCTTCCGCGTCGCCTCGCCGCTCGTCGCCGGTCGCGCCCCGGCCGAATCCGCCGCCGGCCCGATCTGGTTCACGCAGGGCCAAGCCGGCGAACCCGGCGGCACGGTGCGCGGCGTGCGCCCGTTCTGGGTCGAGTTCCGCGGCCCCTCCGGCGAAGTGCAGGCGGCCCACTTCCTGTACCCGCTCTTCAACTACACCGCCTACCGCGAGTCCTACCGCTGGGACATCTTCCAGCTCGTGCGCCGCTGGAACCGGCTGCCCGGCGCCCCGGCTCCGACGAGCGACTTCGACGACCGCGAGGAAGCGGAAGTCTTCCCGTTCTGGTTCTCCCGCCAAGGCCCCGACGCCGCCACCACCTACCGCGGACTCTTCCCGATTTACGGCACCGTGAAACGCAAACTCGGGATCGAGCGCCTGTCCTGGACGCTGTTTCCCCTCTACGTCGAGAACGAGCGCAACGGCGCCGTGACGACGTCGACGCCGTGGCCGTTCATCCGCGTGACACGCGGCGCCGCCCAGGGCTGGGCCGTCTGGCCGCTTTACGGTCAGGTCAACCGCCCCGGCGTTTCGCAGCACACGTTCGCCCTCTGGCCGTTCCTCTACCGTTCTATCCGTGAACCGGATCCCGAAGCCCCGGCCGGCACGCCCCGCCACGAAAGCGTCGGCGCCCTGCCCTTCTTCGCGCGCAGCACCGGCCCGGGCTACGTTTCCCAGGATTACCTGTGGCCGTTCTTCGGCTATTCGGAACGCACGCAGCCCAAGGTCTACCGCGAGCAACGCTACCTCTGGCCCTTCTTCGTCCAAGGCCGCGGCGACAACGTCGTCGTCAACCGCTGGGCCCCGTTCTACACGCATTCGGTCCGCAGCGGCGCCGAGAAAACCTGGATCACCTGGCCCCTCGTCCGCCAAGCCAATTGGGTCGACGAAGGCGTCGCCCGCGACCGTTCCCAATTCCTCTACTTCCTGTACTGGCACGAGCGGCAGCGCGCCGCCGGCCGCGCGCAAAGTCCCGAGGCGCATTTGCTGCATGTCTGGCCGCTGCTCAGTTCCTGGGACAACGGCGCCGGCCGTCGCCAATGGCAGGCCCTCAGTCCCCTCGAAGTCTTTTTCCCGCGCAACCAAGCCGTCCGCCACGCCTGGTCCCCCCTCTTCGCCCTCGCCCGCCACGACCAGCAGGCCCCCGGCCACACCCGGACCTCGGTCCTGTGGAACGCGATCACCTACGACCGCCGCGATTCGGAACAGCGCCGCGAACTGCACGTCGGCCCGCTCCTCAGCGTGACCCACGAAGGCGCGGCCCGCCGTATCGCGCTCGGCCGCGGCCTCGTCGGCTTCAACCGCAACGCCGCCGGCTCGTGGCGCATCTTCTGGGGCGAATTCCCGCCGGCGCCGTCCGCGCCCGCCGCACCGGCCCACCCGCCCGTTTCCCGCTGACATGAGAACCCTCACCCGCGTCCTTGAAGGTATCGGCAGCACGCTGCAGCTCCTCGTCCAGAGCCTCAGCCATGTGCCCACGTTGCCGCGGCAGTGGGGCCGCTTCATCGAGCAGTGCTACCTCATCGGCTACACCACGCTGCCCATCGTCGCGATTCTGAGTTTCTTCATCGGCAGCGTGCTCGCGCTGCAGTCCGGCTACTCGATGGAGAATTTCGGCGCCAAACAGTTCATCGGCTCCCTCGTCGGTCTCTCCATCGCCCGCGAACTCGGCCCCGTGATGTGCGCCATTCTCCTCGCCGGCCGCGTCGGCTCCGCCATCGCCGCCGAACTCGCCTCGATGAAGGTCTACCAGGAAATCGACGCCCTCGAGACCATGAACATCCCGCCGGCCCGCATCCTCGTGCTGCCGCGCCTCGCCGCCGTCCTCGTGATGATGCCCGTCCTCGCCATCATCGCCAACCTCGTCGGCTGGTTCGGCGGCGCCATCGTCGCGAAGTACACCGACTTCATCGCCATCGATCCGCCGGCCTACTTTGCCGCCCTGCGCCGGTTCATGGAATTCAAGGACGTGCTCAACGGCCTGATCAAGGCCGAGGTCTTCGGCTTCGCCGTCGTCCTCGTCTCCTGCAACATCGGCCTCAACACCCGCGGCGGCCCCCGCGAGATCGGAGCCTCCGTCACCCGCGCCGTTGTCACCTCGCTGATCCTGATTCTCGTGCTCGATTACTTCGTCACGAAAGCCCTCCTCTGACATGGCCGACTCCCGCTGCAGCGCCACGCGCAATCCCTTCACGCACACCGAGACGCCCGCCGTCTCCGTGGCCATCGAGGATCTGTCGAAGAGCTTCGGCAAACTCGAGGTGCTCAAACACGTCTCCTTCCAGGTCGAGCCCGGCGAGATCTTCGTCCTCATGGGCCCCAGCGGCTCCGGCAAAAGCGTTCTCCTCAAACACATCGTCGGGCTCGAGCTGCCCTCCGGCGGCCGCGTCACCGTCGACGGCCGCGACGCCGCCGCCGCGGAAACCCGCGAACAGATCCGCCTCGCCCTCGTGTTCCAGGCCGGCGCCCTCTTCAATTCGATGACGGTGTACAACAACCTCGCGCTCTACCTGCGCGAACACCGCGTCGCCGACGAAGCCGGCATCCGCGAAAAGGTCATGCGCGCCCTGCAGATCCTCTCCCTCGAGGCCGCGGCCGAAAAATATCCGTCCGAACTTTCCGGCGGCATGAAGAAACGCGTCGCCATCGCCCGCGCGCTCGTGATGGAGCCGCAGCTCATGCTCTACGACGAGCCCACGAGCGAACTGGATCCCGTCATGGCCGCCACCATCAGCGAGATCATCGCCACGCTGAAGGACCAGTACCACGTCACCACGATCGTCGTTTCCCACGACCGCGACCTCGCCCTCAACATCGCCGACCGCGTCGGCATCTTGATGGGCGGCCAACTCGTTTTCCTCGGCACCCGCGACGAACTCCGCGCCTCCGCCGATCCCCGCGTCGTCGACTTCCTCAACCCGAAGATCGACCTCGCGAATCCCCGTTTCAAACAACTGGAAACCTGACCATGCAAAACTCGCAACAAACCGCCCGCGTCGGGCTGTTCTTCATCTTGGGCGTCGCGCTCATCTGGGTGACCTTCGAAACCCTGAGCGGCGGCAAGGTCTTCAAGGACCAAGGCTACCACATCGTCGCCGGTTTCACCTCGCTCAAGGAGCTGAAGACGGGCGACGAAGTCCGCATGGCCGGCGTCAAAATCGGCGAGGTCGAGAAAACGCGCCTCGCCGGCCGCCGCGCCGAAGCCCTGCTCCGCATCTCCCCCGATGTGAAGATCAAGGCCGACGCCACCGCCACCATAGTCATGGCCGGCCTCATCGGCACCAACTACATCGGCATCGATCTCGGCTCCGAAGCCGCCGCCGACCTGCGCGACGGCGCCGAAATCAAGACCGCCGTCACCCCCGACCTCAACTCCGTGATGTCCCAGATCGGCGAGCTCGGCAAAAAGATCGAGGGCGCCCTCGGCAACCTCGGCGGCGCGCTCAGCGGCGACGGCAAAAGCCCGGGCATCATCCAGAAGGTCGACCAACTCGTGACCGAGAACCGCGAGAACCTCGCGCAGACCACCGGCAACCTGCGCTCGATCACCGACAAGATGAACCGCGGCGAAGGCACCCTCGGCAAACTGATCAACGATCCCGTCCTCTACACCGACCTCCAGTCCGCCCTCTCCGAGATCCGCGGCGGCGCCAACGAGGCGAAGACCTTCATTGCCAATGCCCAAGCCATCCTCGACGAAGTGAAACGCGGCCAGGGCGCCATCGGCGCGCTCGTGTACGACCAGAAAGCCGCCGACGACCTGAAGGCCTCGATCGCGAATTTCCGTACCGTCTCCGACAACCTCGCCAAAGGCAAAGGCACCCTCGGCCAATTGCTGAACGACGACACCCTGATCCGCGACACCCGCGCCATCATGCGCAAAGCCGACCGCGCCCTCGACGGCCTCGACGACGCCGGCCCGCTCACCGCCGTCGGCGTCGTGGCCAACGGCCTCTTCTGAACCGCGGAGCGGGGCTGAAAGTCGCAGGTTGAAAGGTGAAAGACCGGGCCACCCACCCGGTCTTTTTCTTTGGCCGTCCGGCCCACGCTCGACCCACGCCTCCGGGCCGTATCCGCCGTTCGGATCACCACGATCAGGAATTCCGGACACGAAAAAGGCGCACCCATTTCGGGCGCGCCTTTTTTCATGAAACAACCGGGTCCGATGGCCCGGGGCTCTCAACGCTCAGCCCTCAACCTTCAACCCACCTTGGGCCCGCCCTGCGCCAGGTTGCGCGCGCGGAGCCGCAGGCCGTTGAGGCGGATGAAGCCGGTGGCGTCGCTCTGGTTGTACCAGCTCTTCACACCTTCCATCGACGCGATCTTGTCGTCGTACAGCGAGTACTTCGACTTCCGGCCACAGGTGATGATGTTGCCCTTGTAGAGCTTGAGGCGGACGGTGCCGCTGACGAAGCGCTGGCTCTCGTCCACCATGGCCTGGAGCATCTCGCGTTCCGGCGCGAACCAGAAGCCGTTGTAAACGAGCTCGGCGTACTTCGGGATGAAGCCGTCGCGCAGGTGCAGCACCTCGCGGTCGAGCGTCAACGACTCCACCTGGCGGTGGGCCTGCATCAAAATCGTGCCGCCCGGAGTCTCGTACACGCCGCGGCTCTTCATGCCGACGAAACGGTTTTCCACAAGGTCGACGCGGCCGATGCCGTGCTTGCCGCCGAGTTTGTTCAGCGTCTTGAGCACGCCGCCGGGCGTCAGCTTCTTGCCGTTCACCGCGATGCAGTCGCCCTTTGCGAATTCAAGTTCGACGTACTCCGCCTTGTCCGGCGCGTCCTCGGGCGCGACGGAAAGTTTGAACATCGCCTTGTTCTCCGGCGTGGTCGGGTCGAACCACGGATCCTCGAGAATGCCGGCCTCGTACGAGATGTGCAGGAGATTCCGGTCCATCGAATACGGCTTCTTCAGGGAGGCCTCGACCGGGATCTTGTGCTCGGCGCAGTAGGCGATCATCTCCGCGCGGCCCGGGAATTTGTCGCGGTAAACTTCCATCTTCCACGGCGCGATGATCTGCAGGTGCGGCGCGAGCGCCATGTAGGTCAGCTCGAAACGGCACTGGTCGTTGCCCTTGCCGGTGGCGCCGTGGGCGACGGTGTCGGCCTTCTCCTTCTTCGCGATGTCGACCTGCGCCTTGGCGATCAACGGCCGCGCGATCGAGGTGCCGAGGTAGTACTGGCCCTCGTAGATGGCGTTGGCGCGGATCATCGGGTAGATGAAGTCGCGCGCGAATTCCTCCACGAGATCGAGGGTGTAGTGCTTCGACGCGCCGGTCTTCAGCGCTTTCTTGTCGAGGCCCTTCAGCTCCTCCTCCTGGCCGACGTCGGCCGCGAAAGTGACGATCTCGGCGTCGTAGGTTTCCTTGAGCCACTTGACGATGACGGACGTGTCGAGTCCGCCCGAGTAAGCGAGGACGATTTTCATGGGTGAAGGTGCAGTGTGGGGACGCCGCGCCGCGCGCGGCAAAAGAAAAAGCGCCGCGCGCGCCAGCCGGCAATTACACGCAGACCCTGCGTAGCGGTACGCACTTGGAACTTCACGCGGCGTTTACCCCGCCCGAATTGCCGCCGCCGCCCCGCAAAACAACGGTCGTGCCGTCAGCGAATATCATCCATAAATAATATGAAAGTCCCTGTCCGCCCCATGCACCTGTCCCATCCGAGCGACCCGCCGCGCGCCCAAGCCGGCTTCACGCTCGTCGAAATCATGATCGTGGTCGTCATCATCGGCCTGCTCGCCGCCCTCGCGATCCCGGCTTTCGGCCGGGTCCGCGCCGCCTCGCAGAACGCCCGCTTCATCTCCGACCTGCGCACCTTCGCGCAGGCCTTCGAAGGTTACGCCTCGCTCAACGGCGCCTGGCCGCCCAACGCCGGCTCCGGTTCCATCCCCACCGGCATGTCCGGCGACTTCAACGAGTCGAATTGGCGGGGCCGCAATTCCGTCGGCGGCCGCTGGAACTGGGACCGCAACCTCAACGTCGCGGCCGGCATCTCCACGACCAATGTCACCGTCGAGGACGCCCAGATGCGCGCGATCGACGCCAAAATCGACGACGGCAACCTCAGCACGGGCCTCTTCCAGAAGTTCGCCACGCGGTTCACGTTCATCCTCGAACCCTGAACCCGCGGGTTCATCCCCGGCGGCCGGATCCGCTCCGGCCGCCTTTTTTGTGTCCGCTCAAAGCCCTTCGCGCGCCGGCCCGGGCGCCAGGTCGGTCAACGCCCGCAGAAACGCCGCCAACGCCGCCCGATCCTCCTCCCCCAGGTCCAGGCCTTTCGCGGAGTGCTTCGCGAGATTCGGATCCAGATTTTCCGTGCGCCGCACGCCGTGGTCGTAGTGCGCGATCACTTCCTCGAGCGTCGCGAACCGCCCGTCGTGCATGAAGGGTCCGGAGACGGCGACGTTGCGCAGCGAAGGCGTCTTGAACTTGCCGCGGTCCGCCGCCGCCGCTGTCACCGCCGCGCGCCCGGCGTCGGTCCCCGCGGGCGCCAGCCCGTTGTCCCGGTATCCAAAATCCGAGAACAACGCCCCGCCGTGGCAGTGGAAACAGTCCGCCCCGCGCCGCCCCCGCGCCGGATCCGACTCCGTCGCGAACAGCTCGAACCCGCGCCTTTCCTCCGCCGTCAATTCCGCCTCGCCGCGCAGCGCCCGGTCGAACTTCGAATCCGCCGCCACCAAGGTCAGCAAGTACTGCTCGAGCGCGCGTCCGACCCGCTCGGCCGTCACTCCGCCGCCCCCGAACGCGGAGTCGAAGTCCGCGGTCGCCGCCGCATCGCCGGCCAACGCGGCCACGACGTTCGCGCGCACCGCGTTCATCTCCGCCGGATGCTCGATCGCCGCCCACGCCTGCTCGCGGAGCGCGGTCCGCGCGCCGTCCCAGCCATACCCCGGATGCCAGGCGAGGTTGAACAACGGCATCGCGTTGCGCGTGCCCGTCGCGCCCGTGCTCCCGATGCTCACCGCCCTCCCGTCGCCCATCGCGCGCTCCGCCACGTGGCAACCGGCGCAGCTCTGCGTCCCGTTCCCCGACAGCCGCACGTCGTGGAAAAGCGCCCGGCCCAGCGCGACGCCTTCGGCCGTGAGCGGATTGTCGGCCGGCAATTCCGGCACGGGAAATCCCGTCGGCTCCCGGAACGCCAACGGCGTGCCGCCGCCGTTCGCCGTGGCGACCGACCCCGACTCCGCCGGCGCTACGGCCTCCGCCGGTCGCGGCGCCGCCTCCAGCCAGAACCACGACCGCGTCACCGCCCCCGCCAACCGCTCCGCCCATTCGTCCTCCGGCCCCGAATGCGTCGACTCGCTGCCGTCGTCAGTCTGCAACCGGTGTTCGCCGAGCACCCGGCCGAGATCGAAGGCCAACCGGATCTCGGTCGGCCCGGCCACCGTGAAGTCGGCGCGAAACCGCACCGGCATGCGCCGCGCGTCCGTGGCCAGATGATACGAAAACCCGCGGCGCTCGCCGGCCCCCTCCCGCCAACGGCCCTCGAGTGCGAGAAAAACGTAACCTCCCTGCCAGCTCCAATGCAGCCCGTTGACCAAGGGGTTCAGCGCGTGCCCGGCCGGCCAGCGCCCCGGGTCCGACCGATTCAGCGCGTCGGGCAAACCCACTTCGAATTCCAGTCCGACATAGTTTCCCTCCGGCACGCCCGACCACGGCAGCGTCAGCCGGCCGCGCCCCGCATCGAATCCGCCGGCCTGGCCGTCGAGCCGGATCGTCGCGCCATCGGCGCGATGCAGCACCAGACCGGAAACCAAACCCGCCAGCCGCGTGACCTGCAGTTCCTGGCCCGCGGCATTCGTCACCGGCCGGCCCACGACCTCGAGGCCGGTCCCTTGCCAACGGGGCTCGATCATCAGCGTCAACGTCGCCGCCGCGGCCCCGGCCGATCCCAGCCATCCTCCGATCAGCACCAGCAACGAAAAGCGCATGCCGCAGTCTCGGCCGTCCGCGTTAAGCCGCGATGCGGCCCGCCCGCGGGATTTGTTAAGCCGGCGTTAAGGCTCCGGGAGTTGCGCGCCGCCGGACCGCCTGCCCTACTGCGAACGATGAACGCCGACGCCCCCGCCTCCGGCCGCACGCGCCTGCTGATGATCGACGACGACCGGAAACTCTGCCGGCTCGTCGCGACCTACCTCGAGCCGCTCGGCTTCGACGTCGCCGCCGTCCACACCGGGCCCGAGGGCGTCGCCCAGGCCACCGCGCCCGACGCCGCCTGGCACGCACTTATCCTCGATGTCATGCTGCCGGGCCTCGACGGCTTCGAGGTGCTGAAACGCATCCGCGCGCACAGCCAGGTCCCCGTGCTCATGCTCACCGCGCGCGGCGACGAGACCGACCGTATCGTCGGCCTCGAGGTCGGCGCCGACGACTACCTGCCGAAGACCTTTTCTACCCGCGAACTGCTCGCGCGTCTCCGCGCCGTGTTGCGCCGCAGTGCGGCCGCCGCGGCCGCCGGTGCCGCCGCCGCGCCGCCGCCGCAGGAAATTGTCGTCGGGCCGCTGCGCGTGAACCTCGACGCGCGCTGCGCCGTGCTCGGGGCCGTCCCGCTCGCCCTGACTCCCGTCGAATTCGACCTGCTCGCGAGTCTCGCGAAAGCCCGCGGGCGCGTGAAGTCCCGCGAGGCGCTGCTGGATGAAATCCGCGACCGCAACTACGACGTCTTCGACCGTTCCATCGACGTCCACATCTCCTCGCTGCGCAAAAAACTCAACGACGACGCCAAGGATCCGCGCTTCATCCGCACGCTCCGCTCCGCCGGCTACATGTTCATCAATCCCGACGCCAGCGGCTGACCCCGCCGCGCGTCACGGCACAAGATAAAGTTCGAACAGCGCGGTGCCCGTCGTGCCGCCGGCGCCGCTGACGTTCGCCGTGTACGCTCCGGCCGGCAGATCGACCAGCAACGCCGCATCGCGGCTGCCGCTCGCCAACGCAAACGCCCCCGCTGTCGTCGCCGCGGCCGCGACGGCCTCCGCGTTGGCGGCCGTCCCCCAATTGTCGTTCGTCGCCACTGCGGTCGCGCCCGCGTACAGCGCGACCTGCGGATCGGCGAGCGCACCCGTGACCCCGAATCCCGCGAGCGTCGGCCCGACGGCGCGGATCAGCAGTCGCACCGTCCCCGTGCCGCTCACGACGAAACCCGGGATCAGCACGTCGCCGCCGGTGCCGACAAAGGCCCGCGTCGAGGCGTTCACCAGTCGCCCCGCCGGCGTGCCGGCATCGGCATCGTAGATCTCGAGCAGCGCGGTGCCGGCGCCGCCGTTGGCGGCAATCACCGTCGAGTAAGTGCCGGCCCCGAGCGTCGTCACAAGCGCCGCATCCCGGCTCCCGGCCGCGAGCGCAAACGCGCCCGTCGCGGTGAACGTGCCCGCATCCGCCGCGCTCCAGTTGTCGTTGGCCGCGACGGTCGTGTTGCCCGCGATCACGGACAGTGCGGGATCGGCCAGCGCTCCGCCCACCCCGAAGGCCGTCAATCCCGGCCCGACCGCGCGCAGCAAGAGCCGCATCGCGCCCGGGCCGCTGACGGCGAATCCCGCCACCGGCGTCCCCGCCGACCCGCCGACCGCGGCCCGCGTCGCCAAGTTCACGAGGCGCGCGGTGCCGGTCGTGCCGACGGTCTGCGCCGGCAAGGCCGCCGTGCCGAAGCCGTCCAGGCCCGAAAGTCCGCCGGTGCCCCGGGCATCGTACACCGCCAAAGCCACGAGCGTGACGCGGTAGTAGTTGGCGCGGACCGACGTCGTATGCGTGGTCGACAGTCCGGCGCTCGCGAGGCCGGCCGCCAGCGCCGTGAACGTCGTGCCGTCGGCGGAGGTCGCCACGGCATAGGTGCCGCCCTCGACCGAATTCCACCGCACCGTGACGCCCGCGTCGGTCGCCGCCGCCGTCACGGCCAGCGCCTGCGCCTGGCCGCCGCGGACGTACTCGGTGACCGTCTCGCCCACCGTCGCGACCGATCCGCCGGTCGGGCTGCCGTAATACCAACGGCCGAGCGCATACGGAAACTTCGGCGTGCCGTCCGCCTCGATGGTGAGGAAATAGGCGTAGGTGCCCTGCGGGAATTCCGGCGTGACGCAGAAGCGGCCGTTGTAGAGGTCGAGGTCGAAATCGGCGCCCGGCGTTTTCCCCAGTTCGCCCAGGTAATCGTAGTCCTCCAGGTAATGGCCGAGTGGGTACGCGGTGCCGACTACTGGGCCGGCCTGCGCGGCGGTGAGCGGCACGGTGCGGTTCTGCGCGCGCTCCGCCCACGCCGGCAACGTGGTGCGGCCGGTGACGGCGAGGTTCGTCGTGCCCTGCGTGCCGTCGCGCTTCACGTAGCCGGGCACCATCCGCCGGACGCCGCTCGTGGCGTCGAGCGGCGCGGCGTATCCGTAGGGTCCGTACAACGGGTGGCCGTCGGCGAGCCAGCCGATGATCGGAGAATGCCGCGTCGGCGCCGCGGTTTCCTCGGCGTAGGATTTGGCGGCGGCATCGTAGGCCACATGGTCGCCGAGCAGGTGGCGGAGGGCCGGGGTGTTCGCGTGGTAATGGTAGTTGGAGCCGGCCTGATGCGCGAACGCCGGATCAAAGGTCACGCCTTCGTTCACATAGGCGTCGCGGTTCCAGATGCCGTCGCCCCGGAGTCCGCTGACCGGCGAGCCGTCCTGGCCGCTCGCATTCGCGTAGGAGAACGTGTCGCGGTTGTCGAAGAGCGCGACGCCGTCGACGCCGTAGCCGATCGCGCCGGCGGGCGTGAGTGTCTTGGTCGCCGGCACCGCGGGCGTGCGCGGAATCCGGTAGAGAACATTCTGGCTGGCGGGGAAATTGTTGAAGTTCCGGGTTTGCTCCGCGTTCAGGTACCATGGACCCATCGCGTGGTAACCGAGGCCCGTGCTGCGCAGGTAAACCCACGCCGAGGAGTACGAGACCTGCATCACGCCGGCGTACACGGGCGACGCTTGCACGCCGGCGCCGCGGCTCCACGTGGTGACGGTCGTACCGGCGTTTTTCGCCGCCGCGGATTCGTAGAGTCGCGCATAGCGGCCCGAGGAGGCGAGTTGCCAGGAGGTGATCCGGGGATCGGAAGGTGTCGCCGACTGGGCACCGACGAACACCGGCATCAGCAGACAGAGCGGAAGGAAACGTAGGTTCATGGAGGGAGGGGAACGGCCCCGAGTAAACGCCGGCGCGGTTAACCGCGCGTGAGCCGGCGGCGGGAAAATGTTAAGCCCGGGTAAATGCGCGCGCTTTTGCCCGCGGCCCTGCTACGGTCCGGCTTCGTCCCGTGCCGATGAAGGTCCCGTTTCCGCTGTCCCTGAAAGTCTCGGTCTGGCTGCTGCTCAATTTGCTGCTCCTCGCGGCCGGCGGCACCGCGCTCTACTTGCGCCAATTCGGCGGCGGTTGGGATTCGCTGGCGGTCGGGGCCCTGGGCGACCGCCTCCAAAGCCACGGCAACGCGCTCGTCGCCGCCTACTACGGCAGCACCCCGGAAGAACGGTCCGTCGTCCTGGCGGAACGCGACCGCGCCACCGGCGCCCAACACATGTTTTTCCTCAACACCGGCCAGTCCCTCGCCGGCGCCGCGTTCGAACTGCCGGCGGATTTCGCCCGCGAGTTGCGCCGGGGCCCGCCGGGCCGCGGCGGATCTTTCCGCGGCGGCGCGGGCGGCGAAGGTCCGCCCGGTCGCGGGCCCGGACCGGGGCGATTCCTGCATCGCGACGCGGACGGCACCCTCTGGTTCGGGCTGCGCGTGCCGCTGCTGCGCGACGACGGTCCGCCCCAGCGCGGCACCTTGGTGATCCGCGTGCCCGGCCTGCTGCCGCTTTTCCGCCTCTACGATTTGCTGCCGTGGCTGGGGCTCGGCGCCGCCGCGTTCGCGCTCTCCGTGCTCTTCTGGCTGCCGCTGGTCGGCAGCATCACGCGCGACCTCCGCCGCCTCACCGCCGCCACCGAGGCCCTCGCCCTCGGCCGCTTCGATACCCGCGTGCCGGATTCCGGCCGCGACGAACTCGGCCACCTCGGCCGCTCCGTCAACCGCATGGCCGGCCGCCTCGACACCCTCGTCAACGGCCAAAAACGCTTCCTCGGCGATGTCGCCCACGAACTCGGCTCGCCGCTCGGCCGCCTGCAGGTCGCGACCGAAATTCTCGAAACCCGCGCCGATCCGGCCCTGCGCGAGCAGGTTCGCGACGTCCGCGAGGAGGTCCAGCAGATGGCGGCCCTGGTCAACGAGCTGCTCGCCTTCACCCGCGCCGGCCTGCGTCCCCGCGAGGCGGAACTCGCGGTCGTCGAACTCGCGCCGCTGGTCGCCGAAGTCCTGGCCCGCGAGGACGCCGCCGGCACGGTCCGCACGGAGCTCGCCGCCGGCGCCGTGCACGCCGACCGCGTGCTCCTCGGCCGGGCCCTCGGCAATCTGGTGCGCAACGCCCTGCGCTACGCGGGGCCCGGCGCCACCATCACGCTGCGTTCGGCGACCGAAGGCCCCGAGGTCCTGCTCGCGGTCGAAGACGACGGCCCCGGCGCCCCGCCCGAAGCCCTCGACCGGCTCGGCGAACCTTTTTACCGGCCGGAAACCGCACGCACGCGCGAGACCGGCGGCGTCGGACTCGGTCTGGCCATCGTGCGCAGCGCGGCCGCGGCCTGCGGCGGCGAAGTGCGCTTCGCCAACCGCGCGCCGCACGGCTTCCGCGCCGAACTCCGGCTGCGCGCCGCCTGAGCCGAACTCATGCAGTTGAGAGCGCTGGGCTGAGCGTTGGGAGCAAAACCAATCGGTTCGTCAGGCTGCCGGCTTCGGCGGCGTTTTCCGTGGCTCAGCGGATCGATCTCTCAACCCTCAACTTTCAAATCTCAACGGCATGATCCCGCCTGGGCGTTCCGGCGTATCCGGTTTTCGGTGACTGCGGGCGCCTTTACACGGCCCGAACAATTCTCCCGCCGCCGTTAACCGGAGCGCAACAGTCGGGGCGTCTCTCCTGTTGTCGCCCTTCTGCCGCCCATGCGCCCGCCACCACGGCGGACGCCGGCAGACGGAACGGCCTTCTCGACATGAAAACCTCGTTTCGCCTCGTCCTCGTCTCCCTCCCGCTCGTCCTCGCCGGCACCGCCTTCGCGCAACCCGCCGATTCCGCCGGCCACCGCCGCGGCCCGCACGGTCCCCGCGGCAACGCCGCCATCCGCGTCCTCGACGCGGACCGCAACCACGAACTCTCCGCCGCGGAAATCGCCGGCGCCGCCGCCGCGCTCCGGACCCTCGACGCCGACAACGACGGCACCGTCGCCGCGACGGAACTCCGCCCGGCCCGGCCCGCGCGGCCGGCCGACGCCCCTGCCCGCCCGGAACGCCCGGCCGGCAGCGGCGCCGATACCGCGCGTCCGGTCGATCCCGTGATGCTCGCCCTCGATGCCGACAAGAACGGCAGTCTCTCGGCCGGCGAACTCAACAACGCCGCCGCCAGCCTCGCCGCCCTCGATCTGAACAAAGACGGCAAGCTCACCGCCGACGAGTTCCGCCCCCTCCCCCCGGAAGGCGCCACCACCGGCCGCGGCCCGCGTCGCTGAACGCCGCCGGTCAACCTCGACACCCGACCCCGCCGGCTCTGCCGGCGGGGTTTTTTGTCGGGGCGTTTCGCAGCCTTCGGGTTCCCGACCTTCAACCTCAGGCTCTCCCGCCCGCCTCATCCCGCCTCAAACAATCAGCGCGATTTGCACCCCGGGACCGTGCACGCCCTCGATGAGAATGCCCTCGACGTCTGCGGTTTTCGACGGACCCGTGACCCAGACCACGTTGCGGTCCGGTCCGAGCGCCGCGACCGCCTGCGTGAGGTCGGAAAAAATCGTCGCGCGTTCCACCACCGCGATGTGCACCCACGGCGCGAGCGCGGCCAGCCGCCGCGAGGTCGCCGCGTCGTTGAGCACGATCGTGCCGGATTCGGCGACCGCACCGGCCGCGCGCGTGATGCCGAAAGCGTAATCGTCGACGCGCTTGCGGTCGAAGTCGGTCTCCACCGTGAAGCCCGCGCCGAAGTGCGGCGCCAACTGCGGCCACAGCGCCGGGTCGCAATAGCCGCGGGTCCAGCCCCCGGCCTTCAGGAACTCGGCGACAGCGGCCGCCGAGGTGTAGGCGTGGGCGCTCACGCGCTTCATGCGCTCGGCGAGCAGCTCGGCGAGATCGCGGCCCGCGATCATTTTCCGCAGCACCGCCATGTCGGCATCGTACTGCGGCAACGGGGCGCGTTCGCGCAGGGGCGCAAGCGCGCCGCGGACTCGGGACAAAATGGCTTCGCGATCGTCGGTCATGGGCGGGAGCGGGGGGCGGAGAGCAGTTTTTCGCGCGCGACGAGGTACAGAAAACCCACGATCAGCGCGAAGGGAATGAGCGCGAGGGCATCGGCATGCGGCCCTTCGAAAAACGGATTGTGCGCCGCGGCCCACTTCGTGACCGCCGCATCGAAATCGCCCAGCACGCCCGCGAGAAACGCGATCACGATGCCCGCGATCGCCCCGCCGGCGATGTAGCCCGAGGCCAGCAGCACGCCGGGGCTCTTGTCGCTCTCCGCGGCGAATTGCTCTTCCGTCAACGCGGCATGCGTGGCCCGGCGGCGCATCTTCCGGTCGACCAGCCAGCGCACGAGGCCGCCGACAAAGATCGGCGTCGAGGCCGAAAGCGGCAGATACACGCCGACCGCGAACGCCAGCGCCGGCACAAAGGACAACTGCATCGTCACCGCGATCATCACGCCGAGCAGCACCAGCGCCCACGGCAATTTCTGGTCGAGGATACCCTTGATGATGTAGGAAACGAGCGTCGCCTTCGGAGCGTCGAACTTGCGGACTTCGGTGCCGTCGGGGCGTTTCGAATACGCGCCGTTGATGCCGGGATCGACGAACCACACCGCCGCCCCGCGCTCGTCCACGAAGTATTTCCCCGCCGGGCCGCCCGCGGCATCCGTCTTGTGCCAGACGCGGTACTGTTTCCCGTCGTCGCGGGCCTGCGGGCCGACGAGGCCCTGCGTGCCGGGTTCGAGTTTCGCCACGTCGGTCGCGAGCCCCGGCGCCACCTGCGCGGAGGGCATGTAGACGACGGCGGAGTCGTTGAGCTTGAGCAAAATCGGCCCGAGCAACACGGCCGACGCAAAGGCGCCGATCAAGATCGCGTACTGCTGCAGCTTCGGCGTGCCGCCGAGCAAGAAGCCGGTCTTCAGGTCCTGCGAGGTGGTGCCGCCGTTCGAGGCGGCGATGCAGACGATGGCGCCGACCGAGAGCGCGGTGACGTAGTAGGTGCCGCCCTTCCAGCCGACCAACAGAAAGACGAGGCAGGTGAACAACAGCGTCGCCACCGTCATGCCGGAAATCGGATTCGAGGAAGAACCGATCTCGCCGGTGAGCCGCGACGACACGGCGACGAAGAGAAACCCGAGGACCACGATCAGCAGCGCGCCGAGCAGGTTCATGTGCAGCGACGGCGCGAGCATGATCAGCGCGATCAGCACCACGATGCCGATGCCGACAAACTTCATCGACAGGTCGCGGTCCGTCCGCGGCGTATCGCCCGCGGCCACCGCCGCCCCGGGTCCCCGCAGGCCGGCGAATCCGCCGCGCAAGCCGTGCCAGATCGTCGGCAGCGCCTGGATCAAACTGATGATGCCGCCGGCCGCCACGGCCCCCGCGCCGATGTAGAGAATGTAGGCGCTGCGGATCCCGTTGGCCGAAAGCTCGGAAATCGGCGCGGTCGCGGGCGCCAGCGCACCGGGCAGGCCTTCGCCGAAAAATTTGATCAACGGAATCAGCAACAGGTACGAGAGCACGCCGCCGGCGCACATGACCGACGCGATGCGCGGGCCGATGATGTAGCCGACGCCGACGAGCTCGGGCGAAATCTCCGCGCCGACGGAACCGGACTTGAGCGGCGCCCCGAAAACTTTTTCCGGCACGTCCTTCCAGCCCTTGAAGGCGATGTTGAGCGTTTTGTAGAGGAGGCCGATCGCGAAGCCGGTGAAGACGACCTTGGCGCCGGGCGAAGTCCCGAGGCCCGCGGCCTCGGCGGCGCGCATCTCGGCCTGGGCGGACGGCGACGCCGCGGCGCGGGATTCGGCATTGGCGCCGGCGCGCAGGACCGCGGCGCAGGCCGTGCCTTCCGGATACTTCAGGACGCCGTGTTCGTGCACGATCAGCGCGCGGCGCAACGGCACCATCATCAGAATGCCGAGCAGGCCGCCGAGCAGGCCGACCAGCAGCACGCGCGTCAGCTCGAGATCGAAGCCCAGAATCAAAATCGCGGGCATCGTGACGCCGATGCCGAACGCGATCGACTCGCCCGCGGATCCGGCGGTCTGCGTGATGTTGTTTTCCAGAATCGTGGAATCGCGGACGCCGACCTTGGAAAACGCGCGGAACATCGCGAGCGAGATGACCGCGACGGGAATCGAGGCGCTGACCGTGAGCCCGACCTTGAGCACAAGGTACAGCGACGAGGCGCCGAAAATGATGCCGAGCACCGTGCCCGTGAGCACGGCGCGCAGCGTGAACTCGCGCATCGCGGTGCCGTCCGGGATGTAGGGTTCGAATTTCGCGGACGGAGGCGTCATGGCGGACAGGGCAACGGAAACCGCGGGCCGGCGCGGCGCGCTACTTGGCGCGCTGGCGCAGCCATTTTCTGAATTCGCCGCCGCGCCACGTCGGCAGGGCGCGTTTGTCGGCCCACGCCTGCAAGGCCGGCACGGGAATCAGTTTCGTCGGCACGTAATCCAGCAGTTTGCCGCCGGCCAAGGCGGCCTTCCACGCCGTCGGCTGCGACGCCATCAACGCCCACGCGCCCATCGGCGGCGTGCCGGGCGACGGCACGTTTTCCTCCTTGGCGCGGTTGCGCAGGCGGAGGAGCAGATCGGGAATCGGGATATTGACGGGGCAGACTTCGTTGCAGGCCCCGCAGAGCGAGGAGGCCTTCGGCAGATCGGCCTTCTGCGGAAACTTGTCCTTCATCAGCAGCGGCGAGAGTACGGCGCCGACGGGACCGGGGTAGACGCTGCGGTAGGCGTGGCCGCTGGCCTGCCGGTAAACAGGGCAGACGTTGAGGCAGGCGCCGCAACGGATGCAGCGCAGAATCTCGCGGCAATCGCTCGCGAGCACCTCGGTGCGGCCGTTGTCGACGAAGATCACGTGCATCTCCTCGGGGCCGTCGGGCTGCGTCGGCGCCTTCGGGCCGGAGATGAACTCGGTGTAAACCGTGAGGTCCTGCGCCGTGCCCGAACGGCCGAGCAAATTGAGCAGAATCGAAAGATCGCAGTCGCGCGGCACGATTTTCTCGATGCCGACGAGGACGATGTGGCACTTCGTGGCGGCGAGACAGAACCGGGAGTTGCCCTCGTTCGTCACGAGCACGATGCGGCCGCTTTCCGCGGAAACAAAGTTCGCGCCCGTGAGACCGACGTCGGCTTCGAGGTATTTGTGCCGGAGGAAGTGGCGGGCGCGGCGCGTGATCGTGCCGGGGTCGTCGTTGTAGGCGCCGAGGCCCTCGCGCTCGAAGCTCGTCGCGATCTCGCGGCGGTTCTTGTGGATGATCGGGCGGACGATGTGGCTCGGGTGGTCGTCGTCGATCTGGACGATGAATTCGCCCAAGTCCGTCTCGAGCGCCTCGAGGCCGTGCTGCTCGAGAAAATGCGCCAGCTCGATCTCCTCGCTGACCATGGTCTTGGCTTTGACCATCTTGGTCGCGCCGCGGTCGCGCATGATCTTGAGCACCGTGGCGCAGGCGCTCTCGGCCGTGCCGGCCCAGTGGACCTGCGCGCCGTTGGCTTTCAGCCGCGCTTCGACCTGCGGCAAATAGGTATCCAGATTCTCGATCGCGTGCTGCTTGATCTCGCCCGCGAGCTCCCGGAGGCGATCGGGATCGGCGAATTGGTCGAAGAGCAGCTTGGTCCGCTTCTCGTGCGTGGACTTCGTGCTTTGGTAAACGGAAGCGCGGGTATCGGCCTTGAGCCCGGCGGAATACTGGTCGATCGGCTGGAAACGCATCGTCGGGGCCTCAGGCTTTCGCCGTCTTGAGCGCGTCGCGCAGCACTTGCGCGAGGTGCAGGGTCTTGACCGGCTTGCCTTCCTTCGCGGCCAGGCCGCCGAGGTGCATCATGCAGCTCATGTCGCCGGAGACGACGACGTCGGGGTTCGCCGCGCGCATGTGCTCCAGTTTCAAATCGCCCATCGCCGAGGAAATATTGGGAAACGAAACCGAGAACGTGCCGCCGAAACCGCAGCACTGTTCGCCTTCGCCGAACTGCGCGAGCTTCAGGCCCGCGATCGAGCCCAGCAACGCCAGCGCCGCCTCGCCGCTCGCCGTGCCGCGCGTGTGGCAGGCGCGGTGGAAGGCCACCGTCGCCGGATAGGAGCCGGGCCAGGTCTTCACGCCGAGGCCGTTGACGATGAAATCCGCCAGCTCCCAGGTGCGCCGGCCGAGCGCCGCGACCTCGGGCAGGTCGCTTTCCTTTTCGAATTCCAAAACCGCGCCGTGAAACATCATCGCCGCGCACGAACCGCTCGGCACCACCACCGGATCCTCGCCCGCGAAGGTCCGCACCGTGTGCCGCACGACGCGCCGCGACGCCGTCCAATCGCCGCCGTTGAAGGCCGGCTGCCCGCAGCAGGTCTGCCCTTCCGGAAAGACCACGGTGACGCCGAGGTGTTCGAGGACTTCGACGGTGGCCGCGGCGACGTCGTCGTAGAAGGCGTCGCACAGGCAAGTGGCCATGAGCTGCACGCGTTTGCCGGTGATGGGACTGCGCTCGGTGTTGAGCATGAAGTGGGGAGGAAAACCGTGTGTCGCCCCCGGGGTCTTGCAACCGAAATTCCCGCTCCGTGAGATGGGGGATCGCGGATTGCGGAATGCGGATTGCCGCCGGCGCAGTCCTTCGCAGCAATTGCGGGCGGCCGTCGGCCTTCAGCAGTCAGCCTTCAGCAATCAGCCGTCAGCCCTCCGGTCTCCGGTCTTCGGTTTCCGGTTTTCAATTCCGCCTTCCCCCTTTCGCCTTTCGCCTTCTCCGTTTTCCCAATTTCCCAATTTTCCCCTTTCCCAATTTTCCTCCCCATGCCCTCCCTTTTCACCGCCGCCCTCGATTTCGGTGCGACCAGTGGTCGCGTGATTCTCGGCGAATGGTCCCGCCACCGGCTCACGTTGACGGAAGTCCACCGTTTCCCGAACGCCTTCCGCTCCCTCAACGGCCATGACTATTGGGAAATCGGCACGCTCTGGCACGAAGCCCTCGTCGGCCTGCGCAAGGCCGTCGCCGCCCTGCCGAAAAAGGCCACCCTCGCCTCCGTCGGCGTCGATTGCTGGGGCGTCGATTTCGCCCTGCTCAACGACCAGGGCCGCCTCGTTTTCCCGATCCACGCCTACCGCGATCCGCGCTCCCAGCCCGGCCTGCAGCGCCTCGCCAACACCCGCGCCGCCCTCGCCCGCATCTACGCCGCCACCGGCATCCCGAACGTCTTCTACAACTCCTCCCTTCATCTTGAGGAAACGGTCGCCAACTGCCCCGCCATCACCGACCTCGCGACGCGCTGCCTCTTCCTGCCCGATTATTTCAATTACCTCCTCTCCGGCAAAATGGAGGTCGAGCTCACCATCGCCAGCACCTCGCAACTGCTCGATGTCCACTCCACGGGTTGGTCCGCGGAAGCGTTGAAATACTTCCGCCTGCCGCCGTCGTGGTTCTCGGCGCCGATCCTCTCCGGCACCAAGCTCGGCAAACTGCGCCCCGAAGTCGTCGCCGGCAGCGCCGCCCTCGCCAAGACGCAGGTCATCGCCGTCCCCGGCCACGACACCGCCTGCGCCTACGATGCCATGCCCGCCGCGCCCGACGGCACCGATCTCTACCTCAGCTCCGGCACCTGGTCGCTCGTCGGCTGCGAGAGCGACACCCCCGTCCTTGGCGCCGAAGCCCAGGAAGCGCGCATCTCCAACGAGCGCATCGGCGACGGCCGCTACCGCCCCTTGACCAACGTCATCGGCCTTTGGCTGCTCGAAGGCATCATGAAGGACTTCGCCACCCGGCCGACCAACGACCGCCAATGGGCCGCCCTCATCAAGGCTGCGGAAAAACTCCCCGCGCCCGCCGCTCTCCTCGACGTCAAGGATCCCGGTTTCGCGAACCCGCCCTCGATGAAGGCCGCGATCGACGCGCACCTGAAACGCCGGAAACTCCGCGCCCCCGCCGACCTCGCCGCTTACACGCGCCTGATCTGCGCCTCCCTCGGCCAGGGCCACGCCGACGCCATGCGCAACTTCGAGCGCATGATGAACCGCCGCTTCAAACGCATCCTCATCGTCGGCGGCGGCTCCAAGAACCGCCTGCTTTGCCAGGCCACGGCCGACGCCGCCGGCATCCCCGTGATCAGCTTCGCCCTCGAAGGCACCGCCGTCGGCAACATCGCCCGCCAGCTCATCGGCCTCGGCGCCGTCAAAGATCTCGCCGCCTTCCGCCGCCACCTCGGCGCCGACCTGCAGCAGACGGTGTATTCGCCGCGCCCGCGCCCCGGCGCCTGAGATCGGATCACGCCGGATTGCGCTTGGGTAGGGGAGCGCCTCGTGCGCGCCTTGACCGCATGGGCGCGCACGACAAGTCGCGCCCCTACGCCGCACTCCGCCGCAGCCAAGATGGGGTTAAGATCGGCTCCGGCGGACCGATAAGGAAGGGAATCCGTTTTCCCAACCTTGTCGCGTCCCCCGCTTTGAACGTCCGGCCATGACCACCGCGTCCGATTTTCCAGATACCGCGGCCCCCGTTGCCGGGGAAAGCACCCCCGCGTCCGACCGGAAGCCCGCCGCCGCGCCGGCGGCCGAGCTGCCGCGGCCTGTCATCTGGACCTTGCCCGACCTCCTGCTGGTCGGCCTCGTCGTCGTCCTCGCCCTTGCGGCCGCCGTGTCCACGGCCCAGCGCTACCGCCACCGCGCCCTCGTCGATCGGCTGACGGAAGACCTCAAGCTCTCCGCCGCCGGCTTCCGCGCCCATATCCAGGAAACGAGTACGGCCCCGGCCGACACCGTCGCCGGCCTCGCCCCCAGCGGCATGGGCGACCACCTCAAGGGCGTGAACTGGAAACTGCCGACCCCCGTCGGCGGTTTTTACCGTTGGACCAATATTCCGATGACGGAAACCGGCCAGGTGCTCCCGCCCGGCGGGACCATTTCGGTGACGGCGTTCTCCCGCGACACCGAGCTGAACCTGACCCGCGACGACCTGCTCGAACTCGATCGCCGCCTCGACGACGGCAATCTGCAAACCGGCAACTTCCGCACCGGCTTCAACGGCTGGCCCGTGCTCACGGTCCGCCCCCAGCCCTGATTCGCCATGTTCCGGACCACCGTCGTCAATTTCGATCCCAACACCGCCCAGGCCAGCCCGGACTTCGGCTCGCAGGAGGTCGGCGAATTGACCGCCGGGGAACTGCGCGAGCTGCTGGAAATCTTCCGCGGTCTCGACCCGATCCAGAACGTCGAGGCCGACCCCGAGGTCCACATCGAGGCCCGCCGCCACAAGTACATCGTCCGCACCGGCCAGAACCGGCTGATGCTCTCCGACCCGCGCAAGATGCTCGAACCCGCCCTCGTGTTGAGCGCGGACGCCATCATCGCCGAGCTCGACGGCTCCGCCGCCGCCGCCCGCACTCGCGCCCCGTTCGTGATTCCGCCGGCCGTTCCGACGGAGCCCGTGCTCCATTCGACCGCGGTCGCGACCGTCCCCGCCCTGCGCGTGGCGCACCGCATCGCCCTCGCTCTCGCGGCCTGCCTCCTTGCCGGCTACCTCGCCTACCCGACGCTCTCCGCGGAACCCGTCGCCCCGCCGCCGCACTTCACGCCGTTCAACGACGCCAAACAGGAGGAAGCCCAGCGCGAGACGATTTCCGGAGTTTACATGACCGGCGCCCAGGCCGGCCAAACCGGCATCGCGTTGACGGCCGACGGTTCGCTCCGCCTGTTTCAGATCAACACCCAGGGCACCCCGAGCCTCATTCAGGACTCCTACCGGCTCGGCCGCATCGGCAACGTTGTCTACATTCTGAGCAACCAGCCGGGCGGCCCCATCCGCGTGAACGAGGGCAACACCCTCGCCTTCTGCGGGGAAATCTACACGCGGCTGCCGTAGTTTTCCCGCCGGGCCGGTATCGCGCGGCGTCGCACTCCGCAATACTCCCGCTTAACTCCCGGGAACGGAGACCGATAGGAGCGTTGGACCCATGAATTGCCCCGGAACCAAGGCGTTGCTGTCGCGCGGAGTCCGCCGTCCCGGCGGGTCCTCCCGCCGCGCGTTCACCTTGGTCGAGGTGATCATGTCGGTCTCCGTGCTCGCCCTCGCGATCACGACCTCGATCACCGTGATGCAAAGGGCGTTTCTCAATTTCGATTCCGCCCGCAACCTCGAGGTCGCGAGCCGCATTTTGCAATGCGAGCTCGAGAAACAGCGGCTCCTGCCCTGGGCCCAGGTCTCGAACTCCGCGTACACGCCGGCGATCGACGCCGTTTTCCAGAGCAACCCCAAGCTCGCCGGCCGCTTCACGCTCCAGCGCAGCATCGCGCTGCTGCCGGATCGCGGCGGCAAACTGCTCCAGATCACCCTCACCGCCACCTGGCGGTCCTACGACGGCCGCACCCAGTCGCGCAGCTACACCACCTACTATGGCGAGAACGGTCTCTACTCCGCGTTCACGACCCGTTCGTGAACGGCCGGCGCGCCGGCGCGCCTTCACCGTCGTCGAACTGCTCGTCGCCGCCACCGTCAGCGGCATCGTGCTCGCCGGCGTCCTCGCCACCACCGTCGAGCTCGCCCGCAGCAGCATGCGCGTCACCCACTACGCCGACATGGACATGCAGGTCCGCCGCGCCTTCGAGCAGCTCGGCGTCGATCTCAAGGCCGCCAGCAATCTCACCTGGAACAGCGCCACCGACATCACCGTCACGGTGCCCCGCAGCGACGGGACCTCCGAGCAGTTCACCTACGCCTGGAGCAGCAGCACGGAGACCTTCTACCGCGTGCCCGGCGCCAGCAGCGCCTCGTACACCGGCCGCCGGGATTTGATCCGCGGCATTCCGTCCGCCGCCAACGGCGGCACCGGCCTCGCGTTTGCGCGCCTCGATTCGAACGGCAACGCCGCCGCTTCCGACGCCGCCACCAAGCGTCTCCAGATTTCCCTTACGGTCAGCCGCAACGTCGGCACCGCCGCCAAGACCCGCACCGCCGCCGCCACGGTCTTCACCCTCCGCAACAAGCCCGCGTCATGACCGCCGCCCCCCGCCCCGCCCGCCGCCGGCAGCGCGGCAGCCTCCTGCTCTCCGCGATGCTGATCGCGATCTCGATGGGCGCGGGCCTCGTCGGCTACCTCCAGGTCAGCCGCAACGCCCTGCAGCTCGCCCAGCGCACCTACTACCTCAACGACGCCGCCGCCCTCGCCGAAGCCGGCCTCGAGGAAGCCGCCTACTGCTTCCGCCAGATCGAACTCGGCACCGCCGTCAACACGGTCTGGAACGCGTGGACCACCTCCGGCAGCAACGCGACCATCACCCTGCCCCAATTCAGCCGCGGCCAGGGCGCCATCGGCCGCGTGAAGGTCTTCGTCAGCGGCTTCAACGGCTCCGTCCAGATCCCCTACGTCATCTCCCAGGCCACCGTCACCCCGCTCGACGGCAGCCCGCCGATCACCAAGACGCTCCGCATCGGCCTGAAAAAACGGGGCGCGTACAACGCCGCCCTCGTCGCGTCCAACGGCATCGACTTCGGTTCCAACTCGGTCATCGACAGCTTCAACTCCAACCCCAGCGGCATTTCCGGCTCCACTCCCCTCGCCTACCCGGGCAACGGCGCCGCCTCCGCGGCCAATGTGATCGTGCTCGGCGGCGATGCCGACTTCGGCTCCAGCACCCTGCTGAAGGGCAGCCTCATGCTGGCAGCGGGCGTCGCTTCCCCGCCTGCCAACCAGGTCACCGGCACGATCGTGACCAACTACGCCGGCACGTTTCCTCTCCCGTCTTTTCCGTCCCTCGCCTCGATCAACCGCGGCTATCTGCTGTTCACCGTCCCGGCCACGCTGCCGCGCTCGGGCGATTCTCCCGCTTCCGACGGCCGCTTCTACTATTTTCCGCTCCTCGACAACATCGACAACACGACCGTCACGGCCGGCAAGAACGTCACGGTCGTCTGCGCCGGCGTCCGCTCCAAGATCACGATCCAAGCGGGCGCCAGTCTGATCGTCTACACCTACGGCACGATCAACACCTCGGGAGACAACGCCATCGTCAACAACAGCTGGGCCGGCGCCCTCCAGATTTTCACTTCCACCACATCCCGCTGCGATGTCGGCAACAACGGCAATACGCTCGCCTGCATCTACGCGCCGAATGCCGAAGTCCGGCTCAACGGCGGCGGCAGCGACCCGCGCTACGTCGGCGCCGTGATGGCCAAATCGATCAAGACCCACTCCAACCTGAAGGTCCACTACGACGAGGCTCTGCTCAACTCGAGCATGGTGGTCGGCGTCGGCTACACGCTCTCCACGTGGTACGACCTCCAGGGCACCGCCGACGCCGCGGGCCTGTCCGCCCTCACCGGCGGGTTTCTACTGTGACCCGTCCGCGGTCGCGTCCGTGAGG
The DNA here is from genome assembly GCA_002288455.1 of Opitutia bacterium Tous-C1TDCM. Classification (GTDB taxonomy): domain Bacteria; phylum Verrucomicrobiota; class Verrucomicrobiia; order Opitutales; family Opitutaceae; genus ER46. The sequence goes on from NEUS01000031.1 coordinate 26,764, forward strand.
CGGTACACTTCCATCCGCGCGTTGGAAAAGAGCCGGTTCGCCGGCGGCAGGTCCACCTTCGCCCCGTCCGCGAGGCTGCGATCCACGAGGATGTAGCAGGGACCGTTCGTGACCTGCGCCGCCCGCAGCGGCCGGCCGCGGTAGAAGAAATTGGAAACGAGATTCGCCCGGATCCGCAGCCGCGTGGAATCCAGCGCATAGTGCGGCCCCTCGATCCAGAGCCGCCGCTCCGCCAGCGCGGAATAGTAGAAGTGCACGCCCATGAGCGTCCGGTCCAGCGCGCCCCAGTGGTCCTTGCGCATGTTCTCCGGCGTGCAGGTGTTCGAAACCAGCACCGCGTTGCGCTCCGTGTTGTGCCGGACCCAGAGCAACGCCTCCTGCAACTCCCGCATGTAGCCGTCGGGCTTCAAGTCGGTCGGCGTCGCGAGAAATTCCCGGAAGCCCGTCCGGTTGCGCTTCCACCACAGCGAGGTCTGCATGCCGAGGGCGCAGGCAAACACCAGCACGCCGCCGCCGATCGCCAACCGCGGCCACCACCGCGAACGCCGCGGCAATGTCGCCCGCCGCCACGCCGCCAAACGCCGGACCGCCGCCACGAAAAACGCCGCCGTCAGCACCGCCATCGGCAGCCGCATCATCAAAATCAGATAGAGTTCGCCGTAGCTGTTCAGCTCCATCAACAGACCCATCCCGGCACTCGCGACCAAGAAGGCCCCCAGCCAACCGGCCAGCACCCGGTCGCGCTTGCTCTCGCCGCCCCAGAGCAGGTACGGCAACGCCAACAGGCGCACGCCGCAGGTCCCCGCCAAGACCACCGCCGCGCACAGCCACGTCGCGGCCGGCTTCGCCAGCCACTCCGGCAGCAGCCCCGCCGCCGCCGCCTGCCACGCCGGCAAAAACTGCTTCCAGAATCCCGTCAGCTCGAAAACATGGAAGGGATTGAACTTCGCGTCGCCCGTGCGCCACGCCGACATCGTCGGGTAATACACCGCGAGGAACGCCGCGCCCAGCAGCCCGCCGAACGCCACCAGCCGCCACGGGATCCTTCGCTCCTGCCACCAGCGCCACGCCGCCCACAGCCCGAGCGCGCACAAAAGTACCGGCAGCAGCGTGCCCTTCGCCCCCGTGCCCGCCGTCGCCAGCAACGCCAGCCACGCATAGTGCCGCCACCCGCAGTGCCGCCGCCGCGCCGCCTGCGCGATCGCGATCAGCAACGCCCCGCAATAGATCATCCCGAAGAAAAACGTCGGGCTCACGAAGAGCCACCGCACGAAGAGCCCGAGGAACATCGGCGAACCGTAGCTATCCGCCAACGACACCTCGCTCGCCACCACGAGCAGCAACGCCGCCGCCACCCCGCCCCACGGGCTGCGCGACAGCGACCGCCCCAGCACGTACGCCTGCGCCACGAGCGCCGCGCCCAGCGGCGCAAACACCAGCCGCAGCATCACCGCCCCGAGCTCCACCCCCGTCGTCCACGAGGCCGCCGCCGCGTGCACCATCATGAAATAGTGGTACTGCAACGGCGTGCCCGCGAGGCTCGGGTCGTCGAGCGGCCAGTTGTTTTTGATCACCGCCGCCCGGCTCACGAGGTAAACCCAGTCGTGGAAAATCGCCCGCGTCGGCAACCCTCCGGCCAGCGGCGACTCCGAAAACATCTGGCTCGCCGCCATCGCCACCGTCGCGAGAAACGCCAACCCGAGGCCGACCGAGATGCCCGCGTGCCGCGCCGCCACGCGCACCCGCAGCGGCCAATGCCCCTGCGTCCGCCGGATCAGCAACGCCAGCGCCACCCACAGCAGCGGCGTCCACGGGTACAGCGCCTTCGCCCCGGTCGCGGCCAGCCCGAGGAACGTGAAAATCTCGATCGCAAAACCCGTCGGCAACGCCAGCGCCAAGAGCGCCGTCGGCGTCACCCGCACCCCGCGCACCGCATACAGCGCCACCGTCCCGGGCAACGCCACGTAGAGCGCCACGTACGCCGCATATCCCGCCACCGTGTCGAAGGCATACCCGCAGGCCCGCGCCAGAATATACACCGCCCCGCAGAGCAGCGCCAACGCCGCCGGCCAAAGGGCCAGCAGCGCGACGGGGCGGGGAAACGCGGAAACGACGTTACGCAGCGGCGACGTCACAAGGCAGCGGAGGGGGTATTGGTGTTGCAGGGGTGCGCCGCCGGGGAAGGCGACGGAACCGGCGCGGAAGGTGCAGCCCGGCGACGGATCGACGCGGAGCGAACTCCCTGCCCGCCCGTTTGCAACGCCGAAGTCCCGCCCCTCGCCCCGTACCGTCAAAATTTATCCGCCGCCGCCATTCATCTGCGAACATTCGCCGGCGCGCGGTCGCCGCGGGCCTACTTCAGTTCGTACACCTCCACGAGCGCCACGCCGCTCTCGCCGCCGTCGCCCGTGATCTGCGCCGTGTAATTGCCCGGCGCCAGGTGCAGCACCAACGCCGCATCCGCGCTGCCGTTCGCAAAAGGAAACGCCCCGGACTCCGCCGCCGCCGCCCGCACCGTCGCCGCTTGGTTCGCCGCACTCCACCCGCGGTTCTCCGCCACCGGCTCCGTCCCGCGCAAAACCGTCAGCACCGGCCGCCCCAGCGCGCCCGTCACGCCCAGCGCCGCCAGCGCCGGTCCCGCCGCCCGCACCAACACGCGCTTCGGCACGGTGCCGGACACCGAAATGCCCGCGATCAGGGTGTTGTCGCCGCCGCCGACAAAGGCTCGCGTCGACAAATTCGCCAGCCTCTGCCCGCCCGCCCCCGCCGACAAATCGTACACCTCGATCAGTCCCACGCCCGCCCCGCCCTGCGCCTCGCTCACGATCGCCGAATACGCCCCGGGCGCCAAGGTCAGCCGCAACGCCGCATCCGCGCTGCCCGCCGGAAAAGGAAACGCGCCCACGGCCGCACCCGCCGCCGCGATCTCCCCGGCCGCCCCGCCCGCCGCCCATCCGGTATTCGTCGCCATCGCCGCGGCCCCGCGGAACAACTCCAGCCTCGGCGCCGGCAACGTGCCGCCGATCCCGAAGGCCGCCAACGCCGGACCCGAGGCCCGCACCAACACGTTCACCGGCACATCGCCCGTGACGACAAACCCCGCCACGATCACGTTGTCGCCCGTCCCCGCCCGCGCCCGCGTCGAAAGGTTCTGCAGTCGCTGCGCCGCCGCCGCCCGGTCCGCCGGCCCGCTCAACGCCGTCACGCGCCCGCCCGCGCTCAATTGTCCCGCGAGGCTTGCCCCGCCCGCCGCCACGTCCGCCGTCAAAACGGCCCCGCCGGCCAACGTCGCCGTCACGCGCCCGCCCGCCGTGACCGTGCCGTTCGCCGCGTCGAACCGTTCGCCGTCGTCCGTCACCGCCAGCGCCTGCCCCGTCGCCGTCGCAATCACCTGCGCGGACAACAACCCGCCCGGCGCCCCGATGCGGAAATAGCCGGCCGCCGCCGCCGTCGGCCCGGCCGGCAGCACCCGGGCCGCTATGCCGAAGCCGGCGACCGCAAGCGTCCCGCCCACATCGATGGTGCCGGCCAACCCCGACGCCGGCGCACCTTGCCCGCGGATCGTGAGCGCACCCACATCGTCGACCTGTGCCGTCCCTGCCAACACCGACCCCGCCGCCGTGCGACCCAGCACGACCGCCGAGCCGTCGTCCCGCACGAAGGCCGCCAGATTCGTCCCGAAATACGTTCCCGCCCAGCGCCCGCGCGTCACCGTCAGCGCCGCCGGCGCGCTCGTGGCGCTGCCGCCCGCGTTCGTCACGCGCACCGTATAGGCACCCGCGTCCTCCGGCCGCACCTGCGGCAGGACCAGCTCCGCCCCCGTCGCGCCCGCGACGGCCACGCCGTCACGGAACCACTGATACGTAGGCGCCGGATACCCCGCCCCCTGCATCGCCAGCCGCGCCGTGCTCCCCGCGCGCACCTCCACCGCCGTCGGCCCGGCCGCCACCGTCGCGGCGACCGCCGGCAAGAAGCCCACCGTGAAACGCGGATCGCGGTACTGCGCCGCGACGGTCTCGTCGATCCGCCGCGACGCCGCGATCCGCCCCGTGACGTCGAGCGTCGCGCCCGCGAGATCGGCCGAACGGTACTCCCAGAACTGCACGTCCGGCGCCGCCGTCGCGTTGTCGAGCCGCCAGCCCTCGCGAGCGATGTGCGTTCCCATCGCGCAATCGATGAACACGACTTGGCTGTGCGGCCACGTGTTGGCCACGCCCTGCCGTGGATCGATGCGCGCGAGGAACACGTTGGTCACGCCCGGCGCCGCCGTGAGCCGGCAGTCGACGTACACGTGGCCCTTGCCCGTCTGGCCGTTGCGGACCTGCGCGAGGAAACCGGCCCCGACCGACCGCAACTCGCAGCGGTGGAAATGGCAGGCGCCGCCGCCCCACATGAAGTCCACGTCGCCCTCGATCAGGCAGTCCGTCGCGAACAACCCGCCGTTCCACAGCAACGTGTCCTGGAAACTCGTCAGCGTCACCCGGTCGAGCACGACCCGCTGCCCGTTGCCCCGCAGCGCCTCGGCCTGCGAACCGCCCCGCGGCGTCAGGTTGCTCAGCGTCAGCGTCTCGAAAGTGACGTCGCTCGCGTCGCACGAGAACATCGCGCGGTTGTTGCCCGCGTTGAAATTGGCGTTGTTCGCGTAGGCGATCACGGTGCCGGCCCGGTCTTCGCCCCGCAGCGTCACGAAGGGTTTCGCCGCCCCGAGGTAGTTGATTTCCCGGTACGTCCCGCGGCGCACGGTGATCGTCGTGCGCCGGGTGTTGCCCGCCGGCACGAAGTCCAGCGCGCCCTGCACCGTCGTGAAGTCCCCGCTGCCGTCCGCCGCCACCGTCACCGCCGCCGTCCCCGGCACCGGCCCGGCGTTCTTCGTCGTGAACCGCCACGCCGCCGGGTCCGTGCTGCCGACGTAGGCCCCGCCGGCCGCATCGAGCATCGTCCCGGGCTCGAGCGTCACGTAATAGCTTTGTCCATACGCGAGCACGCCCGCCCGCGGGAAAATCTCCGCCGTCGCGCCGGTGGCGATCACCGGCAGAAACGCGTACGGCGTCGGGTTCGTCCCCACGAGCCGCGTCTGCGGCGCGCCGAGGTCGAGCGTGTCGACGACCGCGCCGTCGCCCGCGCGATGGATCCGGATCCGCCCGGACACCCCGGCCCGCACCGCCCGGTCGAAGGTCAGCCGCAGCGGCGTGTCGGGATTCACCGCCGTCGCCTCCGCCGCCGGAAACCGCGCCGCCACGGCCATCGCCGACGGCACCGCCAGCACCGCGCCGGCGCTCGTGACGGAGCCGACGACGTTGGTCAGGCGCACCGTGTACGTGCCGAGGTCCGCGGCGGTCACATTCGGGATGGTCAGCGTCGCCGCGGTCGCCCCCGCCACCGGCGCGCCGTTGCGCAGCCATTGATACGTCGGCGCCGGCGTGCCCGAGGCGACGACGGAAAACTCCGCCCGCTGGCCCAAAGCCGCGATCACGCTCGCCGGCGGCGTCGCCACCGCCGGAGCCATGCGCACGGTCAGCGTCGCCGGCGTGCTGACCGCGGCCGTCGTCGCATTGCGCACGGTCACGGTGTAGACGCCCGCGTCGGCCGCCGTCGCGGCCGCAATCGCCAGCGTCGCGCCCGTCGCGCCCGCGATCGGCGTGCCGTTGCGCTGCCACTCGTAGGTCAGCGGCGCCGAACCGAAGGCCTGCACCGCCAACGTCGCGCCTTGGCCGGCGTTCACCGCGATCGACACCGGATGGGTCTGGATCGTGGCCGGCACCGGCGTCGACGAGATCGTCACGGCCGCGCCCGGACTGGTGGTGCTGCCGAAGGGGTTGGAAACCGTCACGCTGTAGCTGCCCGCGTCCGTGGCCGCCCCGGCCAGGGCGAGCGCGGTGCCGGTCGCGCCGGCGATCGGCACGCCGTCCTTGCTCCATTGATACGCCAACGGCGCCGCGCCGGCCGCCGTCACGCTCAGCGTGCCCGCCTGCTGGAGGTTGAGGATCAGCGGCTGCGGCGCGACCGAGATCGTCGGCGGCGTCTGGGGCGAAACGCCCGCGACGTTTTCCAGCGTGAGCGTGACCGGCGTCGCGCCGGTGTTGAGAAACATGAACGCGATCTGGTCGAACACCGTCGCGGCGGGCGCGGGGTCCGGATTGGTGTACGCGGTCTGGCTCAGGCCGTCGCCGCGCAGCCACGCGCCCGCGGCGTCCGTGCCCGTGCCGGTGCCGAGCGCGATCCCGCCCGCGCTGCGCACCAGACGAAGCGTGAGCGTGTACGGCACGCCGTCGGCCAGCGCCCCCGCCGTCTGCACCGCGCTGCCGGTGCCGAGATTGGCGAACGACGCACCCGTCGGGTTGAGCAGGCTCGGCGACGCACCCGTGCCGTTGCGGCGGCGCATCTCGAGCAGGCTGCCGGTGCTGCGGCCGTTGACCCACACGAAGTAGCCGCCGTCGTCGGTGAAGCCCGCCGTGGCCGCGCGGTTGAAAAGTCCGAAGCCGATCGCGCGCGTGCCGGCCGCAAGGGAGCCCAACCCGCCGCTCGCGGTGAACGTCACGGACACCGGCGCGTTCGCCGCGGCCGGCGCCGTCAGGTCGATCGGCACCAGATTGCTCGCGACCAACGTCGCGCGCTGGCCGGGCGCAACCGTCACCACGACCTTGTCGCCGGTCGACGGAGCCGCCGCGACAGTGGTCTCGTCGAACACGCTCCAGGCCAATTGGGCCCGCGCCGGTGCAACGGCGGCGAGCAGCAGAAACGGAACCAAAGCGAAACGCAGGCGGCAGCGGGGCATGGGAAGGGGTGACCGGCGCGACACCGCCCCGGCCCCGCCAGCAATGCGTTCGCCGGTGACGCCGCAACGGTGAACTCGCCGAACCGTCCGAGCCCGCCCGGCATCCGCCCCCCGCGCCCCACCACCCGGGCAAAGTAACCTATTGGGTTACTCTGCCTCCGGCGGCCGCCGATGCCGCCGCCGCCGCCGGTCTTTCCCCTTTCACCTTTCGGCTTTCGACCGCATGTTCCCGGCGCTTTTCCCCGGCTGCTTCCCACATGCGCTCCTTCCGCCCGCTCCGCTTTGTTTGCTGCGCCGTCGCCGCGCTCCTCGCCGCCGGCTGCGCGAAACGCGAGACCGCCGTCGCCCGCGGCAACCGCGACGGCACCCTCCACGTCGGCAACGGCGCCGAAATCCAATCCCTCGACCCGCATCTCGCCGGCGGCGCCGTCGACCACAACGTCCTCAGCGCCCTTTTCGAAGGCCTGATCACCCTCGACGAAGCCACGCTCCAACCCCGCCCCGGCGCCGCCGCCCGCTGGGAGCTTTCGCCCGACGGCCGCGTCTACACGTTCCACCTCCATCGCACCGGCCGGTGGTCCAACGGCGATCCGCTCACCGCGCGCGACTTCCTCTTCAGTTTCCGCCGCGCTCTCACGCCCGCCCTCGGCTCCGAATACAAGGACGCCCTCTTCCCCGTCCGCAACGCCGAGGCCTTCGCCAAAGGGAAACTTGCCGACTTCGCCGCCGTCGGCTTCCGCGCCCCCGACGACTACACCGTCGAGATCACCCTCGAACGCCCGACGCCGCACTTCATCACCGTCCTCCGCGCCAACGTCTGCTTCCCCGTCCACGCCGCTTCCGTCGCGCGCGACGGCGCCCGCGCCGCCGACCGTTCCGCCAAGTGGACGCGCACCGCCCCCTTCGTCGGCAACGGCCCCTTCCGCCTCCGCGAATGGGCCGACCACCGCCATGTCGCCCTCGAGAAAAACCCGCACTACTGGGATGCCGCCAAGGTCCGCCTCAACGCCCTCTGGTTCTACCCCAGCGAGTCGACGCAGGCCCAGGAGTTGGCGTTCCGCGCCGGGCAATTGCACACGACCTGGGACGTGCCGTTGAGCAAGGTCGACGCCTACCGCCGCGATTCGCCCGACGTGCTCCGCACCGAGCCCTACTTCGAAAGCTACTTCTTTCGTTTCAACACGCGCCACCCGCAGCTCCGCGACCCGCGCCTCCGCCGCGCCCTCGCCCTCGCCATCGACCGCGAGGCGATCGCGAAAAACGTCCTCCGCGGCGGCCAGACCGCCGCCACGGCGCTGACGCCGTCCGGCCTTGGCGGATACACGCCGCCCGCCGCCGTGGGCACCGACCTCGCCGCCGCCCGCGCGCTGCTCGCCGAGGCGGGATTCCCGGAAGGCAAGGGCCTGCCCGTCCTCGATCTCGTGACCATTTCCTCGGAGATCAACCAGCGCATCGCCGAAGCCGTGCAACAGATGTGGCGCCGCGACCTCGGCGTCGAAGTCCGCATCACGCAGAAGGAATTCAAGGTGCTGCTCGATAGCCTCGACACCCTCGACTACACGATCGCCCGCGGCCGCTGGATCGCCGAGTACCCCGATCCGCTCACCTACCTGACGATGTTCACGTCGGGCAACGGCGTGAACGGCACCGGCTTCGCCGACCCGCAGTACGACGCCCTCCTCGCCGCCGCCCAAGCCGAGGCGACCCCTGCCGCCCGCTTCGCCGCCTTCCGCCAAGCCGAAGCCTACCTCCTGGGCCAAATGCCCGTCGCCCCCGT
>NEUS01000032.1 GCA_002288455.1 Opitutia bacterium Tous-C1TDCM
AGGTAGAGGATCTTGTCGCCGCTGCGGTCGCCGCCGGTTTTCATGCCGTTGAGGTTGAGCGCGAGCGTGCGGCTGCCGATCCGCGGCCAGATTTCCGCGAAACGGTCCAGGTCGCCGTGGCCGTGGTGGAAATTGTAGACGATGCCGACGTGGCGTGCGCCTTCCGCGTCGAGACGCTCCAGCAGGGCGAGCAAGTTGTCGGTTTGCCCGAACCAACCGCCGTGGGTGTAGAGGCCGACTTGGCAGCCGAGGCGCGCGGCCGCGGCGACAATCGGCCGGAGCCGCGTCAACTCGGCTTCGATCCGCGCGGTTTGCGCTTCCGGGGTGGAGACCGCGGAGCCGCCGCCGGTGACCCAGAGCTGCGGCCGGATGCCGTGCCGCGCGATGCATTCGAGAATGCGTCCGGCGGTGTCGTCGAGGCGGGAGGGAAACCACCAGGCGGTGATTTCGATGCCGCGGCTTTTCATGGTCGCGACCTCCGTATCAAAATGGGGGATATGCTCGTTGCGCCAGTCGTAGGCGAAGCGCCGGAGCTGCAGCCGTTCCAGCATGGCCGCCCGCGCGGGGGCGGCGCGTTGGGCGGCGTCGAAGGGCACGATGCACCAGGCGACGAGCCGGTCGGGTTGCCAGATCGCGGCGGCGTCCGCGGCCCGCAGGCCCGGAACGAGTGCGAAAACCGCGAGGGCGAGGCGCAGCAACCGGGCGGACGGGCGGGGCATGGCGGGAGCGTGGTGCGGGCGGATCCGGTGTCGAGCCGGGGCGCGGGTGCTTGTCAGCGGCGGGCGGAGCCGGCTGAGTGGCCCGATGTCTCCCGCTTGCGATTCAAACGCCGCCGGCGCCTCGGGCCGCTGGTTCCGGCGCCGCACCGTGCCGGTGCCGACGTGGCGCACGGTCGGGTTGGCCGCCGTGCTGGGCGCAGTGGCCTTCGCCGGGGCGGTCCGGGCCTTGCCCGGGTTCCTGGCGGTGACGGCCCGGGTGCCGGGCGCGGAGCTGCTGGCGGTCGAGGCGTGGGGGCCGGACTTCGTGGTCGGGGCCGCGTGGGCGGAGTACCGGCAGGGTGGATACAAACGGCTGTTCGTGACCGGCGGCCCGATGGAGCGGGGGGAAGCGCTGTCGGAGTACGGTTCGTATGCGGAGCTCGGACGCGCGACGCTGCTGCGACTCGGGGCGCCGGCCGAAGGAGTGGAAGCGGTGGCGGGACCGAAGGTGGTCCGGGATCGCACCCTGGCCTCGGCGCTGGCGTTGCGGGCGACCTTGGCCGCCCGGGGGGCGCTGCCGAAGGCCCTCAGTGTGATGACGCCGGGCGCGCATGCCCGCCGCACGCGGCTGATGTACGAACTGGCTTTCGGATCGGAGGTGGCGATCGGCATCATCGCGGTGCCGGACGAGCGCTACGAGGCGGCGGAGTGGTGGCGATCGAGCGTCGGGCTGAGAACGGAACTCTCCGAGTTGATCGGTTACCTGCAGGCCCGCGTGGTCGGCCGCCCGGCCGGGACCGGCGGGAGCTGAAGCGCCGGGAGCGGGGCACAAAAAAACCGGACCCTCGCGGGTCCGGTTGGAATCATTTCTTGGCCGGGGCCGCTTTCTGGGCGGCTTCGATTTTCGCGGCTTCCTCGTCGGTCACGAGCATGTACACGTGGGAGGTCTCGACCTCGAGGGTGTAGTTGCGGTCGAGGGAGAAACCGTACGCCTTGCGCATCTTTTCGTTGTTCTCGTTCAGCTTGGCCATGAGCGCGTCGAGCTGGGTCTTCAGTTCCTTTTTCTTCGCGGCGTTGGTTTCTTTTTCGATTTCCGAGTTCAGCTGGATGGCGGCCTGGCGCTGGGCCTGCAGCAGCTGGACGTTGGCCTGGAATTCCCGGTTGGCTTCCGAGGTCTTGAGGGTGGAGACCTTGAGCAGCTTCTGCTGCTTGGCCGCCGGAGCCGGTTGGGCGGCCTTTTGGTCAGCGGCCTGGAGGCTGAGGGCCGGCAGGGAAACGACGAGGGCGAGGAGCGCGAGTTTGTTGGTCATGCGAAAAGCGGATGGGTGGTTGAAATGGTATCGGTAGCGACGGCGCAGTTTTTGCAGCCCGCAAGCGAGACCTTTTCCGCGGGCGATGGCTAGCCCGAACCTCGGCCGCCGGGACCGGCGCGCGAAACGCAAGCGGCCGGCGCTGAAACTTCCGGCCCGGATCGACGATAGCGGCGGACCTAATAGATGACCGGGCGGCACATCCGGACGCCGGGTGCGCGGCGTAGCAGCGCCGCAACCGCAGCCTTTCGGCTTCGGAACCAGTCAACCGTCCCGTTCCCAACCTCATGAAAATCCGTTCCCTCCTCCTCGCCTGCGGCCTGCTCGGCTGCGCTCTCGTCTCTGCCGGTGCCAAAACCGTGGTCGAAATCGCCGCCGGTTCCCCCGACCACACCACGTTGGTGGCGGCCGTCAAAGCGGCCGGCTTGGCCGAAACGCTCAGCGGCAAGGGGCCGTTCACCGTCTTCGCCCCGACCAATGCGGCCTTTGCCAAACTTCCGGCCGGCACCGTCGATTCCCTGCTCAAGCCCGAGAACAAGGCCAAGCTCGTCGCCATCCTTACCTACCATGTCGTCCCTGCCAAAGTGATGGCGGCCGACGTCAAGACCGGCGAAGCACCGACGGTCAACGGCAAGAAACTCGCCCTCAAGGCGGACGCGATGGGCGTGACCGTGAACGGCGCGAAAGTCGTCGCCGCCGATCTGGTCGGCGACAACGGCGTCGTCCACGTTGTCGACACCGTGATTCTGCCGTAAGTCCAAGCTCCGATCTCACGGGCCGGGGCGGCGGTGCCGTCCCGGCCTTTTTCTTTTGCAGGCCGGGAAACGCATAAGCGAATTCCTTAGCCGCCTACAGCGGTGCTCATGGGGAGCCGATGGGTCGTGAAACCCCGAATTCTACCCCTTCCCATGAACCTGAGCCTCAGCACCAAGATTCTTCTCGCGGCCTTCACCGCAATTTTCACCACCGTTTGCGCGGCCCTGTTTGTGCAACAGCAGGAGTTGGAAAGCCAAGGTATCCGGTTGTTGCAGGACACGATGCACTCGACGTTGGTCGAGGCGGAAGATGTCCGCGCCAGCGTCTCCGCATTGGGTGAAGACGGGGCGTTCAACATCGAAAAGCTGTTGGCCGAGTACAAAGCCTCGGGCGACCTGCGGGGCAGCGCCCTGTACAATACGATTCCCGTCGTCGCGGCGTGGAAGGCGGCCGGCAAGGCGGCCGAAGACTTGGGCTTCGAGTTCCGCGTGCCGAAGCACAGCGCCCGCAACCCGAAGAATCAGCCGCGGCCGGAGGAAGCCGAAATTCTCAAGGCACTAGAAGGCGGGAAGGTCGAGGAATTGTTCAAAGCCGACCGCGCGACCAACACCATTCTTCTGGCGCGGCCGGTGAAGCTGACGCAGGACTGCCTGACGTGTCACGGCGACCCGGCGAACAGCCCGACCAAGGACGGCAAGGATATCGTCGGTTTCCAGATGGAAAATTGGAAAGCCGGAGAAGTGCACGGCGCCTTCATCCTCAAGACCGATTTTACCCGCGTCGACGCCTCCGTGCGCCACGGCATGCTGACAACCCTCGCCTGGATGGCGCCGCTGACGATCGTGGTGCTCGGCGGGTTCTTCTTCCTGACCCAGCGGGCGGTGGTCCGGCCCCTGCGGTCGGCCAGCAACGCGCTGATCGCCGGCTCCGAGCAGATCGCGGCGGCGGCGACGCAAGTCTCGTCCTCGAGCCAGACCCTGGCGGAAGGCGCGAGCCAACAAGCCGCCTCGCTGGAGGAAACCAGCGCCGCTTTGGAGGAAATGTCCGGCGTGACGAAGCGGAATGCCGACCATGCCGGCAGTGCCAAGGAACTGGCGAACGCGGCCCGTACCTCGGCGGACCGGGGTGCGGCCTCGGTCGACAAGCTCAACGCCTCCATGGCGCAGCTCAAAGGCTCGAGCGGGGATATCGCGAAGATCGTGAAGACGATCGACGAAATCGCCTTCCAGACGAATCTGCTCGCCCTCAACGCCGCCGTCGAAGCGGCCCGGGCCGGCGAGGCCGGCGCGGGATTCGCGGTGGTCGCCGAGGAAGTGCGGGCCCTGGCCCAGCGCTCCGCCAGCGCCGCCCGCGAGACCGCCGGCAAGATCGAGTCCGCCCTGCAGAACAGCGAGGACGGTTCGCGCATCGGCGCCGAGGTGGCCGAATCGCTCGGCGAGATCATCGAGAAAGTGCGCCAGCTCGACAACCTGGTCGCCGAGATCGCCCAGGCCTCGTCCGAGCAGTCGCAGGGTATCAGCCAAGTCAATACTTCGGCGGTGGAGCTCGACAAGGTGACGCAATCCAATGCCGCCGCCGCCGAGGAATCGGCCTCCGCCGCGGAGGAGCTCAACGCCCAGGCGGCGGAGCTCAACGGCCTGGTCGGCCAGCTGTTCGCCCTGATCGGCGGCCGGCGCGCGCACAACCTCCAGGGCAAGCCCGGCGAATTGCTCCCGGACGGCCGGCGGCAGACCGACCGGATCCTCCGCGCGGGCAGCGTCCGGACCCGGCCGCAGCCGATCAAGCCGGCCCGCAGCGGCATCACGCGGCACGCGGTACCGTCGTCCCGCCACAGCTCCGACGATGCCTTCGCGGATGTGAATCACTGAGCGGGGCTCATGCAGTTGAGAGTTGAAAGATGAGGGTTGGGAGATTGATCCGTCGAGGCACGGAAAACGCAGCCGCAGTACGGTGCGTTCGAAACCGAACGGTTGTGCTCTCAACGCTCAACCAAGCTCTCTCAACTGCATGAGTTCGGTTGAGCGGTGTCCCGGGCGGTGCGGCCGCGAACTGGATCGGGCGGAACGAAGCGGTTCCGTCCGTGACTGGCGGCCGGGCGGTCATTCGAATCTTGGATGATCGCGCTCCCGGCCGGCCGCCGGAGCGCCCCGCATCAGCCCGCCAGGGCGACCGCGCGGATCGCGGCCGCGAGCGCGCCGACTTCGAAGGGTTTTTGGACGAAGCCCGCGAGGCCTTTGCCGGTGAAACGGCTGACGGCCTCCTGTTCGGCGAAACCGCTCATCAAAATCACGCGGATGCCCGGGGCGAGCTGGCGCAGTTGGCGGAAGGTTTCCTCGCCGTCGAGGTGCGGCATCGTGAGGTCCAGCACCACGAGCCGGTAGCGCGAAGGGGCGGCGCGGAACTTTTCGACGGCCTCGCGGCCGTCGGAGGCCAGGACCGCCGTGAAACCCATTTGCTCGACCATGCGCGCCGCGACGGTGCGGACCGTTTCCTCGTCGTCGACGACGAGGACGTGGCCCGCGGACCTGAGCTCGCGGGGAACGGGCTCGGCGGGGAACCTCGCCGCGGCGGCCTCCCGCTCGGGCGGCGAGATCGGGAGCAGCAAGCGGAACGTGGTGCCGCGGCCGGGTTCGGAGTAGACTTTCAGTGCGCCACTGTGGCCGCGGACAATGCCGAGGACGGCGGCCAAGCCGAGTCCCCGACCGGTGAACTTGGTGGTGAAAAACGGATCGAAGATCCGGTCCAGAGTCGGGGCATCCATGCCGCAACCCGTGTCACTGACCTCGATGAACACGAAATCCCCGGGCGCGACGCCGGCGTGGTGGCGGAGCGTGGCAATGTAGTCGTGATCGATGCGGGTGACGCCGGTGCCGATGGCGATCACGCCGCTGCGGCTGCCGATCGCCTCGGAGGCGTTGATCACCAGATTCATGATGATTTGCCGGATCTGGGTCGCGTCGGCGGTGACCGGCGGCAGGGCCGGGGCGAGGTTGAAACGCAGCACGCTCGACTTCCCGATCGAGAGGTTGAGCAAGTGCGTGGTCTCGGTCACCACTTGGTTCAGATCGAGCGGCTGCACGATGAAGCGGCCGCGACCGGAGTAGGCGAGCATTTGCCGGCAGAGATCGGCGGCGCGGCGCGAGGCCGTCTCGATCTGGCTGAGCGACGCGATCACGGGGGAGGAGGCCGGCAATTCGAGGCGCGCGAGGGAGGCGTTGCCGAGAATCCCGGTCAGGAGATTGTTGAAATCGTGGGCGATGCCGCCGGCGAGGACGCCGAGACTTTCCAGTTTCTGCGTTTCCTGGATCTTCCGTTCCATCTCCCGGCGGTGCTGCTCCGCCTGTTTGCGCTCGGTGATATCGCGGGCGGATTCCAGCGCGCCGACGATCCCGCCGGCGGCGTCGCGGATCGGGGCGAGGGAGATCGAGATGTCGATCGGGCGACCGTCGCGATGCCGGCGGACCGTCTCGAAGGTCGGGATCGCTTCGCCGCGATTGACCCGCTCGAGGATGGCGGTGCCTTCGGCGCGCAGGTGCTCCGGATAGATGCGGCCGATCGGCTGGCCGATGATCTCGGCGGCGGTGTAGCCGAAGATCCGTTCGGCCCCGGCATTCCATTCGGTGATGATGCCGGCGAGCGTCTTGCCGATGATCGCGTCCACCGAAGAGGCGACGATGGCGGCGTAGCGGGCGTTGGTCACCACGGCGTTTTCGAGCTCCGTGACATCCTGGAACGTGGCCACGCAGCCGGTGACTTCGCCCTGTGAATCATGCAAGGGGACGGCGTTGGCCAGCAGGGCAAGGCGGGTGCCGTCGTGGCGTTTGACGACTTCCCGGAAGTTGAGGACGGGGCGATTTTCCCGGGCGCAGACCTGCATCGGCAGTTCGTCGGGCGAGAGCAGACGGCCCGCGTGGTGGACCTCGAAGTTGCGCGGGGCCTCGTCGGGTGGCGCGGTCAGGGAGGCGTTGGCCTGGCGGGGCAGGCCGAGCTGGCGGGCGAGGGCATCGTTGGTGCGGATGGTTTTGCAATCGCGGTCCTCGGCGATGCCGACGCCGACGGGCAGCATATCGAAAAGGGCGCGGAGTTCGTCGAGCCGCCGCTGCAGAAGCAGATTGAGCCGTTTCACTTCCGCCTCCGCCTTTTCCCGGTCCGCGACCTCGCGACGGAGCGCCAAGTTGGCCGCTTCGAGATCGCCGGTGCGGGTTTGCACCCGTGTTTCCAGCGAGGCGTTCAGCGCCTGGAGCTGCGCCGGCCCGACGAGTTGCAACGCTTCGGGCAGAGCGCGGAACAAGGCGACGGCGGTGAAAACCGAAATCACCGCGGTCGCAGCCTTCACGCTGCCCGAGAAGAGATAGTGGCTGTGCCAGATGGTCCAGACCTCCAGCGCATGCGTGAGGCCGCAGGCGACAATGAAGGCCCCTAACATGAGAAACAGGCCGCGGTGCGGCAGGTCCGGCCGGCGGCGGGCCAGATGCAGCAGCGCGACCGGAATGGAGAAATAGGCGAGGGCGATGAGCGCGTCGGACAAACCGTGGAGACCGATGAGCCAGGGCGACCAGAGGTAGCATTGGCCGTGGGGCATCAGACCGGGACCGCAGAGCTGTTCGAAGAAAGTATTCATGGCAGGGGCGGGCCGGGCAGCGCCGGCCGTCGGCCGGCAAGGGGGCGCGGCACGGAGACGGGAAGGATTGGGAAACGGAACGCGGCCCAGGGCCGGTCCGGCGGGTAAACGTGCCGCGCCGCGCGGAGCGGGTCGCGGCGGGGTGGGGGTGAGGTGAAGGGCACCCATTCGCGCGGAAAGTTCAACCGCGAAGCGGCGGGATCGCCGCGCCGAGCCGCGCCGGCCCGGCCGGCGGAGAAAGTAGAGTATTCACTTACTTGGAGGGAATGGCACTGCGGCTGCTTTGCAGCGGCGTGCGCCGCCGATTCGCCCGCCTGCTGTTGCGTTGGCTGCCGGGGTTGGCTTTGGCCGCGCCGGCGCCGGCGGCTGCGCACTTGCTGAACATGACGCGCGTGGCGGTCGCGTTCGGGGCCGGGCCCGAGATCCGGGTGACGGCCGACATCGATCTGAGCCAGGCGCTCGGCGGCACGGACGGCTACGCCGCGCTGCTGGCCGCGGATCCGGCCGCGCAGGAGCGGACGACGCGGGAGTTGGGGCAGCGGCTCGACGGGTGGATCGCGGTGCAGGCGGACGGCCAACGGCTGCCGCTGCGCTTCATCCGCGGCCGGGTGCCGCAGGTGGCGCCGGAATCGGCCGGGGATCCGGGCGTGGCGGTCATGACGACGTTTGAACTGGCGGCGGCGTGGCCCGCCGGCGCGAAGGTGCTCGCGTTGGCGACAACGGCGCAGGCGCCGCTCGAATATCCGGTGGCGCTGTCCTGTCTGGCGCCGGCCCATCAGGTCGCGATCACGCGGTGGATCGAGCTGCCGGGCACGGCGAGCCGCGAGTTTACGGTGCCGGGCGCGGTGCTGGCGGATCTGGTACCGGCGGCGCCGGCGGTCGTCGCGGCCGGGGTGGCTCCGCCGGTTCCGGTTCCCGCGGCGACGGCGGACGCGGCGGCGAACATCTCCCCGACGGCCCTGCGGATCGCGCAGCACCTGGAAACCGCCGGCCAATACCTGTGGCTCGGTTTTCTGCACATTCTGCCGCGGGGCGCGGACCATATCCTGTTTGTCCTCGGACTGTTCTTGCTCGCTCCGGCGTGGCGTCCGCTGCTGACGCAGACGACGGCCTTCACCGTGGCGCACACGACGACGCTCGGGTTGGCGGCGTACGGCCTCGTGGCGGTGCCGTCGCGGATCGTCGAGCCGCTGATCGCGTTGTCGATCGCGTGCGTGGCGCTGGAAAACATCTTCCGGCCCAAGCTTTCGTCGGCGCGCCTCGCCGTCGTCTTCGGCTTCGGGCTGCTGCACGGCCTCGGCTTCGCGAGCAGCCTGGCCGAAGTGCCGTTGCCGCGGCGGGAATTCCTGACCGCGCTGCTGGCGTTCAACTTCGGCGTCGATTTCGGCCAGCTGACCGTGATCGCCCTGGCTTTCGGCGCCGTGGGCTGGTGGCGGCACCGGACCTGGTATCGCGCGCGCATCGTGATCCCGGCCTGCGGATTGATCGCGGCCGTGGGCCTGGCGTGGACCGGGCAGCGTCTCTTCACGTGACCCGACATTTTCCCCTCTTATGAAATCGAAAATCCGTTCCCTGGCCGCGGCGGCCGCGTTGCTCGGCCTCGCGGCGCTGCGGCTCCCGGCCGCCGAGCCGTTTGTGTTCAACGCCGAGACGAAGCTGCGCCAGCAACTCGTGCAGGTGGCGCTCGGCCGCGAGCCCGCCGACCTCATCGTGCGCGGCGCCACGGTGCTGAACGTCTTCACGCTCCAGTGGGAGCCGGCGCAGGACATCGTGATCAAGGGCGCGCGCATCGCGTGGGTCGGCCCGGTCGGGAAGTGGCCCGGCCGCTGCGACCGGATCGTCGACGCCGCGGGCGAATGGGCCGTCCCCGGTTTCGGCGAGTCGCACAAGCACATCGAAAGCACGCATATCACGCCCGAGTACGAGGCCGCGCTCGTCATCGCGCAGGGCAACACGTGGACCGTCGACGGCACGCACGAGTTCGGCAACGTCGACGGCGAGCACAACGTCGAGTTCTGGCTCAAGGCCCGCGACGCCGGTTCGCCGTTCAAGCATTTCGTGGCTTTGAGTTCCGCGACGCCCCCGACGGCTTTCGAACTCGGCGGCGGCTATTACGGCTACAAGGAAATCCGCGAGAACATGGCGAAAGACCTCCGCGTGCTCGGGCTCGACGAAGTCATGGACTGGCCCGCGGTTTCGAACCCGGCCAATCCCGGCTATTCGCGCATGTGGCAGGTGATCCAGGCGACGTGGGACGCGCGCGGCGTGGTCGAGGGCCACGGCTCGGGCCTGACGGATATCGACACGATCAACGCGTTTTCCGCGGCCGGGCTTTCCTCGGACCACTCGGTGCGGCAGGCGCAGGAAGGCTGGGACAAACTCCGCCGCGGCATCACGGTGCAGATGACCCCGAGCACGATCCCGGCGCTCATTCCGCGCTTGGTGAAGGAGAAACTCAACGATTGGTCGAACCTCGCGATCACGACGGACGACCGCGACGCCTACGATTCGCTGAAGAACGGCACGATGGACTTCAACGTGCGCCTCGCGATCGGGGCCGGCGCGCCGGTCGAGGCGGCCTACGCGATGGCGAGCTACTATCCCGCGCGGCATTGGCACATCGAGCACCTGGTCGGCTCGATCGCCCCGGGCCGCGCCGCGGACATCATTTTGCTGAAGGAGGATCCCAAGCTCGTGAAGATCGGCCGCGTGTTCGCCGACGGCCAATTGGCGGCGGAGAACGGGAAGTTCCTCCTGCCGGTGCCGAAAATCGAGTATCCGGCGTGGGCGCACAACACGATCAAGATCGGCCGCACCTTGACCGCGGCGGACTTCGAAATCGCGGCGCCGGCAGCCGACCGCAAGACGGCGACGGCGGCGTTGCTGGAGCCGTTCTGGTTCAAGGAAGACTACCTCACCGCGGAGCTGCCGGTCGTGGACGGCAAGGTGCAGCGCGATTTGAAGCGCTTCATTTCCAAGGTCGCCGTGGTCGACCGCTTCCACGGCAAGGGCGTATCCAAAATGTTCTGGCGGCATGCGGGCCCGATGTCGGCGGACAGCGCCCTCGCCTCGTCGTACATGCACGACATCCACAACATCTGGGTGTTCGGCACAAGCGACAGCGCGATGGCCCTGGCGGCGAACGAACTCGCGGCGATGGGCGGCGGCTGGGTGCTGGTGCACAACGGCAAGGTCACCGCCCGGATCCGCTACGAGATCGGCGGCATCTTCACGCAGCGGCCGGCCACCGAGGCGGCGAAGGAGATGGAGGCGCTGCTCGATGCCGCCGACAAGGTGGAGTGGATGCCGGCTTCGCCGACCAGCGCGCGGCCGTTGCCCCCGGGTTTTCCGAAATACCTCACCGTCGTGTTCCTGACCTGCACGCCCTGGCGCTGGGTGCTCGTGGCGCCGAACGACGCGGACCCGGTCGGTTTCGTCAACGTGACCAACGGCAAGCGGCATCCCATCGTATGGTAACGCCCATTTTTTCCCGGAGTAGGTCGTGGTGCGCAGGCCTTGGGCTCGCGGCGATGCTGGCGGCGCTGCCGCTGCGGGCCGATTTCGAGGCCCGTTGGCAGGAAATCCGCGCCGGCGCCTCGGCGCGCGAGTTGTACACGCTGCTGTATGCGCTGCCGAAGGGCGGCGACATCCACAATCACCTGCCCGGTTCGTATTTTCCCGAACAGTGGTTGCGGGCGGCGACGGATCCGGCGCTCAAAGGCCGCGCCGACTACTACACGCGCGTGCGCGGCGGCGGGACCTTCAACTTGGCGGCGCCGGAGCCGGTGTATCCGCTCGAGACCATCCGGGCGGCGGCGTGGCGGGCCTTGCCCGAGGCGTCGCGGGCGGATTGGAAACCGCTCGGCGAACTCACGGCGGCCGAACGCGCCGCGTGGATCTCGCAGTACCAGATCGATCGCCCGGGCGAGGGCCGGTACACGTTCTTCGCCGCGCCGCGGCAGCGGTTGACGCATCTCGGCCAGGATCCCGTCGTGATGACGGAACTGTTGGTCGAAACGATGAAGCTCTACGGCGCCGAGGGCGTGCGCTACCTGGAGTTGCAGGCGTCGCCGTTCACGCTGCACACGCCGGAGGGCAAACCGATTCCCGAGGACGAAGCGGCGGCGATCTACGAGGCGGCGCTGCAACGGCCGGACGCGAAAGCGACGGGTGTCGAGGTGCGATTCCAGATCACGGGCAACCGCTACATCGCCGACGCGGAGGCGCAGGTCGTGCGCATTTTCAAGTTCCTCGACCGCCATCGCGGCCGCTGGGTCGGGATCAATCTCGCGGGCATCGAGGAGCGCGGCACCGGCTACCCGAGCCGCTTCCTGTCGACCTTCCGCGACCTGCGCCGGACCTATGCCGACATCGGCATCTCGATCCACGCCGGCGAAATGGACGGACCCAATACCCACGTGCGCGACACGCTGCTGCTCGGCGCGAGCCGGATCGGCCATGCGGTCACGCTGATCAAGGATCCCGACACCCTGCTGCAGATGCGCCACCGGAGTTGGCTGGTGGAGATCAACCTGATCAGCAACCACCTGCTCGAATACACGCCCGACCTGGCGGTGCATCCGTTTCCCGAATACCTCAGGCTCGGCATCCCCGTCTGCCTCAACACCGACGACCGCGGCTGGTGGCATTCGACGATGACGGACGAATACTACGTCGCCGTGACGCGGTACCGGCTGGCGTGGTCGGAGCTCAGGCAGATCGGCCGCGCGAGCCTGGCGCACGCTTTCCTTGATCCCGCGACCAAGGCGCGGCTGATCGCGGCGCACGACGCGGAGTTGGATGCGTTCGAGCGGAAGTTGGCGGCAGGGAATTGGCGCGACGCCCTCGCGACCGTGAAGCCGGTGACCTTCGGGTATGCCGCGCGGCAATTCGGGCTGACCTTCCCATGAGGCGGTGGCGGTTGGCGGCTAGGGTGTGCGGGGCCTGGCTCGCGGCGGCCGGGGCGTTGCGGGCCGCGGAGCCGGCGACCAAGGAGTTCATTTGGGCGATTCCGAAGGCGGAACTGCACATCCATTTCGAGGGGACGCTTGAGCCGGAGCACTACCTCGAGTTGGCAAAACGCAATGCCCTGCCGGTGCGCTACGCGACGGCCGCGGCGGTACGGCAACGCCAACGCGACGGGCGGGACCTCAAGTCCTTCATCGAGGTTTACGAGGAACTGCTGTCGGTGATCCGGACGGAAGCGGACTTCCGCGAAGTCACGCTCGCGCACCTGCGGCGGACCAAGGCCCAGCAGATCGTCTATACGGAAATGTTCTTCGATCCGCAGATGCACACGGAGCGCGGGATTCCGTTGGCGACGGTGTTCGCGGGATTGCTCGCGGCGCAGGCGGCGGCGCGGGACGAACTCGGGGTGCGGGTCGAGTACATCATGTGTTTCAACCGCGACCGTTCCGCGGAGTCCGCGCTCGCGATTCTCGAAGCGAGCCGACCGTGGCACCGGCGCATCCTCGGGGTCGGCCTCGACAATCCGGAGGAAAAGGATTTCCCGCGGAAGTTCGCCGGCGTGTTCGCCCGCGCGCGTTCGCTCGGGCTGCGGGCGACCTCGCATTGCGACGTGAACCAGCCGAACACGTTGGCGCATCACTGGGGTTGCCTCGACGAGCTCAAAGTCGAGCGGATCGACCACGGCATCAACGTGCTCGACGACCCCGCGTTGATCGCGGCGGTGAAGGCGCGGGGGATCGGGCTGACGGTTTGCCCGACCTTGATGGAAGCGGAAATTCCCGGCCGGCTCGAGTTCCGGGCCAAGGCGGTGAAGCAAATGCTCGAACTGGGATTGCTGGTGACGATCAATTCCGACGACCCCGGCCTGATGCGCGGACTACTGGTCGGGGATCTGATGTTGGCGGTGCACCAAACGGTCGGACTGACCAAGGCGGAGATCGTGACGCTGGCGGAAAACAGTTTCCGGATCGCCTGGTTGCCGGAGGCGGAACGCGCGACCTACCTCGCCGCCGTGCGGGCGGCGGCGGCGATAAAGTAGCCCGGGCTTTCAGCCCGGGTGGATGGGAGATAACCCGGGCTGAAGGCCCGGGCTACCTTCCCGCGGCCATCTTCTGTTTTCGTCTGAATCGCCCCTTGTTGCCGCGCGACTGCCTCGCAGGTTCGCGGCATGTCCGGTTCCCTGACCGACACCCGCGCACGCTGGCATCACCGTTTGCCCCACTGGGAAGTCGCCGACCGGCCCCACTTCATTACCGTTCGTTGCGCTGGTTCGCTGCCGCGAGAGGTCGTCGCTCGCCTGCGGGAAGTCCACCTTCGCCTTGCCGCAATTTCCCCGGAGTCGCCGGAAGGTGCGATGCTGCAACGTGCGTCCTTTGCGATCTGCGAGAAATACGTCGATCAAGGATTCGGTTTCTCCCCCTTCACTACTCCCGCCGCTGCGCGAATTGTCTTGGCGCACTGGGCGGATTTGGAAATCCGCACCGGCTGGCGTGTCTCCACGGCGGTCGCGATGCCCAATCATGTTCATTTCATCCTCGAGCCAACGCGGGCCGACCCCGTCCCACTGCGAAGAATGCTCGCGGCCTGGAAAGGTCGCGTTGCCCGCGCGGCCAATCTCGTCCTCGGTCGAACGGGAGCATTCTGGCAGGAATCGTGGTTCGACCGATGGCTGCGCCACGAGGCCGAGCGCGAGCGCGTCGCGGACTATATCGTTCAGAACCCGGTCAAGGCCGGTTTGGTCCGAGATGCATCCGCCTGGCCGTGGCGGATTCCGTAGCCCGGGCTTTCAGCCCGGGTGAATGGGAGATATCCCGGGCTGAAGGCCCGGGCTACGGTGCTTTGCCCGGAATTTCGTCCCGGTAGCGGTCCCAGTTGCGCACGAGCTCGTGGAGCACGCGGCTGCCGACGGCGTACGACGAGGCGAGGGCGGGGGCCATGCCGGGATGCGGGCGACCCGGGGTGTCGTAATTGACGCTCTCCAGCGCGGTCATGTCGGGGGCCTGCATCGAGAAGTTCATCGCGGCGTGCATTTGCAGGACCCGTTGCAAGTCGACGCGGCCCGCGCGGGCGAGCGCGGTGAGGGCGCCGATGCGGCCGCCGTCGGGCGTCGAGGTCGAGACGAAGTTGCCGGCGCCGTCGGTCCAGAGTTTGACCCAGCGGTTGGCCCAAGCGGTGCGCTTGACGCCGTGCCAGTAGGTCCCGGCGGCGAGATTGGAACCCTGCAGCACGAAGGGCGGACGCTGGGCGTTGGGGAAACCGGCGAAACGTTTCCGGTAGTCCGCCATGCCTGGCGTGTCCGCGAGCGGCGTGTCCTTGGTCAACCGATACGCCCAGGCGGAGAGCGCGGGGTTGAGGCGGTAGGCCTCGCGCACGGCCAGCAGTTCGGTGGAACCGCGGGCGGCGGGTTTCTGGTCCGGCGCGGTGGCGTGGACGGGGAAGTAGGTCGTATCCCAGTCCGCCGGCAGTTCGCGGGCGTCGACCTCGTGGGCCCAGTCGCCGTCGACGATCCACTCGCCCCACATCACGGAGGCGAGCGAGGCGTCGTGGGGGTCGAAGCCGGTGAGCGCGGTGAGGAACCAGTAGGCCTTGGAGAAATCGAAACGCGGGTCGAGACCGAGGGCCATGACCGAGCTGGCACCGTTGATCGGGCCGCGGCCGGAGACGAGGCCGACGACGCCGTCGGCATTCATCACGATGTCGCCGCGGAAGGTGCCGGGCATAGGCACGATGCGGTCGAGCTTTTCGCCCTCGGCCCAGGGCTGGAGACCGCCGGGTTTGTCGCCGGTGTAGGCGCCGTCCTCGAACGTGACGACGATGACGGCTTTGACCGGAATCGGTTTGGCGGCGGCCGCGGCGGCGGGCGGCAGGCAGGCCGAGGCGAGGACGGCGGCGGGGAGGAGGTAGCGCGGGAGGTGCATGGAGCGGGGGCGGAATTCCGGCGGCAGGCCGGGGCGGGAACCAACAGCCGGCGGCGTGCCAACGGTGCGCCGGCTGGCACGTCGGGTGCTCTAAGTAAGCAGGCACTTACTTAGACTGCTCGGCGGCTTCTTCCTGGCGGCGGCGACGGGCGCCGGGGCCGATTCCGGTTTGGCGGGGCGCTGGGCGGAGATCCGCCGGACCGCGAGCCCCGCGGAATTGTACACCTTGCTGTACGCGCTGCCGAAGGGCGGGGACCTGCACAACCACCTCGGCGGGGCCGGCCTGCCGGAGTGGTGGTACGCCGTGGCGACCGATCCGAAACGGAACGGCGGGCAGACTTTCTACACCCGCACCCGGATCCTCAATGCCGGCCCGAGCGGGATCGACTGGCGCGGCCGGAACATCGACACCGTGTACTGGGTGACGATCCGCGAGTCGGCCTGGAAGAAACTCGCCCCGGCGGTGCGGGAGGAGTTCAAGCCGCTCGGCGCGCTGACGCCGGCGGAAAAGCAGGAATGGCTGGATGCGGTGCGGCTCGACCGGCCGGGGGAAGGGCGCGACGAGTTTTTCGAATTCACTTGGGTGCGGCTGAACCACCTGGTGCAGGATGCGCACGCGGTGCCGGAGATTCTGGTCGAGAACATGAAGGCGTTCGCGGCGGAGGGCGTGCGCTACCTGGAATTGCAGGCGCCGGCCTTCGGCATGAGCGATCCGGACGGCCGGGTGCTCCCGGGCGACGAGATGGCCGCGCGCTACGAGGCGCGGTTGGCGCAACCCGATGCGCAGGCCACCGGCGTCACGGTGCGGTTTCTGGGCAACGTGCTCCGTTTTGCGCCGACGGCCGAAGCGGAAGTGCGGCGCATGTACGCGTTTCTCGCCGCGCATCCCGCCCGCTGGGTCGGGATCAACATGGGCGGCCGCGAGGACAACGACAAAGGCTTCCCGCTGCGCTTCCTGAACGTCTACCGCGAGATGCGCCGGCAGCACCCGGGCATCGGGATCAGCATCCATGCGGGCGAAGTCGACGAGCCCAACGCGCACGTGCGCGATACCCTGCTCCTCGGGGCGACCCGCATCGGGCACGGCTACAACCTGATCACGGACCCCGACACCATGCTGCTGATGCGCCACAGCCGTTTCATGGTGGAGATCAACCTCATCTCCAACCAGCTGCTCGAGTACGCGGCCGACATCCAGGCGCATCCGTTTCCCGAATACCTGCGGACGGGCATTCCCGTCGCGCTGAACACCGACGACCGCGGCATGTGGGACAGCAACATGACGGACGAGTACTACACCGCGGTGCGGGAGTTCGGGCTCACGTGGGCGGAGACGGTGCAATTGGGGCGCACGAGCCTGGAGTTCGCCTTTGTGCCGGCCGACACGAAGGCGCGGCTGCTGGCGGAGTACGAGCGCGACGTCGCGGCTTTCGCCGTCCGTTTCGGCGGCGCCGACTGGCGCGAGGCGCTCAAGGCGGTCAAGCCCGCGACCTACGGCTACGCGGCGCGCAAGTGGCAGCTGCGTTTCAACTGAGCCGGCCGAACCCCGCCCGAACCCCATGTTTTTCCAGCAGCACACCTCCCGCGAAGTCCGGTTCATCGAATGGGCGGCGCGCCACGCCCGGGATTTCGCCGCCCGGGCGGCGACCCACGATTGCGAAGCCACCTTTCCCTTCGAGAACTACCTCGCCCTGAAGGAGAGCGGCTACCTGCTGCTGAACACGCCCGAGGCCTGCGGCGGCAGCGGCGCGACGCTGCTCGAGCGGATCAAGGCGCAGGAGAAATTGGCCGAAGGCTGCGGATCCACCGCGTTGGCGGTGAACATGCACTTCAACACCGTCACGATGCTCACGCTGATGCAGGAGCGCGGGGTTTCCGCCCACGCGGCGCGGCTGCTGGCGGAGGTGGCGGCACAGCGCCACGTGATCGGCGGCTCGTTCACCGAGCCGGGCAACGCGATCGGTTTGCTGCGGCCGCGCACCCGGGCGACGCGCCACCCGGGCGGCTGGCTCCTGAACGGCACCAAGATATTCAGCAGCCAGAGTGTCGCACTCGACCGCTTCTTTTCGGAGGCGACCTGGGACGAGGCGCCGGACGGCCCGGCGGTGCTGACGTTTCTGGTGCCGACGGCGACGCCGGGAATCGAGTTTGCCGAGGACTGGAACTCGATGGGCATGCGCGCGACGGCTTCGCACACGACCACGTTCAAGGACGTGTTTCTCGCGGAAGAAAACGTGCTGCTGCGGCGGCCGACGTTCACGCGCGGCGGGGTGACGTATCTCTTCGGCACCAACCCGCTGGCGAATTCGTCGGTTTACATCGGGCTCGCCCTGGCGGCCCGGAATTTTCTCGTCGGCATGATGGCGGCGCGGAAGAAGCCGCCGCTTAACCGGTCGCTCGGTTTTTTGCCCAACGTCCGCGTCAAGATCGGCGAAATGGATGCGCTCATCGAGGCGGCGCGCGCGGTGCTCTGGAAGGCGGCAGCGGAGTTCGACCGCGATCCGCCCGAGGATTGGACCCGCAAAGCGGCGGCCGCGAAGATGATCGCGATCGAGAACAGCTCGCGCGTGCTCGACCTGGGCCTGCGCGTGGCCGGCGGCGCATCGCTGTCGCGTTCGTTTCCGCTCGAGCGGATTTTCCGCGATGTGAAGGCGGGGCTGTTCCATCCCCTGGATACGGATCAGACGCTCGATTTTCTCGGCCTCTCGGCCTTCGGCCTGAGCGATCCCGATCCCGGTATCGCAGAGATCGAGGCGGCGGATACGGCGCGGCGGCAGCCGGCCGAGGCGCTCGCCTAGCGCGGGACCGGCCGGCGCGGGCCGCCGGGCTTTCAGCGCGGGGCGGCCGGCAACGCGATCACGCCGGCGCGGACCATGTGCGCGGCGGTGCGGTCGATCGCATCCGGGTCGGCCCGCAGCAGGCCGGCGCGGCCGTCGCCGAGCACAAGGTCGCGCTGCAGCTCGAAGCGCCGGAGCACCTGCGCCGGGGTGAGCGGCTGGCCGGTGGCGTAGCGGCTGGTGATCTCCGCGGCGGCGACAGGCTCGTCGAGCATGAACTCGACCGCCTGCCGCAGCGCCCAGAGGTAGCGGCGGACGACGTCGGGCTGGTCGCGGAGGAAATCGCGGCGCACCACGGAGACATCGGCCGCGCCTTCCCACCCGTGCTGGGCGAGCGGATACGCGACCCAGTTGAGGTAGCCGGCGTCCTCGAGCAGGCGCGGCTGGTTCACGATCCACGACGCCATGCCGTCGACGCGGCGCATGATCAGGGTGTCGACGGTCGAGACGCGGAGGAACTTCACCTCGCCCGGGGGCTGGCCGTTGAGGGCGAGGACGCTTTCCATGACGTACTGCGAGGTGGTTTCGACCGCGATCGTCTTGCCGGCGAAGTCGGCGGCCCGCAGCACGCGGGTCGAACGCCGGTCCCGGGGCGTGTCGTGGTCGATCGCAAGGATCGCCTCGGGGGTTCGCCGCAGGGTCACGGCGACGATGACGACATCGGCGCCGGTGGGACTGGCGACGAACTTGGTGACCTGGGTCGTCATGTTGATGACGCCGATCTCGACCCCGCCGCCGGCGAGGACGGCGAGGTAGTTGTGCGCGGGGCCGCCGGAGAGCAGTTCGACGTCGAGGCCGGCCGCGGCGAAGAATTTCTTTTCCTGGGCGATGTACCACGGCGCTTCCTCGTCGTTGAGCAGCCACGGCATGCCGATGCGCAGGCGCACGCGGCGGTCGAAGGCCGGCGGCGGCGTGCCGGCGTCAGGAATGAAATCGTTGGTCGCGTAGCGGGCCGCGGGCAGGCGTGCCTGCACGGACGCGAGGGTCTGGGCGTAGGTGGCGGCGGGCGCGGCCGCCGGGGCGGCGGGCGGCGGCGCGCGGCCGCAGGCGGACAGCAGGGCGGCAAAGGCGAGGGCGAGGAGGAAGCGGAGCAAGGAAGGCAAAGGGAAGCGGGGTCAGGCGCGCTGCCAGCGCAGCACGCGGCGTTCGGCGAGGCCGACGAGGCCGTAGACCAGCATGGCGACGACGCTGGCGACGAGGGTGACGGCGAAGAGGCGGTCGGTGCGGAACTGGGTGGAGGCCTGGACGATCAGAAAACCGAGACCGCGTTGGGCAAAGAGCCATTCGGCGACGATGGCGGCGATGATGCTGCCGGTGAACGCGATCTCGTGGGCGGCGAGGTAGAAGGGAATCGCGGCCGGCCAGGCGGCTTTGCGGAAGATCTGCCAGCGCGTGGCGTGCAAGGTGCGCAACCGGTCGATCAGCACGGGATCGGCGGTTTTCAGGCCTTTGTTCAGATTGGCGAGGATCGGGAAGAAGGTAACGAGCACGACCACGATCAATTTCGGCCCGAGCGAGTCGCCCATCACGACGACGAGAATGCTGGCGACGGTCGGGAACGGCACGTTTTTCAAGGCGACCAGCCACGGGGCCAGCACGCGTTCCGCCCCGCCGACGTGGAAACAGAAGAGAGCGCAGCCGAGCGCGAAAACATTGGCGATAGCGTAGCCGAGCACGGCTTCGCCGAGAGTCACGAGCGTGTGGCCGAGGAGGGCGGAGCGCTCCGTCCACAACACGCCGGCCACCATGGCGGGCGGCGGCAGGAACGCGGGTTTGGGCTCGAAGCACCAGATCGCCAGTTGCCACGCCGCGGGGACGGCGAGCAGGACGAGCAAAAACGGGAGCGGCGCTTTCATGCGGCGGCGCCCGCCGGCACGACGCCGTGCAGGCGGCGGCGGAGATGGGTGACTTCGGCGACGACGGCGGGGGCGGTCCAGTCGCCGATCCGGGCGGCGGCGGGGACTTCGGAGACGGAGTGGATGCGGCCGGGATCCGGGCGCATCAGGACGATCCGATGGGACAGCGTGACCGCTTCCTCGACGCTGTGGGTGACGAGCACCACGGTCTGGCCGGTGGCGGAGATAACGCCGCGCAGCCATCCCGTGAGGGATTCGCGGGTGATCTCGTCGAGCGCGCCGAAAGGTTCGTCGAGCAGGAGGATTTCCGGGCGGTGGACCAGGGCGCAGGCGATGTTGACGCGTTGCTGCATGCCGCCGGAAAGCTGGTGCGGGTAGTGATGGCCGAAGGCCTCGAGGCCGAATTGCCGCAGGAGTTCCGCGGGGGTGAAGGAGCCGGGTCGCCGGACGATCTCGAGGGTGAGGCGCACGTTTTCCAGGGCGGTGCGCGACGGGACGAGGGCAGGTCGCTGGAACGCGACCCCGATGGCGCCGCGGCGGCAGGCCTCGACCGGGGCGAGCCCACCGACCTGGACGATGCCGCTGGTTGCGGTGTCGAGACCGGCGAGCAACCGCAACAGGGTGCTTTTGCCGCAACCCGAAGGGCCGAGCAGACTCACGAATTCGCCGCGGGCCACCGTCAGGTCGATCTGGTCGAGCGCGACGGTGCCGCCGGGGAAACGTTTGGAAACTTGGGAAACAGTGATCACGCGATCGTGGTAGCCGCCGGTAGCGACAAACGTGCCACGATCGCGTGCGCTGGCGTCAAAGGCCGCGGTTCAGAACTTGAACGACGCGCTGAATTCGTAGCCGCGCGAGGGCAGGGGCAGCACGACGGCACCGCCGAAGATATCGGGGAAATTCGAACGGTAGTACCATTCGTCCGTGATGTTGCTGACGCTGACTTTGAGGTGCCAGTTGCCGACGGCGTAGCCGAGCGAGCCGTTGAAGACCATGGCCGAGGGCAGAATGACCGACTTCAGACGGTCGGCCGAGACGCTGGCCTGGTAGGTGCCGCTCAAGGTCGCGGTCAGACGGTCCATCATCGTGTAGGAAACGGAACCGCTGAGAACCTTGTCGGGCGAGCCGGCGCGCTCGATGAAATCGGTCGAGGCGCGGGCGGCGGGCACCGCGGTGAACACCGTGCCGCCGTAGGCGTTGATGCCGGGGACGCCGGTGGTGGCGGGATTGCCCCATTGGATGCCGGCATTGACGCCGAGCAGGCCGCTGGGCTGGAGGACGAGCGGCGGGTCGTACACCGTCTTCTGCCAATTGGCGGCGACGGTGAAGGCGAGCTGCTTGACCGGGACGTAGCGGATTTCGGTTTCGATCCCTTCGCCCTTGGTGGCGGTGACGGTGAGGTCGACTGCGCCATCGGAGACGCCGGAGCGGGTCTGGGAATAGCCGGCGACGGAGGCGAACAGTTTGCCGCCGAAGAAGGAGGCTTTGAAGCCGAGTTCCTTGAGTTCGGTGCCGTTGAGCGGGCCGGACATGACGACGCCCGGGGCGACTTCGCCGTCCTGGCCGGAGCTGATCAGCGACTGGTGGGCGCGGGTGCCGTAGACCGAGAGGACATCGAGGTTGCCGGATTTGACGATGAGGTTGTGGGAGAGGCTGACGTTCCAGGAAGTGCCGGAGTCGTCGTTCTCGACCACCTCGCCGCGGGCGAACTGGTTGCGGCCCGGGAGCGGGGCGGGGCGGACGAGCGGCCCGTTGATCCCGTTTTGCTTGGAGGTCATCTTCGGGATGTAGTCGAGCCGGGCGCCGAGCAGCAGGTGGGTGCGCTCGCGGTAGGAGACGGCGGTGACGAGACCGAGCGAGAGGTCGGTGTACTTCGACGTGATGTCGTTGTCCCACGGTTTGAGGTCGGGGCGCAGGTAGGCGTGCGCCGCCCGGTCGATGGCCGTGGAGGGTTTGGTGATGTCGCGGCGCTCGAAGGTTTCCGACGACGTATCGCTGCGGCCGTTGGCGTGGTTGAAGTAGAACGAACCGGCGGTCGTGGTCGTGATTTTCAGTGCGTCGGACGGCGTGTGGACGGTGTCGGCGACGAGCTTGTTCTCGAAGGTGAACGCTTCCTGCTGCTGGGAGAAGCCGTAGGCGGCGTACTTGTACCGGTCGAGGTAGTCGACGAAGACCTTGTTGGTGAGCGTGACGGTCGGGCTGAACGTTTTGATGACGTCGAAGAACGCGCCGAAACTCTTCGAATCGACCTTGTCGCCGGCGGCGATGAGGACCTGGTTGCGCTCGAGCTTGGCGGTGCCGGGATTGAGCAGCCGGTAGTTGGCGTTCGGGGCGGCGGGGTTGGTGTTGCCGTAGGGTCGGTTCGCGATGGCGAAGTTGAGGACGTTGACGCCGGCGGCGAGGTACTCGGCGCGGCTGTTGAGGCCGTCGCCGTCGGTGTCGATGCTTGGCGGACTGCCCGTGATGTAGTTGCGGTTGTCGATCAGGTCCTGGCTGATGCGGTTCCAGCCGGCGTTCTCGGTGCCGCCGTAGTAGTGGTACTGCTCCCCGAACTGGATGCGCACCGAGGGGGTGAGATCGTAGTCGAACGAGGACTGGATGATGAGCTGATCCTGGTAGCTGTTTTGGTAGAAGCTGCCGGAGTTTTCGGTCAGGACGTAGGCATAGTAGCCGCCGGTCTTGCCGAAGATCGGGGCCGGGCCGCCGACTTCGGCCGTGGAAACGCGTTTTTCGAAGGAGCCGAAGGTCGTGGCGATCTTGCCGGTGGGTTTGCCGAGGTAGCGTCCGGTCGAGGCGCGGGCCGATTTGGGAATGAAGTTGAGGTAGCCGCCGATCGGGCCGGGGCCGAAGATCGGGGAGGGCGGGCCCTTGACGACATCGATCCGGTCGGAAGCGCCGATCGGCGTCGGGAAATTGCCCGGGTTCTTGATCCGCTTCATGCCGCGGAAGAAAGTCTCGCCGGGGGCGCCGCGGATATCGAGGGCGCCGGGCACGCCGAAGAACGAACTGGTGTAGGTGCCGGAAGTGAGCGCGACGAGGTCGTTGATATCGTCGATGTCGAAGAGCTCGATCATCTCGGCGGTCACGACGCTGATGGAGCGCGGGGTGTCGATCGACTTGAGCCCGAGCCCGAACACGGAGTCGGCCGGGGTGTTGGGCATGATGCCGGCGGGATCGTCGACTTTCTCCGCGAGGACGAATTTTTCCATCGTGGTCACGGCCTCGGGGCGCGGCGCGGTGTCCGGGCGGGCCGCCGGCGTCGTCTGGGCGGCGAGCGATCCGCCGGACAGGAGTAGGGATGCGAGCAGGCGACGGGGCAGGCGCCGGTGCGGAGGGTGGTTGGATTTCATGGTGTGGGCGGGTCCGGGGGAAGCATTTCATATGCCACGGCCGGACTTTGTAAGTGATCACTCACAAAGGGCGGCCGCCGGAAAAGCGTTTGCCTGCGGCCGGGCGGCCCGCAGCGTGGCCGAACCCCCGCACCCATGCCGAAACCCTCCGTGCCCCGCCGTCTCTCCGCCGTCCAACGCAAGGAAGCCATCGCCCGCGCCGTGCTGCCGGTCGTGGCCCGCAAAGGCTTCGACGGGGTCACCACCCGGGAACTCGCGGCGGTGAGCGGCGTCTCGGAGGCGCTGATTTTCCGCCATTACCCGACCAAGGAACAGCTCTGCGCGGAGATCTACGCCTACTGTTCCCACAGCTTCGAACTCGACTACCGGCGCATCGTGCAACTGCCGCCGGCGACGGCTTCGCTCGTGCGGCTGGTCTACTTTCTGGTCCGCGGCATCGTGATCAAGCGGCCGGACCATGCCGACGCCTCGATGCGCCTGCTCTACCGCAGCCTGCTGGAAGACGGGCTCTATGCGGGCCGGGTTTTCGGCGGCCGGCAGCTGGGGCTGATGCGCCGGCAGTTCACGGCATGTCTCGCGGCGGCGCGGAGCGCGGGCGATGCGGCGACCGTCGGCACGGCGGTGAAGGACCTCTTCTGGTTCTGCCACCACACCGCCTCGCTCGTCTGCCTTGTGCGCCTCGCGGAGCGGCCGGCGGTCTCGTACCAGGCCCGGGCGGACGGACTCGTGGCCGACCTGACCCAATTCGTCCTGCGGGGCATCGGGCTGAACGAGGCCGTGCTGGCCCGGGAGGCGACGCCGGCGCGTTTCAAGGCGTTCCTGCGTTCCCCGGAACTGACCCTGCTCGCCCGGCTGTAGGGAGACGGGACCGGGCGCGCGCGTCGGCGGCCCGAATTCCGATAGGTGCGGGGGCGCGATTGTGGTAGGGATGGCCGGTCGCTCCCGGACTTTCCCCAACCCCGTTTCCGCCATGTCCCTTTCCCTCTTGCTGCGTGTCGTTTCCCGCCTGCGGGTGTTTCTGTTGGCCGGCCTCGGCGGCGTCGGCTTGGTCGCGGCGCCCCTGCAACTGCGCGAAGATGCCGCGGCGGGCACGCTCACCGTGGTGCGGGCCGGGCAGGAAACGCCGCTGCTCGTCCAGCAGGCCGGAGCCGAGATGCGGCCGTACCTGCATCCGCTCGCGGCACCCGACGGCAAGGGCGTGCTCACGGAATTCAGCCCGGGCCACCATCGGCACCAGACCGGCATCTACTGGGGCCTGACGCGGCTGAACGGCCGGGACTACTTTCACAATCCAGGCGCCGGCTACTGGCGGCGGACGGGCCTCCAAGTGGTGGCCGGAAAGGGCGAGGAGGTCACGTGGCGGACCGACTACGATTTGCTCGGCGCGGACGGCCAGCCGGTGCTGCGCGAAACCCAGCGTTGGTCGATGCGCGAGAGCGAAGGCCGATTTTTGCTCGATCTGGAATGGACGGGCGAAGCAATTTCGGACGTGACCGTCTCGGAGTACGCCTACGGCGGGCTCTTCGTGCGCATGCCGTGGCGCGCCGGGATGCCGGGCGCCGTCGTGAACGGCAACCGCCAGCGCGGCGAGCGCGCGAACGGCCAGCGGTCCGTCTGGCTCGATGTCGGCCTGCAGGTGCCCGGGCGCACCGATCAGGCGCACCTCGCGATTTTCGACCATCCGCTGAACCCGGGTTATCCGCAGCCCTGGCGCGTCGACGGCCAGTTCGGCGTCGGCCCGAGCCGCGCAATCCTCGGCGACTGGAAAATAGCCGCGGGCAAGTCCGTGACCGTGCGGCACCGGCTGGTGGCCTACACCGGCGAGTTCAGCGACCTGAAACTCGACCAGGCGTGGAAGGACTACACCGGCGAGGGGCTCGACAGCGCACTCTGGGTGCTGGCGCGGGAAGAAGGCAAACGGGCGAAGTTCCTCAGCGGCGAGGAGGCCGTCGCGAAAATGACCGTGCCCGCCGGTTTCGAGGTGAAGCTGGCGGCGGCCGAACCCGCGATCACGCAGCCGATGGCCTTCTGCTGGGACGACCGCGGGCGGCTCTGGGTGGCGGAGAACCGCGATTACGAAAACCGGCGCGTGGGTTTCGCGAATTCCGGCGACAGCCGGATTCTGATTCTCGAGGACACCGACGGTGACGGAAAAATGGATACGCGGAAGGTGTTCCTCGAAGGGATCCCGTTCCCGGCCGCGATCGCGGTCGGCTTCGACGGCCTCTGGCTCGGCGCTCCGCCGAATTTGCTCTTCGTGCCCGACCGCGACCGCGACGACCGGGCGGACGCGGACAAGATCGAGATCCGCCTGACCGGCTGGGGTATCCAGGACCGGCACGAGACGCTCAACAGCTTCACCTGGGGGCCGGACGGCTGGTTGTACGGTCTGCAGGGTTTCGCGACCCGCTCGACCGTCGGCAAACCCGCCGACGGCGGTAAACTCTACCGGACCGGCGAGCCGTTTCCCGAGAAGATGGCGGTCGTGGACGGGCAGTACATCGACGGCGGCGTGTGGCGCTACCATCCGACCAAGCAGCGTTTCGAGATCGTGGCGCACGGTTTCAGCAATCCCTGGGGCCTCGATTTCGACGACCACGGCCAGATGTTCATCACCGCCTGCGTGATCCCGCATCTCTGGCACGTGATCCCGAACGGCATCTACCACCGCCAAGGCGGCCGGCACATCAACCCGTACGTCTACGACGACATCAAGACGATCGCCGACCACCGCCACCGTTCCGCGCACGGCGGCGCCCGCATCTATTTGGCGGACGAATTTCCCGCCGCGTACCGCAACCGCATCTTCATGGCCAATCTCCATGAGCGCGCGCTGCTGACCGACGTGCTCGTGCCGGCGGGTTCCGGCTTTGTCGGGCAGCACGGCGACGATGTCCTGCTCGCCAACGATCCGCAGTGGATCGGCTTCAGCGTCGAGACCGGGCCCGACGGCGCCGTCTACATCCTTGACTGGCACGACGCCGACATCTGCGGCAATTCCGTCAACGACAAGGGCACGGGCCGCATCTTCCGGCTGGCGCCGAAGGGCCTCGCCGGCACGACCGGCTTGGATCTCGCGGCGCGCAGCGATCTTGAGCTCGTGCAACTGCAGACCCACCGCAACGACTGGTATGTGCGCCGCGCCCGCCTGCAATTGCAGCAACGCGCCGCGGCCGGCCGGCTCGATCCGCAGGTGCCGGCGAAACTGTGGGAGCTGTTCGCGGCCGGCGGCACGGCGGCGCGGAAGCTGCGGGCGCTCTGGGCGCTGCACGTGACGGGGCAGCTCCCGCGGGCGCGGTTGGCGGAGCTGTTGCGCGCGCCGGAACCGTATGTCCGCGGCTGGGCGATCGAGTTGCTGTGCGAAGACGGCTCGCCCGGGCCGGAAACGGTGGCGGAGTTTGCGCGGATGGCGGCGGGCGATCCGTCGCCGGTCGTGCGGCGCTGCCTTGCTTCCATGGCAGCTCGTCTGCCGCTGGCCGAGCGTTGGGAAATCGTGGCGGGATTGTCGCGCCACGCGGGCGACGCGACGGACCACAATTTGCCGAAACTGATCTGGTTTGCGCTGGAGCCGCTGGTGGCGGCGGAACCGGCGCGGGCTCTCGCGCTGGCGGCCCAGGCGAAACTGCCGCGGCTGCAGCAGTTCGTCGCGCGGCGGGCGACCGCGGCGCGGCAACTGGAGCTCGTCGTCGGCGCGATCGGGGCGGCCCCGGCCGCGGCCCTGCGCGAGGCGCTGCTCGAAGGCTTGCGCGACGGACTCGGCGGGTTGGGGCGGCGCGAAGTGTCGGCGCCGGCCAATTGGGAAGCGACGGCGGCGCGGCTGCGGGACGGCGCCACGGCGCGGAGCCGCGAACTCGCCTTGGAGATAGGGCAACGCTTCGGCGATGCCCAGGCGGCGGCGGCGCAGTTGGCTGCGTTGCGGGATCCGGCGGCGGAGCCCGCGCGGCGGGCCGACATTCTCGCGGCCTTTGCCCGCGACGTTTATGTCCCGGCGGTGCCGGCGGTGATCGCGTTGCTGGACGATGCGGGATTGCGCCGCGACGCGCTGCGGGCGGCGACGGTCTTCGAGGACCGGAAAATCGCGGAAGCCGTGCTGGCCCGTTTCACCGGGTGGCCGGCGGCGGATCGTGCGGAGGCGATTCTGACGCTGGCGGCCCGGCGGCCGAGTGCGGAGCGGTTGCTGGCCGCGCTGAAGGCGCA
The DNA here is from genome assembly GCA_002288455.1 of Opitutia bacterium Tous-C1TDCM. Lineage (GTDB taxonomy): Bacteria > Verrucomicrobiota > Verrucomicrobiia > Opitutales > Opitutaceae > ER46. The sequence goes on from NEUS01000032.1 coordinate 27,512, forward strand.
GCAGATTGCGAAGACCGAGATTTCCGCCTTTGCGGCGCGGCAATTGCAACGCGTGCTCGGGCCCGGATTCGGCGACTTCTGGGGACCGCTGGCCGTCCCGGACGAGGCGAAGCTTTCCGAAATGGCGGCGTTGAAACGGCGTCTGACCGATCCGGTGCTGGCCCGGGCGGACGTCGCCCGCGGCCGCGCGGTGTTCGAACGGACCTGCAGCGCCTGCCACACCTTGTACGGGGCGGGCGGCAAAATCGGACCCGATCTCACCGGCTCGAACCGCGCCAACCTCGACTACATCCTCACCGAAATCGTGAATCCGAGCGAAGTGATGCAGGAGGGCTACCACCTCGTCACGATCACGACCCGCGATGGCCGTACCTTGGCGGGCAACGTCGCCGCGGAAGACGACCAGCAGGTGACGTTGCGGATGGTCGGGCAGGATACGGTCGTCGCCAAGGCCGAGATCCAGGCCCGCGAGAAATCGCCGGTTTCGCTGATGCCCGAGGGCTTGCTGAAGACGCTGTCGAACGACGAAGTCCGCGACTTGATCGCGTACCTGCGGACGACGCGGCAGGTGCCGCTGCCGGCGCCGTGAGCGGGACGGGGCGTCAGCCGAGCAGGCTGGCGTCCGCCGCGCCCGGACCGCGTTCCGGCGGAAGGTGCAGGCGCACGCGCGTGCCTTGGCCGACGGCGGAGGCGATCCAGAAGCGGCCGCCGAGTTCGCGCGTGGCGAGAAATGCCTTGGTCAAACCGCAACCGGCGCCGAGCGTGCGGATGTCGCCGACATTGCTGCCGCGCCGGCCGAAGCCGACCACCGTCTCGATCTCGTCCGCCGGAATGCCGCGGCCCGTATCCTCGACGGTGAGACGCACGCCGTCGCCGCCGCAGTGGAGCGCGGCGCGCAGCTGGCCGCCGGACGGCGTGTACTTGCGGGCGTTGGCGACGAGATCGCGCAGCACGTCCTTCAGGACGGCGGGCAAGCGGATCAGGCCGCCGTGCCGGCCCTCGAAGCGCAGGTCGACATAGGTGTCGTTCGGTCCTTTCAGGGCGAGGTTGTAGACGAAGCGAAGCCGGCCGTGGCTGAACTGTTCGAGCCCGCGGAACCATTCCTGGAAATCGGCGACGAGATCGGTGGCGGCGACCTGCACCCAGCGGTCGGGCTCCGCGGCGCGCGCCGAGTACTCCAAAGTGCGGACGTGCAGAATCCAGAGGAACGAATCGAGGTTGGAAATCGAGGCGAGCACCGCGGCGTCGGCGCGCCGGGCGGGAAACTGGTCGAGGCGCGCCTCGATTTCGAGGTGCACGATCGATTCGAATTCCTGGTCGCGGACGGCGTCGGCCAGCGCGGTGCCGGCGGCCCCGACCCGGGCAACGCGCCGGTCGCAGGCATCGAGGGCGGCGGCGAAGAGGTTTTCGTTGTCGGCCAGGAGAATGCCGAGACCGGTGAGTTCACCGCGGACGACGTTGTACAGGTTCAGCAACGAGTGGCAGTCGACGATCGAACGCTCCGCGGGCGTGAGGGGAGGGATGGCGGTAATCTCGCGTTCAACCATAGCGGCTCGGGGAACCGCCATCATGGCGGCGACGGGCGGGAGCGGCTACGCGGATCTTGGGTTTGTCACGGCATCGGCTGCGTTCGCGGGATCGGGGCCGGGGCGCGGCAGGAAAATTGATCCTACAGGATCGGCGTCAGCGGGGAGCCGACGGCCTTGTAGAGCCGCGTGACGATTTCCTTGGTGGAAAGCAGTCCTTCGGTGCCGGGGAAAGCGCCGACATCGCGGTAGTGCTCGTGGAATTTCGGGTGGTCCGGCGGCACGGCGGCGCCGCCGGGGCGGAGCTCGAAGCTGCTCGTGTTCTGCACCGGCCAAAGCTCGATGGGACTGAGGGAAAAGAGGTCGCTGACGAGGCCGTTGACGGTTTCAAGGCCGAGCGGCAAAGCGCGGCGCGCGATGACCCAGCTGTTGCCGGGCGCCATGTCGGCTTCGATCTCCGCCTGCAGCCCGCGGGCAAAGGCCTCGTCCTCCACCAGCAGGCCGACCTCCGTATTCAGATTCTCGGAACGCGGGTCGAGGTTGTAGGAGCCGACGAAAGCGAGGCGGCCGTCGACGACGAGCGACTTGGCGTGGAGGCAAAGGAACGGCGCGGGGGCGGGCCGACCGGGCCGGGCAGTGCGCGCGGCGAGCGCGGCCATGGCCGGCTGCCGGGGAAAGTGGACGAGGAGGTTTTCCGGCAGGGGCCGGGATTCGAAAATCCGCAAATGGAGGTCCTCGACGTATTCGCTGCGGAGCCGGTAGTTGGCTGAGTAGGCGAAGAGGTTGTCCGTCGAGGCGAAGCTGTTCGTCGAGATGCGGACGGCGAGACCGGGACGCGCGGCGTGCAGTTCGCGCAGGAGTTTGCGCGCGGGCCGGCTCAGCACGAGGTAGGGCGTCTGCATCACGATGGAGGATTCCGCTTTTTCGAGGACGGAGCGGAGCTCGGCCGTGATGCGGGCGGTGCTGGAAAAGAAGCCCGTGCCCTTGCCGGGATCATCGGCAACGAAGGTGACTTTCCGCACCGGCTGCAGCGGCGCCGCAAAGCGCGCGGCGATCAGCGCGGCGTCATCGGCCTCGCGGCCGAGGTCGGTGAATTGCGGGCCGAAATCATAGTCCGCGCGGTTCGGATAACGGCGGAATTGGCCGGCGGCGATCACGGCGGCGACGTCGGCGAGCTCCCGGCTGGGCACGGCGTGGCGGTAGGCCCAGAAGGCTTCGAACGAGGCGACGGCGTCGCGCACCACCGGTCCGACGGCGACGACATCGCGGTCGCGGAAATTCAGGCCGACGGAGTGGTCGTAGTAGGCGTTCTCGATGTTGCGGCCGCCGGTGATGAAGACGGCTTCGTCGACCAGCATGACCTTGTTGTGCATGCGCTGGTTGAGGCCGCGGAAGGAGGTGACGGCGGCGACGAAGTTTTGCCAGCGCGTGGGTTTGAGGCGCGAGAGGGCGGGCCGGTAGTGCTTTACCTCGAGGTTCGGATGCGCGGTGGCGAGAAACGCGACGGTGGCCGGATCCTGGTCCGAGATCATGTGGTCCGCGAGAATCCGGACCTTCACGCCGCGGCGGGCGGCCTCGATGAGTTCGCAGATCAGCAGCCGGCCGCATTCGTCGTTCGTCCAGATGAAGGTCAGGATCGAGACCGAGCGTTGCGCGGCGCGGATGAGATGCACGCGGAGCAGGAGCGCGTCGTAGCCGTTTTCCAACCGGGCGAGCCGGTTGTCGCGGGTGGAATCTGCGCCCGGGGCCGCGCCGGCCGGGGCGGCCAACCAAGGCGCGAAGGGCGAGGCCGCTGGCGGAACGGCCGCGGGCAACGCCGCGGTTTGGAGCAAGGCGGCGAAGCCCAAGATCCGCAGCATGGCACCGATCCGACGCGAAAACAGGGCGGTCGGTTTTTCGCGTCCGGGGCGTCTGTCGGGCCCGGGGCGGCGACGGGATCGCGCGTGCGTCATGGCAATTCGTAAACCTCGACGAGGGCCTCGCCGGTGGCGCCGCCGACGCCCGAGATCTGCACCGTGTAGGAACGACCGGCGGGCAAGGTGGCGACGAAGGCGGCGTCGCGGCTCCCGGCGGGCAACGCGAAGGCGCCCACGGACGCGAAGGTCGGGGCGAGGTCGGCGGCCCAGGTGTCGTTTTCCGCGAGGCGGACGGCGCCGTCGAACAGTTCGAGTTTCGGGTCCGCGAGGAGGCCCGTGACGCCGAAGGGCGCCAAGCCGGGGCCGACGGCGCGGAGCAGCACGCGTTGGGTGCCGGTGCCGGCGACGAAGAAACCGGCGATGAGAATATCGCCGCCGGTGCCGACGCGGTTGCGGGCGGAAAGATTGACCAGCCGCACGGCGCTGCCGCGGCCGGCGTCGTAGCCTTCGATCAGGACAGTGCCGCCGGCCGGACCGGAAACCTGGACGGTGGCGTCGCCGGCGAGCGGCTGGAGCAACGCGGCGTCGCGGCTGGCGGCGGCAAACGGGAAGGCGCCGAGCCCCGACGTCGTGGCGGCAAGGGAGCCGGGCCAGTCGTTGTTGGCGGTGAGGCGGACGGCGCCGCGAAAAAGTTCGAGGCGCGGATCGGGCATCGCGCCCGCGAGGCCGAAGCCCGTCAGCGCGGGCCCGGCGGCGCGGACCAACAGTTCCTTGGTGCCGCCGGCCACGACGAAGCCGACGATCACGTTTTGGTTGGCCGCGAGGGTCGTGCGCAGGGAAACGTTGCTCAGCCAGGCGGCAGGGGAAACCGCGAGAACGGCGGCCGGGCTCACGGTGCGGCCGAGGGCGTTGATGGCGGCGACCGTGTAGGCGCCGGCGTCCGTGGCGCCGACGCGCGGCAAAGTCAGCGCCGGTTGGTTCGCGCCCGGCAGCGCCGTGCCGTCACGGAACCACTGATACGACAGCGTCCCGGCGCCCGTGGCCGCGGCGGTGAACGTGACGGCGGTACCGGCCGGGGCGGTTTGGTCCCCGGGAATGACGGAGAAGAGCGGCGTTCCCGGGACGGTGCCGGCGGGCACTTCGACGAGCACGTCGCGGGTGGCGGTCGCGGCGGCATAGCCGGGGGCCGTGGCGGTGAAGGTGAGGCGGTAGGTGCCGGCGGCGAGGCCCGGCGGGACGGCGGTCGCGAAGGAGGCGCGGCCTTCGGCGTCGGTGAGCACGGGGGCGAACGGCCGGTTGCCCAGGCTGTCTTGGCCGGCGACGACGGCGCCGGACACGGTGCGGCCGGCGGGATCGGTTACGACGACGGGCGTCGCGACGCCCATGCCCCACGTGAAGGGCGGCACGGTGCGGAGCGGGGCGAGGGAGAGCGCCGCAACGGGGGCGGCCTCGGTCTCGTTGGAGAATTGCGCGGCGTCGCCGGCGGCGTTGAACGCGATCACCCGGTACCCGTAGAGCGTGCCGGGGACGACGGCGGCGTCGCGGTAAGCGGTCGCGTTGGCCGCGAGGGAGGCAAGCGGTGCCCACGAACCGGATACGCCGGCGCGGCGTTCCACGCGGTAGCCGGTTTCCGTCGTCGCCAAGTCCGTCCAGGCGAGGGCGATCGCGGCGGCCTCGGGCGCGGCCCGCAGGCCGGCCGGGGCGGCGGGGGCCGTGGCCGGGGCGCCGGCGAAGAAGTCGGCGAGGCCGTCGCGGATCGCGGCGGCGACCAGCCGTTTGAAGGTCTCGTTGCGCAGGGCGGAATTGTCGGGCTCCGGCCGGTCCATGAAGGCGATTTCGAGGATCACGGCGGGGCGGGTGGCGAGGCGGTTCTCGCCGTAGCTGCCGTTGAAGCCCTGGACGCGGCGGTCGGCCCAGGCCGGGTTGAAATCGCGGCGGATGGCGGCGATTACGCGGGCGTGGAGCGCGTCGGCGAGCCGGCGGCTCTCGGGGCCGAAGCCGTTGTTGGTGTCGTAGAGGGTTTCGGTGCCGGTGCCGCCGCCGCCGTTGTTGTGGAGGCTGACGAGGACCTCGGCGTTGACGGAATTGGCCCAGAGCGGACGGCAACGGATATCTTGGTTGAGGTGCGTGAAGCCGGCTTCGTTCCAGATCGAGGGATCGGCGCCGAGGGCCTTGAGGTGGTAGCGCGCGGCTTCCTGCCATTTCGGGAATCCCGTTTCGCCGAGGCCGGCGTTGCGGTCGAGATTGCGCGTCGGCAGGACGACGGAGCCGGATTCGCGCAGCAGGCCGTCGAGCAAGGTGATGAAATCGTGATTCACGAAATCCTCGACGATGCCGGAGAAGAAACTCCGCTGCAGGACATAGGTGCTGCCGAGCAGATAGTAGCCGTGGCCGGGGCTGACGGCGACGCGGCGGCCGGCGAGACCGGCGCGGGCGGGTGGGGGCAGAAGAGTCGGCAACGCGGCCGCGACGGCCGGACGCTCCGCGGCGGCGAAGATGTTTTCCAGCGGGATGCCGGCGACCGTGACGTAGATTTCGAAGGCGGAGAATTCCGGCCGCAGGATGTCGGCCGCGGCTTCGAGCAACGGCGCCAGCGCGTGTTCGAAGGCGAGGGTGCCGGGACCGTAGGCGAGGATTTCGGCGCCGAGATCGAGGCTGAGCCGGGTGCCTTCGAGGCGGGAGCCGAGGATCCGGGGGGCGGGCAACGTGTCCGCCGGCGCCGAGGCGGCGCGGACCGCCGTGAACGCCTCGGCGGCAAGAGACGCGCGGGCGGCGGAATCGAGCGGGCGCAGCGGAGCGGCGGCCAAGGAAAGAACGCCGAGGCAGAAGCCGGCGCACCAAGCGGGAAAGCGCGGGGACATGAAGCGGAGCAGACGTAACGGGTGTTGCCGCCGCGGCAATCCCGCAGGCCAAAGCAGTGGAGGTGGGTACGGCTTTGGCTTTGTCAGCAGAGTTGGGTCACAGAGGTCACCGAGGGAGGGACCGAGTTCACGGAGGACCACTTGCCGCAACGGAGGAGGGGAGGCAGTCTGAGCCTGCAGGATAGGCCGCTGCGATGGGTAGCTTCCTCTGCTCTGTGATCCTCCGGTTCGGCTCCGTGTCCTCTGTGGCCAACTGTTTTCGTGACTTTAAGGCGCGGTCCCGAACAACGCGGCCAACCCCGCGCCGAAGGCGTCGGGGAGGACGTTGAAGTGGTTGCGGCGCGGGAAACGGCGTGACGTCACCGCGAGTCCGGCGAACGGGGCCGCGGCCAATTGCGCTTCGAGCAAGGCGAGGTCGCCGAGCATCGATTCGGAATCGCGTTCGCCGACCGCGAGGAAGAGCCGTGCCGGCAGGGCGGGCCGGCGCGCGTGGCGTTCGCGGCCCAGCCGCAAGATGCTGCGGTCGTCCCACCAGACCGAGGGTGCGCTCGCGAGGTGGTGGGTGAAGAACGGTTCGTCCTGCCAGAGCGCCTGCAGCACGAGCAGAGCGCCGAGCGAATGGCCGGCGAGGCCGCGGACGGCGCCGTCGATCGGGATGCGTTGCGCGAGATCCGGCCAGAACGTTTGCCGGAGAAAGGCGAGAAAGGCTTCGCCGCCGCCGCTCGTCGGTTCGTCGGTGTGCGCGGTCGGCGTGTAGTCGCGGCCGCGGCGGTTGCCGGGTTGCGCATAGCTCGCGCCGTAGCCGAGGCCGACGAGGCGGAGCGGCGGCACCGCGCCGGCGAGCCGCAGCGCGTCGTAGGCGGCGACCGCGGGGGCGAACTGGTCGTCGCCTTCCAGGAAGAGCACGGCCGGGGCGCCGGCCGGCGCGTCGTGCAGGTAAACCGGATACACGGTGCCGGTCTGGGGCGAGGAAAGGCAGAAGGCGGGTGTCACGGCGGCGGAATTGGAGGCGGACAAAAACCGGTCCGAGCCGGGAGGCAAACGCAGCCGCCAGCCCGCGCTTGAATTTTCGGCGCGCGATCCTTCGATTGCCGCGCGATGGCGAACCACCCCACGACCCCCGGCGCGCGCGCCCACACCTACGACGCGATCGTGATCGGCTCGGGCATCAGCGGCGGCTGGGCGGCGAAGGAATTGTGCGAACAGGGTCTGAAAACGCTCGTGCTCGAGCGCGGGCGCGACGTGAAGCACGCCGAGGATTACCCGACGGCGCTGAAGCACCCGTGGGAGTTTCCGCACCGCGGGCGCCTGCCCGAGGCGGTGGCGAAGGCGGATCCGATCGTGAAGCGCTGCTACGCGTACGACGAAAGCACGGCGCACTTCTTCGTCAAAGACCGCGAGCACCCCTACGTGCAGGAGAAACCGTTCGATTGGATCCGCGGCTACCAGGTCGGCGGCAAATCCCTGATCTGGGCGCGGCAGACGCAGCGTTGGAGCCGCTTCGATTTCGACGGCGC